>CAYWTK010000005.1:0-63781 GCA_964460895.1 uncultured Opitutaceae bacterium
CGCGGGTGGTGACGTGGCCGGGGTTGGTGACGTTGTAGGTGCCGAAGGGCACGCGCTGCTCCCAGCACGCAAAGGTCGCGGCCACGAATTCGTCGAGCTGGGAGATGGAGTTGGCCGCCTCGAGCAGCGTGTCGTAGCGCAGCAGCTTCGTCAGGTAGTTGCGGGGGTTGTCGACCTCGTTGAACGGGATGCGCAGGCGCCAGACGTAGACCTGGGGAGCGCCGGCCAGGACCTCCTCGCCGAGGGCCTTGGTGCCGGAGTAGAAGGAGCAGGGCCCGCGGCGGAAGGTGAAGTTCGGCTCGTCCCGCTCGGTGAAGCCGGACCCGTCCGGCCGCGCGCCGCTGAAGATGCAGCCCGACGACACGTGGCCCCACGGCACGCCGGCCTCGGCGCAGGCGCGGGCGACCGTGCCGGGGAGGACCGCGTTGCCGGCGAGGCACTCGGCCTTGTGCAGCTCGCAGGCGTCGACGTTCGGCTTGCCGGTGTAGCCGGCCGCGTTGATCAGGAACTCCGGGCGCTCCCGGCGCAGCAGCTCCGCCAGCCGCGCGCCGTCGGCGTAGTCGAACTCCGCCCGCCGCAGGTTGCGGAACGGGACGCCCTTGCGCGCGAGCAGGGCCTGGTATGCCTGGCCGACGTAGCCGGAGCCTCCGAGCAGGTAGATCATGGACCCACGACTACGCCTCGGCCCGCGCCGGAGGTCAACATGCCGTTTGGGTTCCGGCCCGGGTCACTTCCGCCGGTAGTCCCCGCGGGAGAAGTACTTCTCGAGCCAGACGTAGGCGCAGATGAAGAAGTAGCGGCTGCCCATCTCCTGGATCTTGAGCTTCGCCTCGCCGTGCTTCCGGTTGCGCCAGGAGATCGGGATGACCGTCCAGGAGTAGCCGCGGACGATCGCCTTGAGCGGGATCTCGACGGTGAGGTTGAAGTGGGGGGAGAGGAAGGGGCGGCAGCCGTCGATCACCGTGCGCCGGTAGGCCTTGAAGGCGTTGGTGGTGTCGTTGAGCGCGATGGCGAACCCGACCTTGACGAGGAAATTGGCGACGCGGTTCACCCAGAGCTTCACGCGGGGGTAGTCGACGACCTCGGCTCCCTTGATGAAGCGCGACCCGAACACGCAGTCCCAGCCCTCGTTGAGCAGCCGCCAGTAGCGCACGGCGTCGGCCGGCGAATCGGACGCGTCGGCCATCATGATCGCGCAGGCGTCGCCGCGCATGTGGTTGAGGCCGCAGACGACGGCCCGGCCGAAGCCGTTGGGGCCGGCGTTGCGCACCGGGGCGAGCGTCGGGATCTCGGCGCGGAGCCGCTGGAGCACCTCCCAGGTGCGGTCGCGGCTGGCGTCGTCGACGACCACGATCTCGTGCGGGACGCCCTCGCGCGCGAGCACCGCGTAGAGGTCGCGGAGCGTGGGCGGCAGGGACTCCTCCTCGTTGTGCGCGGGGATGACGACGCTGTAGAGCGCGAGCGGGGCGGGCGCGGACATGGAGTCACGCGGCGCCCGCGGGCCGGCGGGCGACGATGAGGAACTGCTTGCCCAGCACCCGCCAGGCGAGCGGCAGGGCGAGGTAGGCGCGGACGAAGCACATCGGGTACTCCGGGGCCTCGACCATCGTGAAGGGCAGGAAGTGCGGGGTGATGAACTCGATCTCGAAGCCCTCGATCTCCATCGCCTCGCCGAGCGACGCCTCGGTCAGGTACACGTGGTGGTCGTAGAAGTCCCAGTACTGGCCGTGCAGCAGCTTGATGTTCGGCCCGAGCGCGACGAGCCGGCCGCCCGGTCTGAGGTGCCGCCGGGCGTGGCGGAGCGTCTCGCTGAGCGCGGCCTTGCTCGGGAGGTGCTCGAAGAAGTTGCTCGTGAACACCGCGTCGAGCGACGCCTCCGGCAGCGGCCAGGCCTGCGAGCAGTCCTGGGAGAAGAGGGTGACCCCCGGGGCGAGGTGCGCCGGCACGTCGGGGTTGAGGTCCATCGCGTACTTCCGGGCCGCGGCGATGTTGTTGATGAACTCGCCGTAGCCGCACCCCAGGTCCAGCACCGCGGCGTCGGCCGCGATCCAGCGGGAGAAGAAGTGCCGCGTGAGCACCTGCCACACGCGGTTCCGGTACGCGGCCGTCCGGGCGAAGCGGCGGTGGTAGATCCTCGAGAGTTCGGCTTGGTTCATCGCTCAGGTCGGGAGTCAGAGCGGCGCGGAGAGGTCCAGCCAGCCCGGATTGGCCTCGGCGTGCGCCGCGATCTCCTCCAGCACCGCCGCGACGGGCGTCGCCGGCCGCCAGTCCCAGACCCGCGCGGCCTTGGCGGAGTCGAGCACCATCCACGGAAGGTCGAACGGCCGCGGCGTCCCGTCCGCCGCCACCTCGTGCGCCCCGAGCCGGCCGGCGCACCACGCGCTGAGCTGGCGCAGCGAGGTCGCCGAGGCGGCGCCGCCGGAGACGTTCACCAGCCGGTCGGCCGACGGCACCCGGGGGGCGGACGCCTGCCGCTCGAGGAGGAGCACGAGGTCCCGCGGGTGCAGGCAGTCGCGCACCTGGTGGCCGCCGCCGCCGAAGCCGAGGTACTTCAGCGGGCGCCGCCGGAGCCAGCTGTGGATCCAGTAGGCGAAGATGCCCTGGTCGGCGCGGCCGAACTGGCCGGCGCCCGCGAGGACGCCGCAGCGGTTGACGAACACGGGGAACCCGAACGTCTCGCCGTACTCGAGCGCGAGGGCCTCGGACGCGAGCTTGGTCGCGCCGTAGAGCGAGACCGGCGCGGTGGTCGCGAAGCGCTCGTCCACGCCCGCCGGCGTGAGCCCCGCCGGCCAGCGCGCCGGCTCGGGCGCGGGCCGGAACGCGTCGCGCTCGACCACGACCGGCAGCGAGGCCAGCGGCTCGATCGCGTACACGCGGCTCGTGCTGAGCAGGATGAACCCGGCCTTCCGCGCCTTGCAGTACTCGAGCAGGTTGACCGTGCCGCCGAGGTTGTGCTCGACGAGCTGCCGGCTGCTCGTGCGGCCGTCCACGCCCGCGAGGACGCTGGGGTTGGCCGCCGCGTCGATGACGACGTCCGCGTCCGGCAGGGCGTCCACGTCGCTCGCCGCCCGCAGGTCGGCGTGGAACAGCCGCACGCCCCGCGCCTTCAGGTCCGCGCGGTTGGCCTCGCTGCCCGGGCGGATGAACGAGTCGAAGCCCGCGACGCCGTGGCCGCGCGCGACGAGGGCGCGGGCCAGCGTGCTGCCGACGAAGCCGCACACGCCCGAGAGGAGGAAACGCATGGGAGGGGAGGGAAACAGGCCCGTTCCGGCGGGGAAAGGCGAAAGCGCGCGGCGCGCCCGGCGCGGACCGGGGGCGTCACGCGGACGCGGGCCGGGTCCGCCACGCCTCGACGATCTGGCGGACGGTCTCCTCGAGGCTGATGGTGATGTCCCAGGAGGGGTAATGGGCGCGCATCTTCCGCAGGTCGGAGTAGTAGCAGATGTGGTCGCCGACGCGGTTCCGGTCCACGTAGGTGTGCACCTGCCTCCTCCCGGAGAACTTCTCCGCCAGGGCGAACGCCTCGAGGATGGAGCAGGAGTTGGCCTTGCCGCCGCCGAGGTTGTAGACCTCGCCCGCGCGCGGGGCGGCGATGAACGCGGCCATGAAGCGGGCGACGTCGTGCGAGTGGATGTTGTCGCGCACCTGCTTGCCCTTGTACCCGAACACGCGGTACTCGCGGCCCTCGAGGTTGCACTTCACCAGGTAGCTGAGGAAGCCGTGCAGCTCGACGCCGCTGTGGTTGGGCCCGGTGAGGCAGCCGCCGCGCAGGGCGCAGGTGGGCAGGCCGAAGTAGCGGCCGTACTCCTGCACCAGGACGTCGGCCGCGACCTTGGAGGCGCCGAAGAGCGAGTGCGTGGACTGGTCGATGGTGAACGACTCGGGGATGCCGTGGGCATGGGCCGGGTCGGCGTAGTCCCAGCGGGTCTCGAGCTCGAGCAGCGGGAGCCGGTTCGGGGCGTCGCCGTAGACCTTGTTCGTGCTCAGGTGGACGAACGGCGACTCCGGGCAGGCCTGGCGGGCGGCCTCGAGGAAGTTGAGCGTGCCGACCGCGTTGGTGTCGAAGTCGTCGAACGGGATCGCCGCCGCGCGGTCGTGCGAGGGCTGGGCCGCGGTGTGGGCGATGACGTCGGGCCGGACTTCCCTGACCAGCGCGAGCACCCCGGCGCGGTCGCGGATGTCGAGCTCGTGGTGCACGTACCCGCGGATCTCGGCCGCGAGCCGGCGCTGGTTCCAGCGGGTGTCGCCCGACGGGCCGAAGAAGACGGCGCGCTGGTTGTTGTCCACGCCGTGCACGCGGTAGCCCTGGGCGGCGAAGAAGACGCAGACCTCGGAGCCGATCAGGCCGGAGGAGCCGGTGACGAGGATGGTCTTGCGGGCCGGGGCGGAGGGCATGGCGGGGCGCATGTTGGCGGCAGTCGCGGGCGGGGAGAAGTCCGATATCGCCGAAAAGTTATCTCTGGATTCCCCGCCGAAATCCTCCCTTCCTCGGCGGATGGTCGGTGTCCGCTACTGCATCCTGGGGGCCGGTCCGTCCGGGTTGACCTTCGCCAACCGCCTGCTGCAGGCGGGCGAGACCTCCTTCGTGCTGCTCGAGCGCGAGGCGGAGGCCGGCGGCCTCTGCCGGTCGGTCGAGGTCGACGGCGCGCCGCTGGACATCGGGGGCGGGCACTTCCTCGACGTGCGCCGGCCGCGCGTGCTCGAGTTCCTCTTCCGGGCCATGCCGCGGGGCGAGTGGGAGGAGCACTCCCGGGTCGCCACCATCCTCTTCCGCGGGCACGAGATCGATCATCCCTTCGAGGCGAACCTTTGGCAGCTGCCGCCGGCGCTGCAGGAGGAGTTCCTCGCGTCGATCGCGCAGGCCGGCTGCGTGACGGGCGCGCCCGAGCCCGCGGGCTTCGAGGCCTGGGTGCGCTGGAAGCTCGGCGACCGCATCGCGGACGACTACCTGCTGCCTTACAACCGGAAGATGTGGTGCCGTCCGCTCGAGGAGCTCGGCACCTACTGGCTGCACAAGCTGCCCAGCGTCTCCTACGCCGAGACGCTGGAGAGCTGCCGGCGCCGGGCCGCGGCCGGCTCGCTGCCCGCCCACGGGACGTTCCTCTACCCGCGGCGCCACGGCTACGGCGAGGTGTGGCGCCGGCTCGGCGCCGCGCTCGGCCCGCGCCTCGTGACGGGCTGCCCGCTGCGGTCGCTCGACCTGGACGCGCGCGTCGTGAACGGGACGTACCGCTACGAGCGGCTCGTCACCACGATCCCATGGACCGCCTGGCGCGGCCTCGGGGTGCTGCCCCCGGAAGTCGACGCGGCCGTGGCGGGGCTCGTCCACACCGCGGTCGACGTGGACTACGTGCCGGAGGACCGGCCGACGCGCGCGCACTGGACCTACGAGCCGGACGAGCGCGTCACGCCGCACCGGCGCCTGCTGCGGCACAACTTCTGCCGCGGCGCGCGCGGGCACTGGACGGAGACCAACGCGGCGCGCAGCGGGCCGGCCGCGGGCTTCCGGCACCGCAACGAGTTCGCCTACCCGGTGAACACGCGGGGCAAACCCGCCGCGGTGGCCGCGATCGCTGCCTGGGCGCGGGCGCGCCGCATCACGCCGCTCGGCCGCTGGGGGCTGTGGGAGCACATGAACTCCGACGTCGCCGTCGACCTGGCCCTCGCGGCCGCCGAGGAGGCCCTCCGTGGCTAGGATCACCAAGTCGCTCGTGCTCGTGGTCTGGAACGAATGCGCCGGCTGCCGCATCGACGTGCCGCGGCTGCCGCGCGACGCATTCGACGAGGTCTTCGCCGTCGACGGCGGCTCGACCGACGGCACGCCGGAGTACCTCGCGTCGGTCGGCATCCCGGTCCACCGCCAGCGGCGCCGGAGCCTCAACGCCGCCTACGCCGAGGCGGTGGAGCGCTCGCGCTGCGACGCGGTCGTCGTCTATTTCCCCAAGGGCACGCTCGATCCCGCCATCACCGTCGAGATCGCGCGTCGGCTCGACGAGGGCCACGCGATGGTGGTGGCGAGCCGCAACCTGCCCGGCGCCCGCAACGAGGAGGACGGCAAGCTGTTCAAGCCCCGCAAGTGGGGCGTGGGCGCGCTCAGCCTCTTCGCCGCGCTCGTCTGGCGCCGCCGCGGTCCGCGCGTCCGCGACGTGCTGCACGGCGTGAAGGGCTTCACGGTCGACGCCTTCCGGCGCATGCGGCCCGCGCCCACGGGCGTGACGATCGACCTCGAGATGGTGGTGCGCGCCTACCGGCTCGGGCTTCCGGTCGTCGAGTTCCCGGTGCAGGAGGCGCCCTATCTCCACGGGCAGACGCGCTTCCCGCTCTTCCGCACCGGCCGCCGGCTGGGCGTCTTCCTGCTGCGGGAGCTGTTCCGCCGCGGCTAGGGCGTCGACGGGCGCGGTTCGGCCAGGGCCAGCCAGCCGCTGAGGCAGAAGAGCAGCCACAGGCCGTAGCTGCCGCTGAGGTACCCGGTGGTGAGCGCGGGGAACGACGTGGCGTTGATCAGGGCGACGATGGCGAGCAGCGCGGCGAGGGAGGCGGCGCACGCGAGCGCGAGGACGAGGAAGAAGGGCACGGACCGCCGCCGCCACGCGCGGACGCCCGCCGCCGCCAGCGCGAGGAGCGCGGCGCCCCCGGCCCACGGCGAAAGGAAGGCGTAGCCCCGCAGCAGGGCCTCGAGGACCGCGAGCCGCGCGGACTCGAGCGGCACCGGCGCCGCCGCCGCCCCGGCGGGCGGGCTGAGGCGGCCCCGCGTGAGGTGGGCGAAGTGCGCGAGCGCCTCCGGCGTGCCCAGGCTCGGCGCGGTGCGGACGGTCATCTGGTCGAAGCGGACGAGCAGCCGGAACGCCGCGAGGGCCGAGTCCCGGAACGGGACCGCGTGCTCGCGGCGCAGCGGCGGCAGGAAGCCCGAGCGCCGCGGCCCGGCCGCGACCAGCCCCTGGTCGCACGCCGCGTTCACCTCCCGCGCGAGCCGGCGGTAGAAGGCCGCGACCTCGGGGGCGGACCCTCCGTGGCTGGCCCGGATGACGGCGTCGCGCAGCGCCCACATGAACCAGCCGGCCCCGATCTCGCGCTCCTCGGCGGGAATGTGGTGCACCGCCCCGGAGATGCCGGCCCACGCCAGGCCGAGGTCGCCCTCGAGGTGCGGGCGGAGCTCGGCGAAGGCCGGGCTGTGCGGGTAGAGCCGCTCGCGCACCTCGCGCGGCACGTGGATGAACTGCCGCCAGCGCGCCGGCTCGACGCGGCAGAGCGCGCCGTAGGCGTCGTTGAAGTCCCGCTGCTTGAACTCCGTGGTCGTGAAGACCCCGTAGACCCGCCAGTTCACGGCGGCGACCGTTCCCACCCCGAGCGCCCAGCCGGCCAGCGGCACCAGCACCAGCCGGGCGAGGCGCCGGCCGCGGTCCGGCCGGCCGGTGCGCCAGACGACCGCGGCGCCGTACGCCCCGACCACCCCGAGCGCGGGCAGCAGCCAGACGCTCTCGTTGCGCGTGAGCCAGAAGGCCGGCAGCGCGACGGCGGTCAGGACCAGCCAGCGCCCGGCGCGCCCGGCCGGCTGGTCGCCGCGCGCGACGAAGCCGACGACGCCGGCGAGCACGAGCAGCGTCAGGCCCGGCAGCAGGTTCTGCCGCAGCACGCGGGCGTGGATCTCCGCGTCGAAGGTCACCGGGTTGAACAGCAGGACGGCGAAGACGAGCAGGGCCGGCGCCGGGCCGCGGAGCAGCGGGCGCAGGGCGGCGACGAGCGCCGCGCAGGCGGCGGCGTGGAGGACCTGCTGGGCCGTGAAGAGCGGCACGTGGGCCAGCCAGGCCGCGGCGATGAACAGCGGGTACATCGGCGCGTGGGCGAGCGTGAGCTGGTGGTACGGCCCGAGCCAGTCGCCGGCGAGGAGGTCCTGCGCGCGCGCGAGGAAGAGCGCGTCGTCGTGGGTGGCGAAGGTCAGCGCGAAGATGGACTGCGCGCCGACCAGCCACAGCTTGAGGGCCACGAGGCCGGCGGCGGCGAGCAGCCAGGCGGCGCGGCGGGGCGAAAGCGGGCGAGGCGTCATCGGAAGGCCGCGGTCACTCCAGGCCGAAGCGCCGCTGCAGCTCCTTGGCGCGCTCCGTCGCGAGGAAGGGGATGCCCGGCACCGCGCCCATCGCGGGCGGCGCGGGGTCCTCGTGCAGCAGGCGGCGGGTGACGGTGCCGCGCGACTCCGCGAAGCCGGGCGCCTCCCGGCTCCAGCCGTGGAGGGCGTAGGCGATCCCGCCGGCCGCGAGGAGCGCCGCCGCCGCCCGGCGCAGGTGCAGCGCGCGCGGCACGCGCTCCAGCGCCGCGTGGAACGCGAGGCCGAGGAACGGCAGGGTCGCGAGCAGCGACCCGTACTGGTAGCGCGAGCTGATGGCGGTCTCGAGGCCCGTGTGGTGGCGGCCGATGCCCAGCAGGACGGAGTTGCCGAGGTCGAACGCGAGGAGCGCCGCGAGCAGGTGCCGCTGCTCCGCGCCCGCCCGCCGCAGGCCCCACGCGAGGAGTCCGAGCTTCACCGCCCCGACCAGGCCGGTCGTGAGCGGCCCGTAGGAATCCACGGCGGCGAGGCGGTGCAGCGGGTTGAGCGCGAAGTACCACGCGGCGTAGGTCGCCGCCTCCGGGAGATGCCCCTCCAGCGAGCGGTGGTTGCCGGAGGCGAAGACCGCGATGACGCCGGCGGTCGCGGCCGCCGGCAGGAGGCAGGCGGCGGCGCGGCCCAGCGCGCGTCCGCGGAGGTCGAGCCGCAGGCGCGCCTGCGGCCAGAGCTGGACGAGCGCCAGCAGCGCGCCCGTGAGCACGCCGCGCGAGAAGGAGAGCGCGCTCGCCGCCGAGCTCAGCACGAGGGCGGGCAAGGCCGCGGCCGCGCCGCGCCGCCCCACGACGGCCAGCAGTCCGAGCAGGAGGAACGTCGTCGCCAGCACGGCGGACCACTGCACGGTCCAGGCCAGCGTCTCGATGTTCACGACCGACAGGCCGAACGTGAGCTGGCAGGCGACGACCGCGGCGAGCGGGAAGCCCGCGCGGTGGAGCAGGCGCGCGAAGAGCACGGCGTTGAGGGCGTGCGTGGCCCAGAGCAGGGCGAGCATCACCCCGTAGCTCCCGCCGGAGAGGAGCACCGCGCCGCCCCACAGCACCTTGAAGAGCGGCACGAAGTTCTCCGCGAAGACCGACCACACCCAGGGCCCGAACCCGGCCTGGTCGATCTGGGAGAGCAGGTCCCACTCGTCGCCGAACCAGTAGAGCTCGCGGAACGCGCCCCACTGCCAGAGCGGCGGCAGCAGCGCGGCGACGCCGCCCAGGGCGATCGCGCGGGCGGCCGTTCGTTCGCCGGACGGACGGGTCGTCATGGCCGGGACGGCGGCGACGCGAAGGCGACGCCCCCGAAATAGGACCAGTCCGACCGGTCGTCCGACCCGGGCAGCGCGCGCAGGACGAGCGTGGCGCCCGCGGAGGCGGGCAGGTCGACCGCGAACGTCTGCGGGCCGCGGTCCCCGCCCTGGCGCACGGGATCGAGCGCGCGCTCCCACAGCGGCAGCGCGGCGCCGTCGGGCCCCTCCAGCGCGAGCGTGAAGCGGACCCCGTCGGTGGCGGAGTCGCCGACGTGCGCCCCGTCGCGCAGCCCGAATCGCCCCGTCACCGTCCGGGCGCCCGCGGGAACCGGGAAGCGGAGCTCGGCGGGCGCGTGCACCTGGACCACAGGGCCCGCGGGGCTGGCGTGGATCTCGAGCGGGTGCGGGCTCGCGACCGCCGCGGGCTCGGTCGCGAAGACGCCGGCGGCGACGAGCGGGGCGAAGCGTCCCGTGGCCTCGAGCACGAGGTCGGTCAGCGCCCAGAACCGCACGACCGGCAGCTCCCAGACGATGGCGAAAAACTCCCGGTCCTCCGGGCGGACCTCCAGCCGGACGCTCCGCACGGTCCGCGCCCCGCGCGACCCCAGGTAGGCGGCGAAGTCCGCCTGCGTCTCGAGCACCGGGTCGAGCAGGAAGCCGTCGGCCGCGACCCGGGGCAGGAGCCGCCAGGTGCGCTGCGCCCCGTCCGAGTCGGTCGTGACGAGGTGCGCCTGCGGCGGCTTGTAGAGCAGCGCCCGGAGGCGGCCGAGGCGCGAGAGCCGCAGCTCGACCTGCAGCCACAGGGGGTGCGGCGCGGAGGCCGGCACGGCCACGTCCTCGCCGAGCGGCACGCTCCGCTCGTGCAGGAGGCGCCGCGCCGAGCGTTCCGCGGGCAGGGGCGCGAGGCGGCGCAGCAGCAGGAAGCCGCCCTCCTCCGCGACCGGGGCGTAGCCGCGGCCGAGCTCGGCGGCGAGCAGGGCGTCGTCCTGGGTGGGGAAGCGTCCGTCGATCGTCTGGTGCCGCCACAGCACGAACTCGGGGGCGGTCTCCGGCGTCCGGTAGAAGCGCCAGTTGCGCCAGGCCAGCCGGGGCGTGTACGCCGAGTAGCTCTGGAAGATCGGCCGGGTCCGGAGGGCGAGGCCGTTGAGGAGCGCGACCGCCGCCTCGTGGTGGAACACGTCCACCGTCCCCCGGCCGATGATCGCGCGGAGCCGCGGGAGCGCGTGGGCCGCCTCGGCGGCGGCCCGCGCCTGCCGCCACCCTTCCGGCATCCGCGGGACCTTCGGCAGCGCGGCGTAGTTCGCCGCGATGCGGGCCACCCCGATGCGCGGGATGCGCTCCAGCAGGCCCGACTCGAACGCGGCGATGCCGCAGAGGGCCGCGACGAGGGAGAGGTCGAGCCAGTGCGGCCGCCGCCCCCCCTCGCAGAGGCCGGGCAGCGCGACGCCGGCCAGCCCGGCGAAGAGGAAGAAGCCGAAGACGTGTCCGTCGGCCCGGGTGAAGCTGCCCTTCCAGACGACCAGGCCGAGCGCGCCCAGGAAGAGCGCCGTGCTCCACGCGGCGACGCGGTCGGGATGCCGGCGGAGGAAGCCGACCAGGTACGCCGCGCCCGCCGCCAGCAGGCCCGCGCCCCAGGCGAAGACGGCGCGCGGCTCCTCCACGCCCATCGCGTCGCCGTAGCCCGAGGTGAGCTCGAGGCTGCGCACGAGGTAGGGCCAGATGTGGTCGGGGTGCTGGCCCGCGGCGGCCCACCAGGCCACGAAGCCGCCGGCGTAGGCCAGGCCGGTCGCCGCGCCGGCGCGGAATTCCCGCCGCCCCGCGCAGGCGGCGACGGCGAGCGCGACGCCCCCGGCCGCGACCACGAGGTAGGTGAACTTGAGGCAGCTGAGGAACGCGAGCAGCAGCCCCCACGCGACCCGCTCGCCGAGCGCCCCGCCGGGCCGCAGCAGCCCCGCGCCGACCAGCAGGGCGATGGCGAGGTAGAAGGCCGTGTCGACGAAGAGCCAGCCGGCCAGCGCGAGCCCCGCCACGACCACGACCTGACGCCAGGCGACGAGGGTCGCGGACAGGCGGACGATCGCGACCGCGAGCACGAGGCGTCCCGCGGTCTCCCACGCGAGCTTCGCCGCCGCCCCGGTGTCGCCCAGATGGTAATGGCCGTTGAGGAATCCCCAGGGGCCCCAGGTGAAGACCAGTTCCCGGCCGAACTGCCAGCCCTCGGCGTAGGCGTGGATCAGCAGCAGCTGCCAGGAGGCGTCGAGCCCCGCTTCGGGCGCGCCCGGGAACACCATCAGCGAGGGCCACAGCACCGCGACGAGCGCCGACTGGAGCAGGGCGCGCCGCCACCGCGGGCGGGGGGCCGCCGCGGGGGCGGGCGGGGCGGCGGACGGCTCGTTCGTCATCTCGGGCGGATCAGAGGAAAGAGGCGCGCGGAGGGTAGGCGAGGCCGAAGTCCTCCGCGTCGAGCGTGAGGTTCGGGTTGTAGGCGGGATCGCGCAGCAGGCGGTCGCCCCAGCGCCGCTTCATCACCTCGATCTCGCGCTGGAAGCGCCGCACCTTCTCCGGGGAGTCCTCGGAGCCCCGGCTGGCGGACTCGTGGTGGAGGAGCTCGGCGAAGGGCGTGAACACGTTGCGCAGCCCGAGCGCCTCGACCTTGAGGCAGAAGTCCACGTCGTTGAACGCGACCGCCAGCTCCGCCTCGTCGAGCCCGCCGACCCGCCGGTACACCTCGCGCCGGACGACGAGGCAGGCCCCGGTAACGGCCGAGACGTTGTGCACGACATGGGGGCGGAACTGGGGCGTGCCCGGCTCGTCGCGGGCGAAGCCCTTGAAGGCGTGGCCCGCGACCCCGCCGAGTCCCGTCACCACGCCGGCGTGCTGGATCCGCCGGTCGGGGAAGTAGAGCTTCGCCCCGACGCAGCCGACGTCCGGCCGCACCGCGTGCGCCACCAGCTCGTCCAGCCACTCGGGGTGCAGGGTCTCGAGGTCGTTGTTGAGCAGGCCGAGGATGTCCCCCCGCGCGGCGGCGGCGGCGCGGTTGTTGATGGCCGAGTAGTTGAACTCCCCGGGACAGGGGAGCACCGCGAAATTGCCCCGTCCCTTCATGCGCTCGTAGAAGGCGAACAGCTCCGGATCGTCCGAGTCGTTGTCCGCGACCAGGATCTCGTAGCGGGGATAGTCGGTGCGCGCGTGGATGCTCTCGACGCAGGTCGCGAGCAGCTCGCGCCGGTTCCGGGTCGGGATGATCAGCGTGACGAGCGGGGCGGGATCCGGGCGGGCCCGGACGATCCGCCAGTGGGCACCGCGGGCGAGGCGCGGCTCCGCCGCCTCGCCGCGGCGCGCGAGATGCTCCTCGAGCGCGCGGCGCGCGGCGCGCACGACGTAGTCCTTCTCGTGCAGCTGGGTCGCGGTGGAACCGGTGATCGCGCGCCAATGGTAGAGCACGTGGGGCACGTGGTGGATCGTCGCGGCCGGCACGGCGTCGGCGACGCGCAGGAAGAGGTCCCAGTCCTGCGCACCCTCGAAGCCCTCGCGGAAGCCGCCCACGCGGCGGAGCGTGGCGGTGCGGACGATGGTCAGGTGCGAGAGGTAGTTCTGGCTGGCGAGCAGGTCCGGATTCCAGTCGGGCTTGAAGTGCGGGTCGAACCGCTGCCCCGTCTCGTCGATCTTGTCCTCGTCGGAATAGACCAGCTCCGCGTCGGGGTGCCGCGCCACCCGCTCGGCGAGCAGCAGGAGCGCGTGCGACGGGATCTCGTCGTCGTGGTCGAGCAGGGCGCAGAAATCACCGCTCGCGACCGCCAGCGCGGAGTTCGAGGCCGCGGAGATGTGGCCGTTGCGGTCGCGGTGGACGACCTTGATGCGCGCGTCCTCCGCCGCGGCGCGCTCCAGCACCTTCCGCACGTGCGGCGCGGTGGACGCGTCGTCGGCGACGCAGAGCTCCCAGCGGGGATAGACCTGGGCGCGCACCGACTCGATCGCCCGCAGGAGCCACTTTTGCGGCGTGTTGTGCACGGGCATGAGCACCGAGAGGAGCGGGCCGTCCGCGAGCGCCCGCGCCCGCGCGCGCAGCGCCTCGATCCGCTCCGGCGTCGGCGTGTCGCACTCCCTCACCCAGTGCTCGTAGGTGCCGCGCACCGCGTGCTGGTCGGCGACCCCGAGCCGCTGCGTGAAGAAGGTGTGCCACACCGCGTCGGCGACGCGGGCTTCGAGCTCGATGCGCTCGTCGGCGCCCTCGAGGTCGACCGTCAGCCGGAAGCCGGACCTGTCGGCGCCGGGGGCGTGCGGGAACGCGTGGCCGATGTCCGGGCGGGTGAGGCCGCACTCGGCTGCGTACACGCGCGGCCCGATGCGCGCGCGCACGGCGAGGACGGGGCCGGCGGGGCCGGCGACGACCCATCCCCGGACGGTGAGCCCCTGCGCCTGCTCGGGCCAGCGGCGCGGCGCGTCGACGGCGCAGTGAAAGGTCGGGGCCGACGGATGCAGGACCAGCGCGCGCGACCGGTCGGCGAAGAGCCGGGCGGACGGGGGCGGGGCCGGAGGGGACCGCGGGGGACCCAGCAGGGGATCCACGACGGCGCGCCGCAGGGCCCGCATCCACGCGGTGGCGCGCCAGGAGAAGCTCGCCCGCATGCGCTGCACCCGGTGCTCGCTCGCGCGCAGCTCTTCCTGCAGCCGGGTCGTCTCCCGCGCGGCCTCCTCCGCGAACTCCTGCGCGTCCCGTTCGAGCCGGGACGCGGCGGCGCGCAGGGAGTCGAGCTCGCGGTCGCGTTCGGCCACCTCGGCGCGCAGGTCGTTCGCCTCCCGCTCCCGGGCGGCGCGGGCGACCTCCAGGCCGGCGGCGTGGGCGCGCACGTTGCCGAGCGTGACCTCGAGGTCCGCGATCTCCCGCTCCCGCGCGGCGCGGGCGACCTCCAGGCCGGCGGCGTGGCGGCGGAGGTCGTCGGCCGTGCGGGCGCCGGCCGCGAGGTCCGCCCCGTCCTGCCGCGCGGCGGCCGCGAGGTCGGCGAGCAGCTCCGCGTTCCCGGCCGACTCCGCGGCCAGCCGTCGCAGCAGCAGCGGCGCCTCGGCCGGCCGCCCGGCGTCCAGGGCGCTCCACTCCGTCCGCGCCGGGCGCGCGGCGACGGCGGCGTAGAGGGCGGCCAGCTCCGCGGTCCGGACCGCGGGGTCGAAGCGCCGCGCGGCCCAGGTGGCGGCGCGGCGCCCGAGCCGGCCCGCGAGCTCCGGATCCGCGAAGACGCGGAGGCAGGCCTCCGCGATCGCCTCGGCCGAGCCGTCCCGCAGGAGGATCGCCTCCTCGCCGTCGCGCAGCTCCGCGCCGAGGTTCGTCGCGGGGAGCACGACCGGACGGCCCATCGCGAGGAACTCGGGCAGCTTCGAGGGCAGACGGTAGTCGTTGAAGCGTCCGGGCGCGCCGGGCTGCACCAGCGCGTCCGCCAGCGCGAGGAGCCCCGGCAGCTCGGCCTTCGGCCGGAAGCCGAGCTCGAGCACGAACGGCGCGGGGTCGAAGCCGAGGCTCCGCGCGAAGTCCGGGTGCGTGAACCCGGTGCGCACGAGGCGGGTCGGCGTGCCCGCGAGGTTGAGTCGGCGCACGGCGCCGTAGAGCGCGCGCATCTCCTCGGCGTTGGCGAACGTGACGCTGCCCGTGAACGCGAGGACCCGCTCGCCGTCCCCGAGGCCGAGCCGCCGGCGCAGTTCCCGGTCCGCCGGCGCGGGATGGAAGAGGGCGGGGTCGACGAGCGGTTCGAGCCGGTGGGCGGGGACGCCCGGCGGGACGAACTCGGACAGCCGGTCGACGATGACCGTGACCGCGTCCGCCAGTCGGAGCAGCTGGCGGTAGCGGACGGGATGGGACAGGCCGTCGACCATCGGGAAGGGGAAGGCCTGCTGCGGCAGCGCGCGCAGCTCGGCCACCGGCCGGCCGCCGAAGGCCTCGAGCAGGAACTCCTCGTTGTCCTCGAGGTGGACGACGACGCGGGTGGCCGGGGCCAGCGCCTGGTGGGCGAGCACGAACCTCCGCACGCCCTCGCGCGGGGTCCAGGCGTGGAGGACGTCGGCGGTGGCGCCGCCGGGGAACAGCGCCCCGCGCGAGGCCAGCACCTGGGCGAACGTCGCGGGAGTGAAGCCCCGCGGCTCCGGCACGTGGGCGACGGTCTCCGCTCCGTCGGGCACCGCGACCACGCAGGCGTGGCCGGCGGCGGTCAGCCGCGCCGCGAACCCGGCGATGTGGTTCAGGCTGTTGGTGGTGAAGTCGCCGTAGTTGACGAAGAGCAGGTTCACGCGGGAGCGGGGACCAACAGAGGAAGGGCTAGCCGACCGCGGCGCAAGCCGGCGTCAGGACGCCTGTCCATTCTCGCCCGACTCCGCGGCCCCGACCGGCCCGCGTCAGGCGATCTCCTGCAGGGAGGATTCGCGGTTCCGCTCGTAGGCGGAACGGACGGGCTTCGGGTCGACGAGCAGGAAGGCGCTGCGCTCGCCGGGGACGATCTCCGCGGCGAGGCCGTCGAGGACCACGTCGCGCAGGGAGCGGGTCTCGGCCTGCAGGCTCTCGAGGAAGAGCGCCTGCGCCTCGGGAGTCACGAGCCGGGCCTCGTCCGGGTTCTCGGCCCCGAGGTTGAGGATCTCTCCGACCGTCGCCGGGAACGCCGTCGCTCCGCTCACGGGGCCCGCCTGCGCCCAGTCCGCGGGAAGGACGACATCGGCGACGTCGGGCCGTCCGGCCGCGACCGTGGCGCCCCGGAGCTCCAATTCGCCGAGAGTCGGGATCCTCTCCGCTCCGAAGGTGAGGTCGGGCGATTGCTGGGGAGGGACCGCCGTATCGAAGGCCACCCGGCCGGAGTGCGGTTCCAGGCGCGTCGAGACGACGGCCGCCGCCAGCGGCGGGGAGAGCTCGACCTGCGTCATCGAATCGAGGACGGCGAGCGGGTTGCCCTGGCCGCCCGTCCGCAGGATCTCGCGGATCCGCGCGATGAGGATGTTCGTCTGCTCGTTGGGAGTCACCGTCACCACGTTGCCGGAGCCGTTGGGATTGCCGGTCGAATCGCCGCCGGCCGGCAGGAACTTGACCTGCGCCCCCGAGTCGGTGAGGCCGGCCACCGAGACCTGCTCCGCCGAGTACAGCATCGAGACGGTCTGGGTGCTGTTCAGGCTGACGATCGAGACGTTCGCGCTCTTCGAGTCGATGGCGAGCGACTGGAGGTCCGAGATGATGAGCGTGTTGTCGAGGTTCGCGATCTCGAGCTTGCTCGACGACCCGTTCAGCACGGCGAGGCCGCCGCCCGACGCGAGGGAGACCGTCTGCACGTTGTTCGCGTAGAGGCCGACCTTCACCGTGATGTTGTCGGCGTCGAGCGTCTTGATGTTGGTCGCGACCAGCTTGTTCAGCACGTCGGTGCCGGTGAACGTGACATTCTCGAAATCCTGGACGGTGACCGCGGTGACGAACGACGGCAGGAGGTCGAAGTCGATCGTCATCGTCCCCGCGCTGGAGCCCGTCACGAACAGCTCGCTGGAGCCGATGCGGGCGTTGAAACCGAGGGTGAAGTCACCCGAACCCTTGACCGCCGGCGAGACCTGGGCGAGCGCGTCCTCGAATCCGAGGCCGGCCAAAAGCGTGCGCGACTCCAGCCATTCCAGGCGGAGACTGCGGACGCGTTGTGGGAGCGGGAGCATTTCCGGGGGACCGGCAGTGTGCCGTTCGCGGGGTGGTCAGGTCAAACTCAGACTTGGGGGGGCAGCAGGATGGCGGTGTAGCCCGCCGCGATCTCGTCGGTCACCGCGAGTTGGAGCCTGACCCGGAAGGTGCCGCTCGAGGGGTCGATGATCGGGTCCACGTGCGACACGGCGGCCTGGACCGTCCTCTGTTCGCCGGAGGGCAGCACCACGGCCACCTGGGCCTGCGGGGTGCGGCTGAGGACCCGGAAGTAGCGCGCATCGCAGTAGACGACCATCTCGAGGCGCGAGGCGTCGATCACGCGGGCGACGGTCTCGAAGCGTTCCACGGCCTCGCCGACCGACTTGCTGGTCTTGAGGAAGACGCCCTGGATCGGCGACGTCAGGGTGCGGTTGGCGAGGCGGCTCCGGGCCAGGTCGCGCGCGGCCTCGGCCTGCGCGAGGCGGCTGGCCGCGAGGTCGCGGGAGGTGCGGGCCTCGACCAGCTGCTTCTCGCTGAAGATGTTCTCGGCGCTGAGCGGCCGGACCCGCTCGTACTCCAGGGTGGCGCGCTCGAGCTCGGCCTTGGCGCCGGCGATCATGGCCTCGGCCTGGGCCACCTCCGCCCGCTCGGCGTCCATGTCGAGGGACAGGATCGGGTCGCCGGCCTTGAGCGTCGCCCCTTCCTCGACGTGGAAGGTCTGGATGACCCCGGCGGCACGGGAGCTGACGCGGATGTCGGCGACCGGTCGGAGGACCGAGCGGAGCGAACCGCGCGAACCCTCGGTGGGGCTCGCCTCGGAGGAGGGCAGGGCGACCTGCGCGCCGGCGACGGCCGCGCCCAGCGCGGCGAGGCAGCCCCACAGGAGAAGGTGGCGGATCGAGGGCGACATGCTCAGAAGAATCGGACGCGGAGGAAGTTGGCGAAATCGCGGAACAGCACGTAGAAGGCCGGACGCCGGCCGGTGTCGAACTTGGCGCGGCCGCCGAAGCCGGACTTGAGCAGCGACGCGTCGCCGAGCTCGGTCTCGAGCGGCAGCATCACGCTGAAGTCGTACTTGCCCCGCGCCGTGTCCAGGCCGAAGGCGATCTGCTTCTCCGACGTGACCTCGAGCGGGTACTTGCGGGCCGGATTGGCGGCGAGGGACAGGGAGACGGGCACCCGGCCCTTTTCCGCCAGCCGGTCGCTCAGGTAGATCAGGTCCTGCTCGCGCATGCTGACCTTCACCTGCCAACGGGTCGGGTCGACGACGTCGAGCACGCTCTCGCCGGGGCGGATGACGTCGCCGAGCCGGTTGGACAGGGTCTGGGCCCCGAGCACGACGCCGTCGATCGGGGCGCGGAACGTGGAGCGTTCGATGTCGAGCCGGAGCTTGTCGGCGATGGCCCGCGACTTCTCGGCGTTGATGCGGGCGACGTGCATCCGGAACTCGTCCCCGAGGCCCATCGCCGTCTGGCTGTCGAGGAGCGCCCGTTCGCGGTCCTGCTCGGCCTGGCGCA
Source organism: uncultured Opitutaceae bacterium (assembly GCA_964460895.1). Classification (GTDB taxonomy): domain Bacteria; phylum Verrucomicrobiota; class Verrucomicrobiia; order Opitutales; family Opitutaceae; genus Didemnitutus. Next base: position 18,480 of record CAYWTK010000005.1, read on the forward strand.
GTTGGAGCAGCAGGTCCCGCGTGTCCAGTTCGGCGAGGATCTGGCCGCGCTTCACCGCCTGGCCCTCGCGCACGTGCACGCTCACGAGGCGCGCGCCGACGAGCGACGGCAGCTTCACCTGGTTCACGGGCAGCAGGGTCGCGTCGCCGTTGAGGCTGTAGGTGATGGGCAGCAGGAGCAGGGCGACGAGGATGAGCACGGGCAGGCCGTACTTGAGGAACTTCGCCCGGGCGGGCGTGTTGACCCACTCCTGCTTCTTGCGGACGTAGCGCTGGGCGATCCGGACGGAGGGCTGGCGGCTCCAGTAGAGCGCCGTGCCCAGCGCCCGCCCCGCGGACGTGCTGAGGTCGAGCATCCGGACGAAGGCGGCCGAGAGGTTCTCCGCGGGCTTCACGCCTTCGAAGAGGAAGATGCCGCAGACCCGGTTGTTCCGGTCGAACAGCGGCAGCACCGTGGCCCAGTTCATGGGCATGACCTCGAAGTACTCCTGGACCTCCACCTCGGGGTTGGCGGTCGCCTTGAGGGTGGCGCGGTTGATGAGCGTGAGCTGCACCACGGGCCGCTTGCGCTCGGTCTTCGCGACGGGGGGCTTGGCGGGGGCGGCCGGAGCCGCGACCGCGCCGTTCGGCGCGCTCCCGTTGCCGTCGGCGCCCGCGGGCGCGAGCGTCGCGGCCGGGCCGGAGCCCTCGCCCGGCTTCGGCCTGCCCGGCAGGTCCAGCGGAACCAGCGAGTTCTGGGTGAGCCGCTGGGCGACCCGCCGCAGGACCACGGCCTGCTCGCTCCGGGGGTTGACGTTCTTGAGTCCGCTGCACGCGTGCAGCTCGAATTCGTGGGCGAGCGTCTGCTCGACCTCCGCGCCCGGGACGGTCTGCTCGTAGTTCTTCGCGACGAAGAGGCACACGCGGTCGCAGGAGATCGTCTCCCGGGCGAAGTTGACGATGTTCCACCCGACGGAATCCAGGTCGAGGTCGCCGCTCAGGCTCTCCAGCAGGCGCGAGTAGCTGGTCAGCCGCGTGACCTCCTGGGAGATGTCGCTCAGGCGGCGGGCCTTGAGGTAGAGCTCGACCTCGGCGCACACCTTCTGCAGCAGCCCGACCCGGGCCTGCGAGAAGTCGGCCGCGCCGGGCTCGAACCAGATGTGCAGCACGCCGACGGTGGTCTGTCCGAGCGGGATGGGAATGAACAGCTGCTCGAAGCCGGTGCGGTTGAAGATCGGCAGCTCCTCGGGCGCCGGGGCGTCCTCGGGCGCCAGGCCGTGGAGACCGGCGGAGGGGAGCGTGTGGGGCCCGATGCGGACCGGTTGCCGGCGGGCGGCGGCGAGCCGGATCGCGCGCAGGAACGCGTTCTCCTGCTCCGGCATGCCGGGGTAGTTGAGGGACTCCAGGTTGCTGTGGAGCAGGCGCTGGTAGTTCTGGCCGTTCTGCATCTCGTAGGCGAAGCCGGCGGGACGCAGGCTGGTCGCGATGCACTCGGCGTGGACGCGCAGGTAGGTGAGGAGGTCGGGCGGTTCCTTGGCCAGTTGGGCGAGCCTCGCGGCGATGTCGTTCGCCACTCGCTGGAACTGGGCCGCCACCGGGTTTTGCTGCACGATCATCTCGGGAAGGGGCCCAAAACTCCGGGCGGCGCGGGGCTTTGCAAACCTGAAATACAGCGGGCCGCCCGAGCGGTCGCGTCGGGCCCGGGCGCACCGGCGAGGCGGGTTCCGGCTCCAATTCAGCGTTGCTAAGCCGGGGGTCGCGGCATGGCATCCCCGTTCCGCCGCGGTCCCCCGTGCGCGTCCCGGTTCCCTCCATGGCAGCTGTCTCCTTCCTGCTTCGCATCATCCTTCGTCTCGGATCGGCCCTGCTGGTCGCGGCGCCGCTCGCCGCCGCCCCAGGGCCCGCTCCGGTCGCGGCGTTGCCGGCGGAGTGGGACCTGCCCGCGGCCCTGGACCGCGCCATGCAGGCCAACCCCGAGCTGGTGTCGGCGCGTCTCGAGGCCGAGCGCGAGGAGGGGGGCCGCCTCCAGCTGCGCGCCCGGTTGCTGCCGCGGGTGACGGCGTACGCGTCCACCGACGAGCGGGAGGACGCCCTGATCGACCGTTCCCCGTTCGAATTCGGGCTTCCGCCGAGCCAGCGCGCCGCGGTGGCGAAGTGGGGATACGACGTCCGCATCGAGGTCCGGCAGATGGTCTTCGACGGCCTCGCGACGTGGAACTATCTGGAGCGCCAGAACGTGCGCCGGCGCCAGGCCCTGCTGCGGGTGACGAGCGTCGCGAACGAGGTCGTCGCCGCGGTCCGCCAGTCCTTCGACGCCGTCCTCGTCCGCAGAATCCAGCTCGCCGCGGAGGCCCAGCGCGTGGCGGACCTGACCCAGCTGGCCGACTACGCCGCGCGCAAGCAGGCGGTCGGCGAGATCGCCGAGCTCGACCTCCTCAACGCCCGCTCGCTGCTGGAGGGGGCCAAGGCGGAGCAGGCCGACCTCGAGCGCGAGCTGACGCTCGCGGAGCAGCAGTTCTCCCGGCTCCTGCAGCTGCCGCCGGACACCGCCCCGCTGCGGCTGGCCGGCGAGTTCGCGCCCCGCGTCTTCTCCCTGGAGTACTCCGCCGCGCTCTCGCTCGCCTTCAAGCACCGTCCCGACCTCGAGTCGGCCGCCTTGGCGGTCGAGGCGACGAAGCGGCAGCAGTACGCGCTGCGGGGCGAGTACCTGCCGCGCTTCGAGGGCTTCGCCTCGTGGGCGAACCGGAGCAGCTACTACAATTCGTCGCGCGACCTCAGCGGCTGGACGGTCGGGGCCAGCGGCACCTGGAACCTGTTCGACGGGGGCGACCTCCGGGGCCGCCGCCTGTCGGCGCGCGCCGAGCGGCGCATCGCGGAGACCAAGCTCGGGGACCTCGAGCTGCAGGTCGGCTCGCGCCTGCGGGAGCTCTACCAGGGGCTCGCCCAGTCGCGGAAGGCGATGACCGCGCAGGACACGTCCCGCCAGTTCGCCGCCCGCGCCTTCCAGGCCGCGCGGCGCCTCTACGAGAACGGGCAGGCGAGCCTCGAGAAGGTGCTGCAGGCCCAGATGATCTCGCGGCAGGCGGACAACCGCTACCTCGACGCGGTCTACCGCTACAACTCGCTCGTGGCGCAGATCGAGCAGGCCATCGGCGGCGCCGCGCAGGACAGCGGACCGGCGGCATGGACCAGGTGATCGCAGCGCCGGCGGAAGCGCCGGCCCCGCTGTCGGCGCGCGAGGCGGAGCTCGCGGGCGTGATTCCCTCGCGCCTGCGCGTGGACATCATCGTCCGGCGCCAGTTCTTCAAGCACGAGGAGTACTACGTCCTGAAGGATCCGCTGGCGCTGACCTACTTCCGCCTGAAGCCCGAGGAGGCCTACCTCATCAGCCAGCTCGACGGCAAGCGGACCCTGCTGGAGGTGCAGCAGCGGTTCAACGCCCGCTACCCCAGCAACACCCGAACCCTCGAGGAGCTGGCGCTGTTCATCAACCAACTCGGCGCCGGCGGCCTGCTCAACCAGAACGCCGCCCGCTTCGTCGAGAACGCGCGCCGGACCATGGCCCAGGGGCTGCTCCAGATGTGGGCCAAGATCATCGGCACGATGCTCTTCTTCAAGATCCCGCTGGTCGACCCCAGCCCGTGGCTCGGCGACCTGGTGAGGAAGCTGCGGTTCGTCTGGACCAAGTGGTTCGTGGCGGCGGCGATCGGCTTCATCCTCTGGAGCGTCGGCCTCGTGGTGGCGAACGTCGACTCCTACTCCGCCGGCGTCCTCGACTTCTTCTCCGCCAGCAACCTCGGGCTGCTCTACGTCGCCATCATCATCACGAAGACCCTGCACGAGTTCGGCCACGCCACCACGTGCCGCCGCTTCGGCGGCGAGGTCCACGAGATGGGGGTCTGCTTCATGTTCTTCACGCCGTGCGGCTACGTCGACGCGTCCGACGCGTGGATGATGCGCCACCGGCGCCACAAGGTCTACGTCACGCTCGCGGGCGTCTTCACCGAGCTGATCATCGCCTCGGTCGCCGCGCACCTCTTCCTCGTCCTGCCCGACGGCCTGGCGCGCGGCATCGCCTTCAACGTCATGCTGGTCGCCAGCGTGAACACCATCGTCTTCAACGCCAATCCGCTGATGCGGTTCGACGGCTACTACCTCGTCTGCGACATGCTCGAGATCCCCAACCTGCGCAACAAGGCGATCGCCTACGTCTCCTTCCAGCTCCAGCGGGTCTTCCTCGGCTACCGCAACCGGCAGCAGGAGGAGAGCTTCGAGCACGACGCCCAGGGCTCGGTCTTCGTCGTCTACGCCATCGCGGCGTACGCGTACATGATCTTCATCATCTACAGCGTGACCCAGATCTTCGTGGCGCTGCTGGAGCCGTACGGGCTCCAGGACCTCGGGCGATCGCTCGGGCTCGTGGTGCTGGCGTCCTTCGTTGCCTTCCCCATCTTCAAGGTCATCCATGACGTCATGAAGCCCGGCGCCCACATCGAGAAGACCGGATCCGCCCCGCGGCGCCTCGCGCTGCTGGCGGCCGGGGTGGCCGTCGCGGTCGCCGCGAGCCTCTTCGTGCCCACGCGCTTCCAGGTCAGCCAGCAGGGGGTCGCGATGGCCGCCGTCGGCGAGTGGATCTCGACCGAGTCCCCGGGCACGGTCGCCGAGGTCCACGTGCGCACCGGCCAGTGGGTCGAGCCCGGCGAGCCGCTGGTCACGCTCTCCAGCCCCGAGACCGCGGCGGAGCTGGCGATCGCGGAGGCGGACCTCGCGGCCGCGCGGCTCGATTTCGGGATGCTGCAACGGCGGTCCGACTGGGCCGCGGCGGAATCGCTGGCGCGCGCCGCCCAGGGCCTGGAGATCGCCGAGACCAACCACCGCCGCGTGCAGGAACGGGCGCGCCGGCTCACGTTGCGGGCCTCGGTCGCGGGATTCGTGCTGACGCCGGACCTCGAGCGGCTGCGGGGCACGCTGGCCACGCCGCAGCGCCCCCTGCTGCGCGTCGCGGACACGCGCCGTCTCCGGCTCGTCATTCCCCTGACCGAGGACCAGGCGCAGTTGGTGGAGCCCGGCGGCAAGGTCGAGGGACGCTGGTTCGGCAGCGGTCGCAGCGTCGAGACGCGGCTCGAGGGAGTCGCGAACCAGGCGGCGCGCCTGGAGGAGCTGCACTTCGGCATGCTCTCCTACTTCGGCGGGCCGGCTCCGTCCCAGGTGCTCCAGCTGCAGTCCGGACTGCACTTCCCCCTCTTCCTCGCTTCGGCCCCGCTCCCGACGCCCGGACACGTGGCGGTCGAGGGCATGCGCGTGCGCGTGACCATCACCGGCCGTTCCACCACGATGGCCGAGCGGGTCGGGCGCTGGTTCTATTCGCTCTTCAAGATCGGCGGCGCGGCGCCGGCCCGCCACGGAACCTAGACGGCCGGCATGATCGCTCCACGCAGTCCGCGGGGAATCCGGGCGTCGACGGCCCTGGCCGTGGAAGTCCCGGAGCCGATCCCGCCGCACGAATCGGTCGGCGGCGGGTCGTCTCCCGGGGGGCCCGCTCTGCGGACGGGGAAGCGGCCGTGATCGACTCGCTGCAGCTCCACGAGCGCCTGCTCGAGGTCGCCCTCCAGCGCAATCTGGTCGGCTTCGAGCAGGCGATGAAGAAGACGCTCGCCCTCTTCCGACTCAACGGCTGGGCCTGCATCTTCCCGCCCAGCCTCCAGGCGGGCGGGCGGGCGCTCTTCGTCGGTCACGGCGTGCGCGTCCAGACCAGCCGGCTGCTGATCGATTCCTTCCGCAACGGCACGGAGGCGACGTTCCTCGACGCGGAGGCCGGCGCCCCCCTTCTGGCCAAGCTGGCCCAGGAACTGGCGCCGGACCGGGCCAGCCGCTGCCGCATCCTGCGGGTCACGCGGGTGAAGGAGATCGAGCTGGCGATGATCTGCTACCGCGCCTCGAGCGAACCCGACTTCGACGCGGGAGAGGTCGAGCTGCTCCTGCGGGTCGGGCGGCTGCTCGACCGCTGTTTCCAGGTCCTGGCCGAGGACCAGCAGCAGGAGTTCCTCGCCGGGCTCTTCCGCATGGTCGGCAACCTGCACCCGGAGGGCCTGTGCATCCTCGATCCCCGACTGCGGGTCGCCTTCGAGAACCGGCGCTTCCGCGAGCACATGCACCTGTGGAACCACGGGGCCTCCGCGCTGCAGAACCTCAGCCTGCCGCGCTCCGTCGAGCTGCCGGCCGATTGGCAGCGGGCCTGCGAGCAGTCCTTCCAGTCGTTCAACCGGGTCGAGATGCCGCCCGCCTCGGGCCGCATGGTCGTCTCGCAGGGAGCCATCGTGACCCTCAACCGCGCCGTGGGGGAGAGCGTGATCGACGGCGCGGTCCGCTTCGTCGCCTTCCAGACGGCGCTGGGGGTGCGCCCCTACGTGATGCTGACGTCGTCCGTGCGCCAGCGGCAGGCGGCCGGCCCCGTGCCCTTCACCCAGATCGCGGAGGCGCTCGGCTTCTCCCGCCGGGAAGTCGAGCTCGGGGAACTCATCCTCAGCGGCGCGCCCGCGCGCGACATCGGCGCCAAGCTCAAGATCTCCCTCCCCACGGTGAAGACCCATATCCGCAACATCCTGCGCAAGGCGGGCGTGCGCACGCGCCTCGAGTTCGTGAGCCTGTGCCGGAATCCGAACGCGCGCGTGGTGACCGAGAACCGCGAGGAGCCCTGACCGGTGACGGTGGGCGCCCGGAGGTCGCCGGCTACCCTCGCGCACGTCCCTGGTAGTCCGGGCTCCCCGAGCACGGGTCGAACGCGGCCTGGGCTGCGCGGTCCTCCGGGCCGTGGGATGTCTTCCGCCTAGGACCAGTCCACCGCCGCCCGCAGGTTGCCGAGGCCGAAGAACCGCGGCGGACCGTCGTGATGCACCTGGAAGCTGGCGATCGCCGCCACCCGGTGCAGCAGCTGCGTCGGGGCGCCGTCGCCCCGGTCGCCCCAACCGAGCGCCAGGTCGATCAGGTAGTCTCCCGGAGCGACGTCCGCCTCGAAACGGAAGACCATGCGCCGCAGCTCGCCGGCGGCGCAGTCCTGCGGCGCGGCGCGGAGGTGATTGCCGGTCACCCCGTAGACGACCTGCCGGTGGCGATTGGCGACCTCGAGACAAGGCACGACGCCCGGGGCGCCCGACGCGCTGCGTACCAGCACCTCGACCCGGACCTCGTCGCCGGCGCCGAACAGGCGGGCCGGCCGGCCCGCCTCGTCCACGACCCGGCAATGCACGATTTCCGCCTCGCGCGACCCGACCTCGTGGGTCGCCGGCCAATTGCGCTCCGTTTCGCCCGGAGGCAGCTGCACCGCCGTGCCGCCCGTGGACACGACGACCGGCCGGGAATCGCTCGTCCGGCCGACGGGCCGGTGCAGCTGATGGTAATGGGAGATCGCCTCGTCGCTGCGCCCGAGGAAGGCCGGCCGGCCCTCGTGCAGCACGAGCGTCCGCGTGCAGAAGGCCTTCACCGAGGGCAGGTCGTGACTGACCAGGATGAGGGCCATGCCGCGCGCGAGTCGCTCGCGGAAGAACCCGGCGCACTTCGCCTGGAAGAACACGTCGCCCACGGCCAGCGCCTCGTCGACGATGAAGAGGTCCGGGGAGAGCACCGTCTGGGTCGCGAACGCCAGCCGGACCATCATGCCGCTGGAGTAGACCTTCACGGGCTGGTCGATGAACTCCCCGATGCCGGCGAAATCCTCGATCGCGGGCAGGTGCCGCTCGGCCTCCGCCCGGCCCAGGCCGTGCAGGGCGGCCTGCAGGAGCGCGTTCTCGCGGCCCGTGAACTCCGGATTGAAGCCCGAGCCCAGTTCGAGCAGCGCGGCCACTCTGCCGCGCACGGCGCAGGTCCCGCCGGTCGGCCGGAGCGTGCCGGCGAGGATCTGCAGGAGGGTGCTCTTCCCCGAGCCGTTGCGTCCGATCACCCCGAGGCTCTCGCCGCGGCCGAGGGTGAAGGTCACCTCCTTCAGGGCCTCGAACTCGCGCCCGCGCCGTGCGGCGGCCCGGCGCGCCGCCTCGCGCAGGGGCCCGGGCGTCCACGCGGCTCCGGCCACGCTCCGCCAAAGGCCGCCGATCAGGCGGTCGGAGGGTTCCGGCCAGAGAAGGTAGGTCTTCGCCAGGCCGCTTGCTTCCACCAGCGGCGAGTCCATGCGCGGGCCAAGGCAGAGCATCACCTTCGGTATCGCGATAAAAAAAGCCGGGCCCGGGCCGGTATCGCGTCGTCCGGCAATTTGCTTTCCGTCGTCGGCGAATCGTGCCTGCCTCGACGCCAATCATGGCGATCACCGACGGAGAACTCGTGGGCTTGTGGAATCGGCGCTGCCGCCGCTGGGTCGAGGTCCTGGAGGCGGTCCGTTCGGAACAGGCCGACGTCCTCGGCCGCGAAGTCGGCCCGATCCAGTGGATCGGCAGCCCGGCCTTCGGCCCTTGGACGTGGCTGGGGTACTTCTGGACGTCGGAGCCCTTCTGGTTCGGGTACGGCTTCGATGGGCGCCAGTTGCGGCTCGTCATCGAGATCGATGGGCGCGCGCCAGCGGCCAAGTCTTGGCTCCTCTTGAGACGACAGCTGCCCGCGGTCTGGAAGTTCTCGCGCTCGGAGAATTACTTCCGGCTTTGGGGGGATGCCGAACTCATGGCGGCTCCGGCCCGGTCCCAGGTGGCTTGGCTGCGGTCCAGGGGGCGGGAGATTCACGAGTATTCGGTCAGCCAGTGAGCGGTGGGATCCGGCTGACCGTCGGAGAGCCTCCGTTGGGGACATCATCCCTTCGGTGGATGCTGTTCGCCGCCGCGGGATAAGGTCTTCGCCGTCGAGGATTCTGCCTCGCTCCTTTCGTCTGCAGGAATGCTGCGAACATCGGTCTTAAGTTATTGCTAAAAAGGTTTTTAAATGTAAATCTGCCCCGATGTAGCGGCGATCAGGGGAGCCGCTCGGGGCGAAGCTCTCCGAGAATCGTTCCGAGGCGGTGGGCACCGACTCATAAAGTCGCACGCGATGCTCAAGATTTCGGCAGCCTGAGGGGCCTGTCACTTTGGGCGCTCGACACTGCCGAAAGGTATCGTCTGGGCTGGGGGTGGACAGAGGGGATTGGATTGTAGACGCGCCTCGTTTTGCGGTCGCGGGTATCGACTCCAATCCCACGTAGCTTCAGGGGCTTGAACGGAAAATCATCCGAAAGGATGATGGTCATCCTTTCGGCTGTTTGGTAATGTCTCGCCCTGAAATGCCAGTGGTGTCCCTCCAACAGGTTACCCCTCAGGTCTGACTCCACCCAGCAAATCGACCATTCGTTAGATAACCTACCAACATGAAGAAACTGAATCGTAATGCGAAGAAGACGCGCTCCTCCCTCCGGGTTGAAGCGCTCGAGCAGCGGCAGCTGCTGGCCGGCATCTCCGGCGGCGGCACCGAAGTGCTCTCCAATGTCGTTCACCCGAACGGCAACGTCTACGACCAGGTGCTCATGACCGGTTCCTCCGTCACCGTGACGGCGGACGCTGGTCAGGTCACCCGCGTCTCGTTCCTCGACCTCTCGGGCGACATCGTCCAGGTGGAGTTCAGCGGCAAGGGCTCGCTCACCGTTTCGCTCGACTCGTTCGGCGCGGCGGCGGAGGCGGCCAACTACAACCAGCCGGGCGTCAAGTACGTCTCCGGCCTCGCGTCGTTCACCATCTCCGGTTCCGACGCCACCACGAACTTCGGTGTCTTCACCGTCGGCACGGCCACGGCCCACAACGGCGCCTCGAACCCGATCTTCTCGGGCGGCAAGACCGGCGGCAACAACCTCGCCGACGTCCAGCGCCTCACGATCGTCGCCGATCCGGCCAACGCCAACGGTTCCGCCTTCGGCGGCATCCGCATGGGCAACGCGGTGTTCGGCGGCAGCTCCGGCGTCGTCGGCATCTCGGCGGCCAATGTCCAGGTGCAGGATGTCGTCCGCGTGGGCGACATCGACGCCTCCGGCACGGCCATCCCGACGCTGGTCTTCGGCGACAAGTCGCAGTTCGGCGCGGTCAACGTCCAGGGCGGCGACCTCATCCAGGCCAACGCCAAGCCGATCAACAACACCGGCTCCTACGGCTTCGCGGTCAACATGATCGCGGGCTCGACCTCCGCCGGCACCTCGCTCGCGGCGGGCAGCGCCTCCGCGGCTTCGGGCTTCACCGGCTCGAATCCGTTCCAGGCCCAGACCACGATCTACACGCTGACCACCGGCATCGACACGATCTCCGGCACGGCCAACGACGACACGATCAACGGCACGAACACGACCCTCACGGCCCTTGACTCGATCAACGGCGGCGCGGGCTCCGACACGCTGAACCTCAACGACGTCGCGGGTGGCTTCACCATCCCGGGCGGCGTCTCCGTCTCGAACGTCGAGAACGCGGTCGTCCGCAGCGCGGGCGCCCTCACGCTCAACACCACGACCTGGACCGGCCTCACGTCCCTCAAGACGACGCAGTCCGGCGCGACGACCCTCACGGCGTCGTCCACCACGGCCATCGACGTCTCCAACGCCTCCGGCGCCATCACGACCTCGGGCGGTTCCACCGTCACGATCGCGGGTGCCACGGCCGGCGTCACGGTCGACGGCAGCACCAACCTCACGGTCGGCGCCACCGGCTCCGGTCAGGCCATCGCGATCGGTGCCACCACCGTCGCGGGCGGCCCGGTCGCGGTCACCGTCTCCGACCTCGCGGCCGGCTCCGTCGCCATCGACGGCGGCACGACCGTCAACGTCACGGCCTCCAAGGCCACCACCGGCACGATCACGGTCGGCCAGGGTGGTGCGGCGGCTGACCGCCCCTCCGGCGCGGTCACCATCAGCAGCACGAGCGCGGCTCAGGACGGCACCGCCGCCCTCACGCTCGGCGCCGTGACCATCGACGGCGGCTCCAGCGTCACGGTCACCCAGACCGCGTCGTCCGCCTCCGACGTCGGCACGAAGGCCACCGGCAGCTCGCTCACGCAGTCGGCCATCACGGTCAACGGCAACTCGGCGACCACGTCCGTCACCGTCACGCAGTCGTCCGCCATCAGCGCGGTCACCGCGGTCGCGGCGGTCGCGGGCTCCCGCGAGACCGCCGTCGTCGCGTTCCCGGCGCTCGCCAACGGCGAGACCGCCACGGTCAACGGCCTCACGTTCACCGCGGCCAAGGCCCTCACGGCCGCCGAAGTCGCGGCCGCCTTCGCGAACCTCGCGAGCGGCGCCATCGTCGGCAGCGCCCCTGCCTCGAGCGGCATCTACTCCGGCGCCTTCAACACGGTCGCCGGTTCCACGGGCGCCGTCACGACGGCCTCGGGCGTCTCCAGCGTCACGTACACGTCGAGCGCGACCAACAACGTCGCGGACCTCTCGGTCAGCGACACGGCGGCGGCGGGCGATGTCACCCCGACGATCACGCAGGGTGCGGCCGCGACCACCGCGGTCACCGGCCGCCTCGGCATCATCGGCGGTGCGGTCACGGTTGATGGTACGGCCCCCACCACGGACGTCCTCGCCTCGGTTAGCCTCACCGGCTATGGTGCGGGCTCGACCGTCAAGTCGGAGGCGCTCACGACCCTGAACCTCGCCAATAGCGCTCAGGGCCTCACGGTTACCAACGGCACGGCGACGACGCTTGGCCTCGGGCTGAACAACGTCACTGGTGGCGCCGCCCTCAACCTCGGCGGCACTTACACGACGCTGAACATCACGGGCTCCACCGCCGCCTCGACGGTCAATCTCACCGCCGGTGGCGTCAAGACGCTCACCGTCGGCGGCGACCGCGTGATCACCCTCAACGGTTCCACCCTCGGCGCGCTCGAGACCCTCACGGTCAACGGCTCGGCGGGCGTCACCTGGACCGGCGCCAACGGCGCCACCATCACGGCGATCAACACGTCCGGCACGACCGGCGCGTCGACGCTGACGATGGACGCGTCCAAGGCCACCTTCACCGGTGGTGCGGGCGCCGACTCGATCACGCTCTCGTCGACCACGGTCTCCAAGGCCGTCAACACGGGCGCGGGCAACGACACCGTCACCCTCGCCGCCGGCACGACCTCCCTCACGGAGAACATCGTCGCCGGTGAAGGCACCGACGCGCTGTCGATGGCCGCGGCCGATGCCGCGACCGCTTCGGCGAGCGCGGTCTTCGAGGGCAAGATCGATGGCTTCGAGCGCCTCACGCTCGGCGCCGCGGCCGCTTCGGCGACCGTCGACCTCGCCAACCTCGACGACATCAGCTACGTCAACACGGCTGGTGCGGCGGCTGCCCAGACGCTCGAGATCAAGAACCTGGCCAACGCCGGCACGATCAACCTCACGGCCGCTGCGGCGGGCACCGTGAAGGCGACGATGACCGACGCGACGGGTTCGGCCGACAGCGTCAACCTGATCATCTCGAACGGCTCCGGCATCAACGCCGGCACGTTCGAGACGTCGGGCGTCGAGACGATCGCGATCACCGCGACCGACTCCACGACCACCACGATCGACACCCACACGGTGACGCTCAAGAACGCGGCGCTCACGACCCTCACGGTCGGCGGCAATGCGGGCCTGACGCTGAACCTCGACGCCAACGTCACGGCGCTCACGTCCATCAACGCTTCGGCGATGACCGCGGGCCTCACGACGACCACCAACGGCACGGTCGCCCAGACCGTGACGGGCGGCGCCGGTGCCGACTCGCTCACGGCCAAGGGCAACAACGACGTCCTCATCGGCGGCGCTGGTGCCGACACGCTGAGCCTCACGGGCGCGACGGGCGCGAGCCTCGTCACCATGACCGGTGGCGCGGGCAACGATGTGTTCAACATCGCCTCCCCGACGACGAACGTGAACAGCTACGCCACGATCACGGACCTGTCCACGGGTGACGCGATCCAGTTCAATGCGGCCGCGGCGAAGTTCGTCGCTGCCAAGCTGACGCTGGGCGACACCGCGGTGTTCCAGGACTACGCGAACCAGGCGATCAGCACCACCGATACGGGTGATGTCGCGTGGTTCCAGTTCGGCGGCAACACGTACATCGTGTCGAACGCGAGCAACAACGCCTCGTCGTTCCAGAACGGTACGGACATCATCGTCCGCATCTCCGGTCTGGTTGACCTGAGCAAGTCGGCGTTCACCTCGTCGAGCGACCGCCTGGTCTACACGCCCGGACCGTAACGTCTGACTGACGTGGGCTCGGCTCCCTCGGGAGCCGGCGCCAACGCCAATCCTTCCAGCCCCCGGCTCGCGAGAGCCGGGGGCTTTTTTTTGCCCCTTTCCATCCTACGTCGTGCCCGGGCGCAGGAGCGTCCCCGCTCTCGGTTATGCACTTTACAATCGAAGGCAGGCGGGCTGACTCGGCGGGATAACCATGAGCTCCGCACCCTCGGCGAAACCGGCCGTCACCAAGTCCAACAGCTACGACGAAGTTCCTTACCCGAGCGCCTCCTTCCCCCAGTCGCATCCCCGGCGAGTGGCCGGCATGGCGCGGCTGTTCGGGCTGATGGCGCCGACACCCGGCAAGGCCCGCGTACTGGAGCTCGGCTGTGCGGACGGCGCCAACCTGCTGCCGATGGCGGAGCAGATGCCGGAGGCCCGGTTCCTGGGCATCGATTTCTCCGCCGTGCAGGTCGAGGCGGGCCGCAAGGCGATCGAGGCGGCCGGCCTCACGAACGTCGAGCTGCGCCACCAGAACATCCTCGATTTCCCGGCTTCCGAGGGGAAGTTCGACTACATCATCGTCCACGGCATCTTCTCCTGGGTGCCGCAGCCGGTGCGGGAGAAGATCCTCGCGATCTGCGCGGAGCACCTCACCGAGAAGGGCGTCGCGTACATCAGCTACAACGCGCTGCCCGGCTGGAACATGCGGCGCACGATCCGCGACATCATGCTCTTCCACACCTCGGCCGTGAAGGATCCGGTCGCGCGGGTGGGGCACGCGCGGCAGCTGCTGAAGTTCCTCTCCGACTCCGTGCCGACGGAGAACAACGCCTATGGCATCCTGCTGAAGGCGGAGTTGGAGCTCATCTCCAAGGTCGCCGACAATTACCTGCTGCACGACTACCTCGAGGAGGAGAACACCGCGTTCTACTTCCACGAGTTCGTGGGCCAGGCTTCGAAGCACGGGCTGCAGTACCTCGGCGAGACGAGCCTGTCGCTGATGCTGGCGACGAACTTCCCGGAATCCGTCAGCAAGCCGCTGGCGTCGCTCGGGCACATCGTGGCCCAGGAGCAGTACATGGATTACCTGCGCAACCGGATGTTCCGCCAAACGCTGCTCTGCCGCGTGAACAATCCCCTGGTCCGCAACGTCACCTCCGAGCGGGTGACGGAGATGGCGTTCCAGTCGCTGTTGAACGCGCCGACCCAGCCCGTCGACCTCACGGCCGGCGTCTCGGTCGCCTTCCCGACCTCCACGGGTCAACAGATCAACGCCAGCGACCCCTTCCTCAAGTCGGTCCTGCAGGTGTTGTCCGAGAGCGGGGCCCAGGTCCTCACTTTCCCGGCCATCCTCGAGGCCGCGCGCGCCCGGTCCCGGCCCCTCCTGGGAACGCTCCCCCCGAATCAGGGCGACGTGGAGCACGCCACCCTCGTGGCCAACCTCCTCAACCTCTATTCCAAGGGTTTCCTGGAGGTCTGGGCGGAGCCGATCGCGACGCGCGCGGACGCGCCGGAGAAGCCTCTCGTCAGCGCGCTGGTGCGCCATCAGGCGAAGGCGTCCCGCTACCTCACGAACCGTCTCCATACCCCGCTTCCGGCCGACCCGGTGGCCCGCTCCGTCGTCGCGCTCTGCGACGGGACCCGCACCGAGTCCGAAATCGTGGACGGCATCGTCACTGACGTGACCGGTGGCCGCCTCAACGTGCAGGAAAACGGCGCCGCCGTCACCGATCCCGCGCGGCTGCGCACGCTCCTCGCCCCGCAGGTGCAGAAGGTGATCCAGACGCTCGCCCGCGCCGGCTACTACGCTCCCTGACCGCAGGGAGGCGGCGACCGCGCCGCCTCCGTCCCGCGGCCGGTCCGGCGCCTGCCCGCGCTGGGACCACGGCGCACGCCGTTCGTTCCCGCCCGAGCGAATCGCGGATGAAATCCCTTGCCGCCTGCGCGTCGGGGATTTTCCGATGATGGGCATGGTGCGTCTCCTGACCTTCCTCCTTTTCTCGGCCGCCGCCGCGGTCTCCTTGCGCGCGCAGACCGGTCTTCCGGTCGTCTCGCAGGCGCTGCCGGACATCGTCCTGGCGCCGAACGGCACGGCCCGGACCATCGACCTGCGCGGGCATTTCGCGGCGGACGGCGTCACCGGCGAGGTGGTCCAGTTCTCCTCCCCGCTGGGCACCTTCAACGTGGAGATGCTCGCCTCGGCGGCGCCCGTCACCGTCGCCAACTTCCTCGCCTACGTGAACGACGCGGCGTTCAACAACACCGTCATCCACCGGTCGTCGAAGCTGTCGGGCACCAGCAACCAGATCATCCAGGGCGGGGGCTACCGGCACTCGCTCCCGCTCGGCACGGTGACCCAGCGGGCGCCGATCGCGCTGGAGTACAACCTGGCGAACATGCGCGGCACGCTGGCGATGGCGCGCACGAGCGCCCCGAACAGCGCCACCAGCCAGTGGTTCTTCAACGTCCACGACAACACGACGATCCTCGGCCCCACCAACGGCGGGGGCTACGCGGTCTTCGGCCGGGTGCTCGGCACCGGCATGACGGTGGTCGACGCGATGGCCGCGCTGCCGATCTACAACCTGGGCAGCCCGATCACCGAGATTCCGCTGCGCGGCGTGCAGCCCGGTCAGACCGAGGTGCAGTTGGCCAACTTCGTCAACCTCACCCGCGTCGCGGTCGTCCCCGTCTATCCCGGCGGGGCCGGCGCCACCGCCGTGCTAGGCTTCACGAACGGCAGCACCAATTCCCATCCGGCGATCGTCAACGCCCAGATCTCCGGCTCGAACCTCGTGCTCACGCCCCAGCCGAACGCGACCGGCCTGTCGCGCGTCACCATCGCGGCGACGGACACGAACGGCAACCGCGTCACCTCGAGCTTCGTCGTCGGAGTGGACGCGTCCGGCGCCGCCGTCGTGCCGCCCGCCACGCCGCCGGCGCTCGGCGGCTCCGTCACGCTCTCCGTCGTCGCCTCGACGGCCGTCTCGGCCTACCAGTGGCGGAAGAACGGCGAGCCGCTCGCCGGCGCCACGGCGGCGACGCTCGCGCTGACGAACTTCGCTTCCGCCGACGCGGGCCTCTACTCGGTGACCCTCACGACGGCCAACGGCAACGTGACGACCGATCCCGTCGTGGTCGCCCCGGTGATTTCCCAGAAGGTCGCCGGCCAGGCGAACGAGGTCGGCGCGAACATCACCCATCCCAACGGCCGGCAGTATGACCAGCTGCTGCTGACCGGTACGGCGGCGACGTTCACCGCGGACCCGGGACAGGTCACGCGCCTCTCCTACGTCGACCTCAACAACGACATCGTCCAAGTGGAGTTCTCCGGGAGCGGCGCGGTCACCGTGGTCCTCGACGGGGCGAGCGGTCCCGCGGCCCCGACGTCGTACCAGCAGCCCCAGGTGGCCTACATGAAGGGCCACGCCTCCATCTTCGTCGCCGGGGCCGCCGCGGATTCGTTCATCTCGGCCTTCACCGTCGGGCGCATGACCGCCTTCGACCCGACGGGCGCCTACAACGTCACGCTCCCGGTCAGCGAGACGAACAATCCCGCGAACAACGGGAATCCCATCTTCAAGGCCGGCACCGCCTACGATGGCGTCGCCGACGTCGCGCTCCTCGCGATCTCGAGTCCGACCAGCGCGTTCGGCGCCATCCTGTCCGCCAACGCGCACTACTGGCACGACCGCGGCGTGACCGGCATCTACGCCCCCGGGGTCACGTTCTCCTCCGGCGGCCGCATCTTCCTGCACGACCTCGGCGCCCGCGGCACGGCCAGTCCCGTGCTGCGCGCCGGGACGGCGACCGACGTCCGCATCACGGGCGGCGACCTCAAGCAGGACAACGACGCGGCCATCGTCGTCAGCGGCATGACGAGCGTGCGCATGGCCGCCGGCACCGACTCCCACGGGACCGCCCTGGCCGCGCGCGCCAACCAAGGGCGTCTCGTCAACCTCGCCGGCACCGACGTCACGGCCGCGACCATCGTCGGTCCCTGAGGCCCGCGCCGCCCCGGTTCAGCAGCGGAAGTCGCCGGGGCGGTGGAGGAGGGGGCCGCCGAGGTTGCGGCGGAGCAGGACGTAGGGCCACCACGCGAGGCGGTAGAGGCGCTGGTCGCGCCGTCCCGGCAGCAGGCGGCCCCAGCGGGAGCCCGACTCGTCGCGCCAGTACCGCAGGCGCTGCTCCCACCAGTTGCGGCCGAGGTAGCCGAGGTGCCGGAGCTGCATGCGGTGGATCTCGCCGAAGATCCGGCCCCGTTGCGTGGCGGATTTGGTCGCCGCGTGCTCGCGGGACGCGGCGAGGAACTCGGGCAGGTGGTGGAAGCGCGCGCCCCGGACGAGCAGCCGCAGCCAGAACTCGTAGTCGAAGGTGTGGTCGTAGGCGGGGTCGAACCAGCCGAACCGCGCGTGCACCGAGCGCCGCCAGAACGCCGCCGGCTGGCAGATGAAGCAGTGCTGGACCAGCGCCTCCGCGTCGAACGGCAGCGTCGGGTACTCCCGGGTCCGGCCGCCGGCCGCGTCGATGAACCAGGCGCGGCCGTAGATGACGTCGGCCTCGGGATGCCGCTCGAACTCCCGCGCGACCCGGGCCAGCGCGCCGGGCAGGAGCACGTCGTCGCTGTTGAGGAAGCCGCAGATCTCCCCCGGCAGCTCGCGCAGCCCCGCGTTGACCGCCCGCACCTGGCCGCCGTCCGGACCGCTGGTCCAGCGCAGGCCGGCGCCGGCGGCGCGCAGGACCTCGACCGAGCCGTCGGTCGATCCGCCGTCGCGCACCTCGTGGTGGAGGACGACGCCCTCCTGCGCCCGCACGCTCCCGAGGCAGGCCGGCAGGAAGGCGGCCTGATTGAAGGACGGGGTGACGAGGGCGAAGGAACTCACGGCTCAGGACCCGGCGCGGTCAGGCGCGGCGGCGCAGGAGGCAGAAATGGCCCGCGAAGGGGAGGGGGCGCGAGAACTCGTAGTCCGCGCCGCGGCGGGCGACGAACTCGTCGACCGCCTGCTTGGCCCCGGTCGAGAAGAAGTCGTAGTCGTCCACCACGACCCAGCCCCCGGGCGAGAGCGTGCGGTCGAGGTACTCGAGCGCCTGGCGGATCGGCGCGTAGAAGTCGAAGTCGACGTAGGCGAAGGCGACGCGCTCCGGCGCCTCCTGCGCCAAGGTCCGGTCGATGAATCCGGGCACGATCCGCACGGCCTCCGGCGGGATGCCGATGCGGCGCAGGCGCTCCTCGACCTCGGCCCGCGGGCACGCCATCTCGCCGCGGTAGCGTTCGATGGCGCCGAGGCCGAAGATGTCGTCCTTCAGCCGGTCCTCCGGCGTCGGCGCCGGCAGTCCCTCGAAGGAATCGTAGAGCCACAGCACGCGACCGGTGCCGCGCAGCTCGTTCGCGAGCAGGGCCGAGGTGGCGCCCTGCGCGATGCCGAACTCGACGACGTCGCCCGGCACGGCGAGCGAGCGGTGCAGGGCGGCGAGGACGTAGGTCGCCTCGCTCACGCTGGTGCCGAGGAGGGCCGCGAGCAGCTCCTCGCGGCCGGCGCGGGCCGGCAGCTCGGGGAACAGGAGCGCGCGCAGCGCGGCGTGCAGCTCGGCGACGACGGCGGGGAACTTGTGCGCGAGCACGGGCGCGAGTGGCTCGACCGCGGGCGGGGGGGCGGGGACGGGGGCGGGCATGGCGGCTTTCCAGAGGTCGTCGAGGGTGCGGCCGTGGGGCAGGATGTCGCGCTCGTAGCGGCGGACGATGGCGTCGAACGAGCGCGGCGAGACGAGCCGCATGAAGCGGGCGTGCAACGTGTCGAGCCAGGCCTGCTTCCAGCGGGCGGGGAGGAACTCGCTCTCCAAGGCGGTGAGCTGCTTGATCACGAACTCCAGCGAGTAGATCCAGCCGCAGCGGCGGAAGGCGACGAACGGTCCGGGGCGCTCGGCGAGGACCTGCATGATTTCCCACCAGCGCGCGAAGCCGCCCGAGTTGGTCTTGGTCGAGCGGTGGTCGCGGTTGACCGCCTGGAAGCGCTCCAGCCGCCGCCCGCGCAGCCCGGCCTCGAAGAACCGCGCGAACCAGTCGTAGTCGAGGAACCACCGGAGGTTCCGGCGCAGCGGCCCGACCCGCGCGAGGGCGGAGCGGCGCACGAAGAGGGTGGGCTGGCAGATGTAGTCGTGGGAGCCGTAGAAGCGCCGGGCGTCGCAGTCCTCGGTGAAGAGGTTCGGCGTGAGGATGGTGCCGTGCTCGTCGACCTCGAGGGCGTCGCCGTAGACGAAGTCGAGCCCGGGGTCCGCCGCGAACGCGGCGCGCACGGCCTCGAAGGTCCCCGGCAGGTAGCAGTCGTCCGAGTTCAGCCAGCCGAGGATCTCCCCCCGGGCGAGGCCCACGCCCTCGTTGATCGCGTCGGCCTGGCCCGCGTCGGCCCGGCGGCGCCACTGCAGGCGGCCGGCGTAGCGGGAGAGGATGTCGCCGGTGTCGTCGTGCGACAGCGCGTCGAGCACGATGAGCTCCGCCGTGCCGGAGAAGCCCTGGTCCAGCACGCTGCGCACCGCCTGCTCGATCCAACGCCCGTGGTTGCGCGTCGGCATGAGGATGGTGAAGGTGGGCGCGCTCATGAGACGACGGTCGCTGCCAGGAGGCGCCGCGCGGCCTCGGCCTCGCGCGGCCGGAGTTGCGTGCGCGGAGCGCGCGAGCGCGGCTCCAGCACCTTCGTGCGGTACCAGTGCTTCAGGGGGTGGTAGCGGCGGACGGCGAGCGCGAAGGCCTCGACGTGCTCCGCGACGAGGCGCTCCGGGGAGAAGCGCGCGGCGTGGGCCGGGCCGTCGGCGGCCAGGCGCGCGCGCAGCGCGTCGTCGGTCCAGAGGCGCTCGACCGCGGCGGCGATCGACTCCGTCCGGGTCGGGTCGAAGAGCAGCGCGTGGCCCGCGGCGATCTCCGGCAGGGCGGTGGAGCCCGAGCACGCCACCGGACACCCGCAGTGCAGGGCCTCGATCACGGGGATGCCGAATCCCTCGAACAGCGACGGGAAGACCAGGCCGCGCGCCTCCCGGAAGAGCCAGGAGACTTCCGCGCGCGGCCGCAGGCCGAGATGGGAGACCTGATCGGCGACCCCCACCCGGTCGACCGCCTCCCGCCACTCCGCCTCGCGTCCGAGCAGGGTGCCCGTGAACACGCACGGCACGCGGAGGTTCCGGCGGTGGCGGAGCGCCGCGAGGGCCTCGATCAGGCGGAGGTGGTTCTTGTGGGCCCAGAAGTTCGCGGGGTAGTAGAGGAAGGGTCCGTCGAAGGGGACCGCGGGTTCCGGCCGCCGCGGCTCCGGCAGCTCGTCCGGGGCGTGGTGCACCCGCACGATCTTGCGGGCCGTGATGCCGGTGATCTCCACGCACGAGCGCTTGGTGAAGTCGGAGACCGCGATGACGGCGTCGGCCATGCGGAGGGACCAGTCGTAGTGGTAGTAGCGCTCGACGTGCTGCGCCGGGGTGAAGAACTCCGGGAAGAACCGCTCCTGCATGTCGTGGAACGTGAGCACGGCGGGCTTCGGCACCGGCCGGGGCCAGAGCGAGCCGAACGGGCAGAAGTACACGTCGAACCGGTCGAGGTGGTCAAAGATGCCCTCCTGGGTCTGCAGCCGGATCTCGTGCCGGCGGCTCTCCGGCGGCAGGAGCCGCAGGAGCGGCTCGTTGTGCTCGAAGCTGAAGAGCACCATCTCGTGCGGACCCGCGAGCCGGGGCCAGTGCCGGAGCAGAGTGAGCACGTAGTTCGTCACGCCGCCGTTCTCCGGCTGGAACAGGTTGAGTCCGATGCCGATCCTCATCGCCGTACCGGGGTTCCCAGGTCGAGCAGCAGCGCCCACGCGTAGAGCGCCGCGCCGCGGACGTCCTCGTCCCGCGCGAAGTGGCGCATCGCCCGGACGTAGGCCCGGTCGCCGCGGGTGCGGGCCGGCAGCCGCTCGTAGTCGCGCGACTCCGCGAGGTGCCGCTGGAAATGGTACTCGAGCGAGGTCTCGACGATGACGTAGGCGAGCAGGACCCACGGCGTCAGCCAGCCGAGGCGTTCGCCGTGCCGGGCCCGGAACGCGCGGTTCATGCGCAGGTTCGACCAGGGCTTGGAGAGCGCGGTGCGGACGCTGAAGCAGCAGGCGCCGCCGTGGTGGGCGAAGAAGTAGCGGGCGGCGTTCCCGTTGCGCCAGAAATAGCGGCACATCCGGGGCAGGGTGTCGCGGCCGTGGTCGTGCCAGGCCGCCAGGCCCGGGTCGTAGCGGAGCGTGAAGCCCGCGGCGCGGATCCGGCGCGTGAGGTCCACGTCCTCCCCGTTGGGCAGCTCCGGATCGAAGCCGCCGGCGCGCCGGTAGGCCTCGGCGCGGACCAGCAGCGCGGCGCTGTAGAGCCACTCCCGCTCCTCCGCGGCCGCGTCCTGCTGGGCCCAGAAGTTGGCGTAGTCCGTCACGCGCCCGAAGAAGCGCCGGCTCCGGCCCGGGAGGCGCGGGCCGAGCGCGCCGAGCCGCGGGTCGGCGTCGATCCGCGCCGCGCAGCCGAGGAGGAAGTCCGGCGCGAGTTCGACGTCGTCGTCGACGAACAGGAACCACTCGCCCCGCGCGCGCTCGACGCCGAGGCAGCGGGTCTTGGGCGGGATCTCGCGGCGCGCGAGGACCACCGGGACCACGGGCAGGTGGGGGTGGTCGGCGGCGACGCGGGCGGCTTCGGTGCCGACCAGCACGAGCTCCCAGGCGATGCCCGCGGGACGCTGGGCGGCGAGCGCGGCCAGGGTGCCGGCGACGCGGTCCGGCCGGCCCATCGGGACGATGACCGACAGGCGGGGCGCGGGGGCGGCCGGCGGCGCGGCCGGCGCGAGCAGGGATTGGATGATCTGGAGCCGGGCGAAGCGGTCGGCGTTCAGCTGCAGGACCTCGCCCTGCAGGCGCGCCACGAGCCCGGCCTCCGGCAGCGGCACGGCGACCGGCACGGCGATGGACGCGGCGCGGCCGGCCAGCAGCTCATCGACGGCGAGGCGCACCGCTTCCAGCGGCAGGTCGGCCACGCACGGCAGGCGGTCGAAGAGGCAATGCCACTGGCAGCCTGCGCAGGGCGGGAGGCCCTGCACCACCTTCACCGTCGGGACCGGGAGATGGAACCGCGACCGCTGGCCTCCGCCGTAGACGGCGACCGTGGGGACGCCGAGGCCCGCGGCGAGGTGCACGTAGGCCGTGTCGTGGCACAGCAGCAGGTCGGCGGCGGCTAGGTCGGCGGCGAGCCGCGGCAACTCGTCGCCGCCGTAGCGCCGACGGTCCGCCTGCTCGTCGCCGGGCAATCCGGCCAGGTGGGGCGCGTCCCCGGGTCCCTCGATCCAGCGGACCGCCGCGCCCCGCGCGCGCCACTCGCGGGCGAGGGCGACGAAGCGGTCGAGCGGCCACGCGCGCCGTGCGTCGCCGCCGACGCCGGGCGCGATCGCCACGGTGCGCACGGTCCCGGTCGCGGGGCGCGGCGGGAGCGGCGTCGCGGCCGTCCAGACCGGGGGCGCGGCGAGCCCGGCGAGGGAGGGCTCGACCAGCGCGAGGAGGTCGAGCAGCTGCGCGGCCTCGGCCCGCTCGAACGAGGGCGCGAGGCGGCGCGTGAAGGCGGGGGCGTCGGCGCCCGCCAGCGCGCGCGCCTCGTTGACCAGCGGCTGGCGCATGGGCAGCGGGTCGAAGCCGAAGTGGAGCGCGGCCGGCGCGACGAGGGCGGTGAAGTCGCCCACCCACGTGCGGTTGACGAGGCCGAGCACGCACGCGTCCCAGGAGGTCGCGCGCAGGAAATCGTGCCACCAGCGCAGACGGCCGCGCAGGTCGTCGGTCCACGGTTCGTGGGCGTCGAGCGGGAACGGCAGCAGCACGAGCCGGCCGGGGTGGGCCGCGAGCCGGGCGGCCTCCTCGGCCGCGGGACGGTTCCGCCAGTCCGGGGCGAAGACGTCGGCGCCGAGGAGCGGGGCGACCGCCTCGCGGGTGGCCGCCACGTGCCAGACCAGCCGAACGTCGGAACGCCGCCGGAGCAGCTCCTGCACGGGACCGGCGGCGATCAACTGGTCGCCCAGCGCGTCGGGCTTGGAAAGGAGGATCCTCATGCCCGCAGGCCGGCGAGCCGGCGCCACCAGGGCGCGGGGCGCTTCCGGAGGACGGCGGCGGCGGTCACGTAGTTGTGGTGCGGGGCGGTCGTCCGGTGCCACTGCAGGAACGGACCGATGTCCTCCTCGTTCCAGTCGGGCGCCCCGCCCGCGGCGAAGGCCGGGTGGCGCCAGACCAGCCGGACGAACTCGTCGCGGGTCAGCGCCCGGCCGTTCCACTCGGGGAACGTCATGCCGAGCTCCGGCTCGCAGATGTCGAACGAGAGGCCGAAGAGGCCGCCCGGCTTGAGCACCCGCGCGACCTCGGCGACGGCGACCTCCTTGTCGGGCTGGTGCTCGATGACGGAAAAGCTCGTCACGGCGTCGAAATGCCCGCGGGGGAACGGGAGGCGCGAGTCCGGCACGATGCGCCAGTCGACGCGCACGCCCAGCGCGGCGCGGATCGCCTCCCATTGGGGAATCCAGTCGGCGCGCGTCTCGACGAGGGTGACCTCGGCTCCCCGGGCGGCGAGCCACCAGGGGAAGGGCGACTGCTCGGAACCGAGGTCGAGGACGCGGCGGCCGGACCAGGATTCCCGCGCGAGGCCGTGGTGCCAGACCCAGGGGTATTCCCAGAGCTTGGACCAGTTCGTGAACTGCCGCAGGCCGTGGGGGGCGCCGAAGGCGTTGAGCTCGTCGATGAACGCGGTCCACGGCGGCGAGAACATCTCGGGAAGGTTCGCGAGGTGGCGGAGGGGACGGGCCGGCCGCTCCACCCTGCGGGCGACGACGATCTCGTGCGCGCGCCGCCAGGCCGCGTGGTTCTCGACGACGGCGAAGCCGGCGGTCGCGAGGACGGTCGCGACCGCGTCGCGGGAATAGACGAAGACGTGCTCCTGCGCGTCGAAGACCTTCTCGTTCATGTGCCCGAAGTCGGGCGTCTCGCGCTCCATCAGCGGCAGCTGGAGGAAGAGCAGGCCGTCGGGGCGGAGCGCGGCGTGCGCGGCGCGGAGGAAGTCGAGCGGCTCGCCCACGTGCTCGAACACGTCGCAGGCGACGAAGAGGTCGCAGGCGGGCGCGGGCGTGGCGGGGAAGGCGCCGGCGCGAACCTCGATGCCGGTGCGCTCCTGCACGGCGGCGGCGGTCGCGGCGTCGGGCTCGATGCCCACCGGCCGCCACCCATGGTCGCGGAGGCGGCGCAGCAGGGTGGCCTCGGCGCAGCCGACCTCGACGGCCGTGCCGCGGCGGTCGCCGGCGTGGCGGAGGATGGTTTCGACCCAGAGGTCGACCCGTCCGTCGGCGGCCGAGCCGAAGATCTGCTCCCGCTCCCAGAGCGTGGGGTGGGACTTGCCCTGCTGGCGGCGGTGCCAGTAGCCGTCGAAGCTGTAGAACGCGCTGACGCACTCCGGCTTCAGGCGCAGGGTGGAGAAGTGCGCGCCGCACCGCGGGCAGGCGCGGTAGTCCGGCGACCACGGGCTCGGGCGCTCGCTCCTCCCGCCGCACCAACAGCGGTCCACGGTGGCGAACCACGTGGAGTCGACGTCGTGCGAGTACGAGTTCATGGCGCGGCCGGGTAGCCGAACTCCGCGAAGTCGCCGGGCGCGGCGGCGGCGAGGTCGCGGCGCCAGGCCTCGTCGTTCCGCCACTGCTCGTTGTGGCCGACGCGGAAGAAGGTGCGGGGACCCGGCTGGGTGAAGCGCTCGAAATCCGTCCACCAGTGCACGAACTCCGGCGAGAGCTTCGGCTGGACGCCGAGGAACCGGACGATGCGGTGCAGCGGTTCGGGGCCGGCGCGGAGCTCCTCGTAGCGGACCAGCAGCACGCGTCCGGGCTGGGCGGCCTGCAGCGCGAGGGCGCGCCCGTAGAACTCGCGGTACTCGCGGTAGGCGTCGCGGAGCCACGCCACGCGGTCGGGAATCTTCGCGCCCCAGCGGTCGACGGCCGTGTGGTAGTAGCTGTACACGGTGGGGTGGGGGTCGCGGATCAGGATGAGCAGCGGCCAGCCGCCGTCCGCGGGCTTCCCGTGCAGGCCCTGGGCCGAGGCGTTGAGGTAGACGGGCTGGTAGGGGACGCCGTCGTCGCGGAGGCGGAGCACGTAGTACGCGTGCGGATTGAGCTCCTGCGCCCGCTGGCGGGCCTCCGGATTGTCGACGTGCTCGTTGGGGAAGAAGACCAGGTCGAGCAGGCCGGTGAGCCCGGCCCAGAGGAAATGGCTGCCCGTGCGCGGGTAGGCGTAGTAGTCGCAGCGCACGGCGAGGCGCGTGCCGAAGTGGTAGCTTTCCGGAGTCATGGGCGGGAGCCGGCTGCGTCCGGCGGGCCTTTCCTGCCCCCGGGGGCGATAAGGGCGGCTGCGACGGACCAACCGGCCGAGACGGCCAAGGGAGCGACCAATCCCGGGGGGGCGCAAACGAAAAAACCCCGGCGGCCCCGGCCCTCCTCAGAGGATCATTCCGGCCGCGACGGTCGCGTGCGTGAAGGGGTCGACGAGCAGCACGCTGCCGGTCTGGCGGTTCTTCTTGTAGCTGTCCCAGAAGAGCGGCGCCTGGCAGCGCAGGCTGAGGCGGACGAGGTCGTTCATCGCGACCGGCGCGTCGGCCGCGGCGCGGTGGAGCGTCGTGACGTCCAGCTTGTACCGCACCTCGCGGACGAGGCAGCGGGTCTCGCGGGTCGTGTGCTGCAGGACGTAGCGCTTCGCGGGGTCGAGCGGCTGCTCGGACAGCCAGCAGGCGAGCACCTCGAGGTCGTGCGAGGCGTTGGGCAGGTTGTTGCGGCGGGCCAGCATCTCGCCGCGGCCCACGTCGAGGTCGCGGTCGAGCTCGACGACGACCGACATCGGCGGGAAGGCCTGCTCCACGGGTCCGGACGGACCGTGGATGGCCTTGATCCGGGCCTCGAAGCCGGTGGGCAGGTGGACGACCTCGTCGCCCGGGCGGAGGACGCCGCTGGCGACCTGGCCGGCGAGCCCCCGGAAGTCCGGCCGCGCCGGGTCCTGCGGGCGGATGACCGTCTGCACCGGGAAGCGCGGGTCGACGAGGTTGGCGTCGTTGCGGACGTAGACGTTCTCGAGCGTGTAGAGCAGCGGCGCGCCGGCGTACCACGGCATGCGCGGCGAGCGCTCCACCACGTTGTCGCCCGGCAGCGCCGCCAGCGGGACGAACTGGATGTCGGCCGCGTCCAGCCGCTCGGCGTAGGCCATGAAGGCGTCGCGCACGCGCTCGAACGCGTCCTGGCGGTAGTCGACCAGGTCCATCTTGTTCACGCACACGACGAGGTGGCGGATGCGCAGCAGCGTGGTGAGGAAGGCGTGGCGGCAGGTCTGCTCGGTCAGGCCCTTGCGCACGTCGACCAGCAGCAGGGCGAGCTGGGCGGACGAGGCGCCCGTGACCATGTTGCGCGTGTACTGGAAATGGCCGGGGCAGTCCGCGAGGATGAACTTGCGGTGCGGCGTCGCGAAGTAGCGGTAGGCGACGTCGATGGTGATGCCCTGCTCGCGCTCCGCCCGCAGGCCGTCGGTCAGCAGGGCGAGGTCGGTGTAGGCGTCGCCGCGGCGCTCCGACACGCGGCGCACGGCCTCCCACTGGTCCTCGAAGATGGACTTCGTGTCGTGGAGCAGGCGGCCGAGCAGCGTGCTCTTGCCGTCGTCGACGCTGCCGCAGGTGATGAGGCGGAGGACGTCCATGGTCAGAAGTAGCCCTGGCGCTTCCGGTCCTCCATCGCCGTCTCGGACCGCCGGTCGTCGTGGCGGGTGCCGCGCTCCGTCTGGCGGGCGGCCGCCACCTCGGCCACGATCTCGTCGAGGGTCGCGGCGGCGGAGCGGATGGCCCCCGTGCAGGTCATGTCGCCGACGGTGCGGAAGCGCACGCGCTCGCGCCGCGGCGTCTCCCCCGGCAGGAGGGGGACGAACGGCGAGGCCGCGAGGATCGTGCCCTGGCGGACGAAGACCTCGCGTTCGTGCGCGAAGTAGAGCGAGGGCAGGGGCAGGCCCTCGCGCCGGATGTAGGCCCAGACGTCGAGCTCGGTCCAGTTGCTCAGCGGAAAGACGCGGAAGTGCTCCCCGGGACGCTTGCGGCCGTTGTAGTGGTTCCACAGCTCCGGGCGCTGGTGGCGGGGATCCCAGTGCCCGAACTCGTCGCGGTGGGAGAAGATCCGCTCCTTGGCCCGCGCCTTCTCCTCGTCGCGCCGGCCGCCGCCGAGCGCGGCGTCGAGCTGGAGCTCGTGGATCGCGTCGAGGAGCGTGATGGTCTGCAGGGCGTTGCGCGACGCGTGGGGACCGTGCTCCTCCACCGCGCGGCCGGCGTCGATCGTGTCCTGCACCCGGCGCACGACGAGGCGGAATCCGAAGTCGCGCGCGAACCGGTCGCGGAACTCGATCGTCTCGGGGAAATTGTGCCCCGTGTCGATGTGCAGGAGCGGGAAGGGCGCGCGCGCCGGCGCGAAGGCCTTGCGGGCCACCGCGGCGAGCACGAGCGAATCCTTGCCGCCGGAGAAGAGGATCGCCGCCTGCGGGCACTGCACGGCCGCCTCGCGGACGATGTGGATGGCCTCGTGCTCGAGGACGTCGAGATGGTCGAGGTGGAGGGGCGTCATGCGGTCAGGCTCCGGTCCGGCGCCGGGCGAACGCGAGGAGGCGGGCGGCCGACGCCTCGACCGGCTCGTTCGCGGTGTCGATCACGAGGTCGGCGTCCGCCGGCTCCTCGAAGGGCTGCGCGACGCCGGTCAGCTGGGCGACTCCGCGGGCGTAGAGCCCCTTCACGTCGCGCCGCCGGCACAGCTCGAGCGGGGCGGCGACATGGACGAGCGAGAAGCCGCCCGTCCCCACGATGCCCCGCGCGAGGTCGCGCTGGGCGGCCCGCGGGGTGATGAAGGAGGCGACGACCACGAGCCCTGACTCCACGCCCAGCCGGGCGACCTCGGCGGCGCGGCGGAGGTTCTCCGTCCGGTCCTCCTCGGAGAAGCCGAGGCCGCCGCACAGGCCGGCCCGGACCCGGTCGCCGTCGAGCGCGAGCACGCCGAGGCCGTCCCGCCTCAGCGCCGCGGCGAGATGGGCCGCGAGCGTGGACTTGCCCGCGCCGGAGAGCCCGCAGAGCCAGAACGCATGTCCGGTGGCCGCCATGGCTAGACGACGTCCGCGAACGCCGGCTGGAGACGGCGGAACACCCAGTGTCCCGCGATCCAGGCGACGAGCCCGCTGGCGTACAGGTACGCGAGGTGGAGGAGGTTGGGCGGCTGGGACCAGAGCACCGCGTCGCGCGCGAGGTCGATGGCCAGCAGGAGCGGGTTGAAGCGCAGCACGCTCCAGGCCTCCGGGAAGGCCTGGGCCTGGTAGAACACGCCGCTGGCCCAGAGGAGCGCCGTGGTGACGAACGCCGTGACTTGGCCGAGGTCCCGGAAGAACACGCCGAGGGCGGACAGCAGGTAGCCGATCCCCAGGCCCAGGAACAGCACCGGCAGCAGGATGACCGGGAGCCAGGAGAGCAGGGGACCCAGCCCGCGGCCGACGAGCCCGACGCTCGCGAGCACCAGCCCGAGGCTGATGAGGAGGTGGAAGGCGGCGCCCGCGACGCTGGCCGCGGGCAGGATGCCGAGGGGGAAGACCACCTTCTTCACGAAGTTCGGCTGGCTCACGACCAGCCCCGGCGCCGCGCCGAGGACCTCCGAGCAGAAATGGAACAGCGACAGACCCAGGAAGATGCCGAGCGCGTAGTCGACGCGGGTCTCGTCCGGCACGCGGCCGAAGCGGCCGTCGAACACGTAGCCGAACACCGCCACGTACAGGCCGAACATCAGCAGAGGATTGAGCACCGACCAGACGAGCCCGAGGTGGCTGCCCTTGTGGCGGAGCTCCACCTGGCGCTGGGTGAACTGCCACAGCAGGGCGCGGTGCTGCCAGAGCTCGGTGGCGAACGGCGCGAGGGGGCGAACCATGGTGCGGGGGGGCAACGTAACCTCCTCCGCCGTCGCCAAGTAAAGGCTATTCGCGGCCGGCCGGCGGAGCTTTTCGGTGTTGCCTCGACCGGTCGTTTTCGGCGCCCTCGACGCTCCATGGTCTCCGGTCAACGGCTTCGCCTCCTGCTGGCGCTCCTCACCGGGCTGCTGGGTGCGGCGGCCGCGGCGGCGGACGTGACCGTCGCCGAACGCGCCCTGCCCGGCCTCGAGGGCATCCTGCGGGGCGCGGCCCAGCAGTCGCCGCGCATGCTCGGACGGACGCTCGACCTCGAGATCGCGGAGGCGAACCGGGAGGCCGCCCGGGCCGGACTCCTCCCGTCCCTGACCGCCTCGTACCGCTACTACCAGGCCCAGGACGACCGGGCCGACCAGAACCGGACCCTGGGCGCGTCGAAGATCTACTACGACGTCACCCTGACGCAGCCGCTCTT
This sequence comes from uncultured Opitutaceae bacterium, assembly GCA_964460895.1. GTDB lineage: Bacteria > Verrucomicrobiota > Verrucomicrobiia > Opitutales > Opitutaceae > Didemnitutus. The sequence continues at coordinate 48,042 of CAYWTK010000005.1, forward strand.
CCACTGGGGCGAGCGCCGGAACGACGCCAGGATCGGCGAGATCCGCGGGGAATTGGCCCGCTCGGGCTACCAGGAGGCCTACCGGGCCCTCGGCCAGGAGCTCCGGCAGCGCTACCTCGCGCTCATCGTGCAGAAGCTGCAGGTGGCCCGGTCGCGCGGCGGGCTCGAGCTGGCCCTCGCGCGGCTCCGGGAGGGGGAGGAGCAGCTCGCGGCCCGGCGCCTCGCGCCGTCGGCCGTGCAGACCCAGCGGATCGGCGTCGAGCAGGCCCGCCTCGCGCTGGAGCGGGTGGAATTCGATTTCGCGGCGGCCAAGGCCTCGTTCGCCCGGCTCGCGGGACTCGCGGCGTTCGACGACGCGCAGATTCCCGACGAGGTGCCGGCCGTCCGGCACGACCAGGCGGCGGTCGACCGGCTGGTCGCGGCGTTCACCGCCGACCCGGCCCCCGCGACCCCCGAGACGAGCGCGCTCCGCCGGCAGCGGGAGATCGAGGAGCTCACGCTGGCGAACCACCGGACGCGGCTGCGCCCGAAGGTCAACGCGGTCGCCGGCGTGATGCAGGACGAGCAGAGCTACTCCCTCAACACGGCGGCGCGCTTCCGCGTGCTCTCCGCCTACGCCGGCGTGGCGGTCAACTGGACGATCTTCGACGGCCACGCGGCGCGCGCGGCCGTCCGCTCGTCGCGGGCGCGCCTGCGGCAGATGGAGCTCGATTCCGCCGAGGCCGTCGAGCGGCTCCGCCAGCAGGCGCGCGCGCAGGCCAAGCACGTGGACTTCGCCGCCCGGTTCATGGCGATGGCGGACCAGGCCCTCGACGCGACCCAGGGCTCGCTGCGGTTGCGGGAGGAGGAGCTGCGTCAGGGCACGGCCGCCGCGGCCGACGTGGAGGTGGCCCGGCTGCAGCTGGCCGAGGCGCGGATCGTCGCGTGGAACGCGCGCAGCGACTATCTCTTGCGCGTCTCCGAGCTGCTCGGCACCGTCGCGCAAGATCCCGTGACCACCCACCTGGAGATTCCGCGATGACCGGCGCCGCGCCCATCCTTCCCCGACCCGCGCTCTGGGTGCTGGCCTTCGCCCTGCTGGCGGCCGGGGTCCTCGGCGTGCGCCACTTCCTCCGGCCGGAGGCCCTGGTCGCGGTGGCCAAGCGGGGCACCGCGATCCGCGCCGTGCCCGGCACGGTCGAGGTCAAGGCGGAGTTCACGAACGAATTGAAGAGCGAGCTGGCCGGCCGCGTCGTCGAGAGCGTGCTCGACGTCGGCCGGCAGGTCCGGCGCGGCGACGTCCTCGTCCGGCTCGACACCGGCGACCTCGACCTCGAGATCGAGCGGATCCGCAACGAGGTGGTCGCCGCCCGGCGCCGGGCGGAGGTCGGCTCGACCCTGCGGGCGGAGGCGCTCAACCTCCAGGAGACCGTGCGCGGCCTCGAGCGGCAGGCGGCCGCGGGGTCCTTCCCGCAGGCGGAGGTGGACAAGCAGCGGCGCTCGCTGGCCCAGCTCGAGCAGCGCCTCGAGCTCGACGAGGTCAACCTCCGGCTGGCCCTCGCCAACCTCGAGAACCAGCTCCGGGCGGCGGAGCGCGCGCGCCAGAAGATGGCGATCCTCGCGCCGGCCGACGGCGTGGTCACCGCGGTGTTCGCCCGGGTCGGCGACCTGATCGGCGGCAATTCGCCCATCGCGACGATCATCGCGACGACCCGGACGATCGAGGCCAAGCTGAGCGAGGAGAACTTCGCCGCCGTGCGGGTGGGGCAGAAGGCCTCCGTGCGCTTCCTCACGTTCGGCGCGGACCAGTACAACGGCACGGTCACGAAGATCCTGCCGTCGGCCGACCCCACCACGCAGCGCTACACCGTCTTCCTCGACGTCGTGCTCCCCGAGGACCGCGCCCTCCTCCCCGGCCTGACCGGCGAGGTCAGCATCGTCATCGCCGAGCGGCCCGACGCCACCATCGTCCCGCGGCGCGCGCTGGTCGGCGACTCCGTCTACGTCCTCGACGGCGGCCGGGTCGTCCGGCGCCCCGTCGAGAAGGGCTTCGAGGGCCTCAACGAGGTCGAGATCCTCCGGGGCGTCGCGGTGGACGAGCGGGTCGTCGTCGAGCAGCAGGACCGCCTCCGCGACGGCGACCGGGTGCGCGCCCAGGTCGTCCCGAACTGACGCGCCGCGGGCGCCCCCGCCGTTCCCGTGCCGACCACCCTCCGCATCGCCGTCCGCTTCCTCACGGCCCGCCGGCGCTCCATGCTGATGAGCCTCGCGGGCATCGTGTTCGGCGTGGGCTTCTTCATCGTCACGCAGGCCCAGACGAGCGGCTTCGAGCAGTTCTTCATCAAGACGATCCTCGGCACCAACGGCGCCATCCGCATCGAGGACAAGTTCCAGGACACGATCTTCGCGATGGCGGCCGCCGGGCACGACCGCGGCGCCAGCAGCTTCCAGGTCGCGGCCCGCGAGGGCCGCAAGTACGTCGAGGGCGTCGAGGACCCGGAGCGGCTGATGGAGGCGCTGCGGCAGTTCCGCAACGTGTCCGGCGCGTCGATGGTCGTGCGCGGCTCCATCGTCGCCGACAGCTCGTTCAAGAACGACACCGCGCAGGCCTTCGGCATCCGGCTGGAGGACCACCTCGGCGTCTCCGACCTCGCCCGGCAGGTCGTGCGCGGCAGCCTCGAGGATTTCCGCGCGACGCCCACCGGGCTGCTGGTCGGCAGCGTGCTCGCCCAGCGCCTGGGCATCGACGTGGGCGACTCGCTCATCCTCCGCGCCGGCGACCAGCAGCGGCGCTACCGGGTGTCGGCGCTCTACGAGACGGGCGTGCGGGACGTCGACGAGGTCCGCGTCTACCTGCACCTCGGCGAGGCCCGCTCGCTGCTGCGGCGGCCGACCGGCGCGTCGTTCATCCAGGTCGGCCTCTTCGACCGGGACCGCGCGCGGGAGGACGCCGCGCAGATGGAGGAGGTCCTCCGCCACGGGGCGCAGGGCTGGCAGGAGCGCGAGAAGACCTGGCTCGAGGTCTTCCGCGCGCTGCGCGTCTCCTCCGCCCTGACCGTCTCGACCATCATCCTCATCTCCGGCCTGGGCATGTTCAACACGCTCGCGATGATCGTCATGGAGAAGACCAAGGAGATCGCGATCCTCCGCTCGATGGGCTACACGCGCGCCGACATCGCGCGCATCTTCCTGCTCCAGGGCGGCATCGTGCTCGTCGTCGGCACCGTGCTCGGCTGGGCGTTCGGCGCCGGCGTCACCTACGCGGTCTCCCAGCTGCCCATCCGCATCCGCGGCGTCTTCACCACGGACAGCTTCGTGGTGGCGTGGTCGATCTGGCACTACGTCGCCGCCAGCGCGACCGCGGCGGTCGTCGTCGTCACGGCCTCGCTCATCCCCGCCCGGCGCGCGGCGCGGCTGGAGCCGGGCGACATCATCCGGGGGACCTCGCAATGACCCCGGCCCTCCGCTGCGAAGGGCTCCACCGCCACCTCGGCTCGGGCGAGGGCCGCGTGCACGTGCTGCGCGGGGTCTCGTTCGAGGCCCGGCCCGGCCAGGTGACCGCCATCGTCGGCCCCTCGGGCTGCGGGAAGTCCACGCTGCTCTACCTCCTCGGCCTGCTCGACCGGCCGGACGACGGCTCCATCTGGATCCGCGGGCAGCTGATGTCCAACACCGGCGACCTCGAGCGCACCGCGGCGCGCGGCGAGCACATCGGGTTCGTCTTCCAGTTCCACTTCCTCATGCAGGAGTTCACGGCGCTCGAGAACGTGATGATGCCGATGCGCAAGCTGGGGAAGCTCGACGAGGCCGCGATGGTCGCGCGCGCCCGCGACCTGCTGGGCCAGGTCGGGCTGGGGGAGAAGACCTACCGCCTCGCCACCCAGCTCTCCGGCGGCGAGCAGCAGCGCGTGGCCATCGCCCGCGCCCTCGCCAACCAGCCGGCCATCATCCTCGCCGACGAGCCCACCGGCAACCTCGACCAGCGCAACTCGGCCCTCGTCTTCGACCTCCTCACCCGCCTCGCCAAGGACAACGGCCAGGCCGTCGTCCTCGTCACCCACAACCCCGACATCGCCCAGCGCTGCGACGAGGTCCGCCCGATGCGCGACGGGGAATTCGTCTGACCGCCTCCGCCGCCGCCGAGGGTGGCGGGCGCGGATTCATCCGGCCGCGAGCGGGTTCTCTCCCACGGATTCCACGGATTTCGACGGATCGCACGGATCGGGCCATCCGTCCCCATCCGTGAAATCCGTGGCCTCGAGGACGACCGGGCGCGGCGACCTTCTCGCACCGCTCCCGAGGCGCGCCGATGTCTTGTTGCACCGGAATTTCGACCGCGGCCGCGATTACCGGCCGTTGTCCGCGCGGGCTCCGGCGCTAATAGGCTCGGCAGCGCAACAGGTTCTGGAAATTTTGTTTTACTTCACAGGTGGCCGAACCTTTTCTCGCCGCTCCGCAAGACACCCACACACCGTGAGCCCGCATCGTTCGCGTAAGACCTTTTTTGCCCAAATCGGCGGCCTTCTCCTGGCCGCCGGTCTCGTTCCCCGGCTGTCCGCGAAGGGCCCGGCGGGCGCCGCGGCGCCCGCCCGTCCCGCTCTGGCCGCCAAGCCGGAGCCGCGCGCCGTCCCGCGCCGCGACGATTCCCTCTAACCGCGCGTCCCCGCCTCCCGGCCCGCCATGTCCAAGATCTTCCCGAAATCCGCGAACGCCCTGCCGCTGCAGATCGTCGTGTTCCTCTTCGTCCTCGGCGGCGTCGCCACCGCCGCGGTGACGTACTACTCGACGCCGAAGTACCTGCGCGTCGGCTACCAGCCGGTGCAGCCCGTGCCCTTCGACCACGCCCTGCACGCCGGCCAGCTCGGCATCGACTGCCGCTACTGCCACACCTCGGTCGAGAAGTCCGGCACGTCCAGCGTTCCCGCGGCGCAGACGTGCATGAACTGCCACAGCATCATCAAGACCACGAGCCCGCTGCTCGAGCCGGTGCGCAAGAGCTTCGAGACGGGCGAGCCGGTGCCGTGGGTGAAGGTCCACCAGGCGCCCGACTACGTGTTCTTCAACCACTCCGTCCACGTCGCCCGCGGCATCAGCTGCGTGGAGTGCCACGGCAAGGTGAACGAGATGAGCGTCGTCTGGCACGACAAGTCGCACTCGATGGGCTTCTGCCTCGATTGCCACCGCGAGCCCGAGAAGTTCATCCGCCCGCAGGCCGACGTCTTCAACCTCGACTCCCCCCGCCTCGCGGATTCCCGCGGCCTCGACGAAGCCCAGAAGCTCATCGAGCACGCCCGCATCATGCCCCCGCAAAGCTGCTCCGGCTGCCATCGCTGATGAAACGCAAATTTGACCATCCTGCCGCCCCCGTCAGCGGCCCCCGCTACTGGCGCAGCCTCGACGAGCTGGCCGATTCGCCGGGCTTCCGCGAGCAGCTGGCCCGCGAGTTCCCCGAGGGCGCGTCGTCGCTCGAGGGCGTGGACCGCCGCCAGTTCGTCAAGCTCATGGCCGCGTCCTTCGCGCTCGGCGGCCTCGGCCTCGCCGGCTGCCGCCGGCCGGAGTCCGCCATCCTCCCGTACGGCAAGGCCGTCGAGTACACCATCCCGGGCCTCCCCCTCTACTACGCGACCGCGATGCCGCTGCGGAAGGCCGCGGTGCCGCTCCTCGCCGAGACCCACCAGGGCCGCCCGACCAAGCTCGAGGGCAATCCCTCCTACGTCCCGCACGGCGGCGGCACGACGCTGCTCGCCCAGGCCTCCGTCCTCGACCTCTACGACGTCGACCGCCTGACCGAGCACCGCTCGGGCGCCCGCGTGCTCGCCGCCGCCGAGGTCAACGACCTGCTGGCCCGCATCGTCTCCACCTACGCCGGCAACGGCGAGGGCCTCGCCTTCCTCGCCGACGAGTCCGGCTCGCCCACCCGCGCCCGCCTCGTCGCCGCCCTCCGCCGCCAGTACCCGCGCGCCGTCTGGGCCGAGTACGAGCCGGTGCAGGACGAGCCGCCGCTCGCCGCCGCGCAGGCCGCGTTCGGGGCGGACGTCAAGCCGCTCTACCGCCTCTCCGCCGCGCAGCGCATCCTCACGCTCGACGCCGACCTCTTCCACGCCGAGGCCGCCAGCCAGTACTACAGCCGCGACTTCGCCCGGGGCCGCCGCGTGGCCAAGGCGTCCGACCCGATGAACCGCCTGTACGCGGTCGAGGCCAGCTACACCCTCACGGGCGGCATGGCCGACCACCGCCTGCGGATCTCGTCCAGCCAGATGACGGCCTTCGCCGCCGCCCTCGCGGGCCGCATCCTCGGCACGGGCGACTACGCCGCCCTCGCCGCCGGCCTCGAGGCCAGCCCGCAGTGGATCGACGAGTGCGCCAAGGACCTCGTCGCGCACAAGGGCGCCGCCGTCGTCGTCGCCGGCGCGCACCTGCCCGTCGCCGCCCACGTCCTCGTCCACGCCATCAACGCCGCCCTCGGCGCGCCCGGCCGCACGGTCGACTACGTCAAGGTCGAGGCCCCGACCGCCTCGACGATCCAGGCCCTCGCCACCGCGATCAAGGCCGGCTCGGTCAAGACCCTCGTCGTCCTCAACGGCAACCCCGCCTACAACGCGCCGGCCGACCTCGGCTTCGCCGCGCTGCTGAAGTCCGTACCGGAGGTCATCCGCTACGGCTACCACGCCGACGAGACCACCGCCCTCGCGGGCACCGTGCTCGCGGCCACGCACTACCTCGAGTCGTGGGGCGACGCCCGCACGGCCGACGGCACCGTCGTGCCGGTGCAGCCGATGATCCAGCCGCTCTTCGGCGGCCTGATGGAGGTCGAGCTGCTCGCCCGCCTCGCCGGCGAGGCCACGCCCGACGCCTACGCCCAGGTCTTCACGACCGTCGCGCGCGGCGACAAGAAGGCCTTCGAGAAGTTCCTCCACGACGGCCTGCTCGCCGACTCGCCCTACCCCGTCGCCCGCGTCTCGTTCGACGCCCGCCGCGCCGCCGCCGCCCTGCGGGGCGTCGCGCCCGTGCCCGCGCCGACCAAGGACCGGCTCGAGGTGCTCTTCGCCACCGACCACAAGGTGGACGACGGCCGCTTCGCCAACAACGGCTGGCTGCAGGAGTGCCCGGACCCGATCACCAAGATCTCCTGGGACAACGCCATCCTCATCTCGCCCCGCCTCGCCCGCGACCTCGGCGTCTACCCGGCGGGCACGACCCTCCAGGTCGCGCGCGTCGAGACGGCCGAGTTCAACCGCGGCAAGGAGATGGCCCCGGTGGCCGAGGTCACCGTCGGCGGCCGCACCGTCCGCGGCCCCCTGCACATCCAGCCCGGCCTGGCCAACTACACCATCGTCCTCCCCCTCGGCTACGGCCGCACGGCCTGCGGCCGCGTCGGCACGGGCGCGGGCTTCGACGCCTACCCGGTGCGCACGAGCGACGCGATGGGCTTCGCCACCGGCGCCACGATCCGCCTGACCGGCGAGCGGATGAAGCTCGCGAACACGCAGGAGCACTGGTCGATGGAGGGCCGCGACATCATCCGCGAGGCCAACCACGACGAGTTCCAGCGCAACCCGGCCTTCGTCGACTCCATCGGCATGGAGTCGCACACGCCCCCGGTGTACGGCAAGGACAAGGACCTGCCGCTCGCCGCGCTCGCGACCAAGACCCCGCGCGGCAACTCGCTCTACGAGCAGCCCAACTTCGACGGCGTGCACCAGTGGGGCATGACGATCGACCTCAACACCTGCATCGGCTGCAACGCCTGCGTCGTGGCCTGCCAGGCGGAGAACAACATCCCGATCGTCGGCAAGGACCAGGTCCTCCGCGGCCGCGAGATGCACTGGATCCGCCTCGACCGCTACTACGCCGACGGCAAGGCCGACGGTGCGGCCTTCGGCGGCGAGGGCAACAAGGAGATCCCCGAGGACCCGCAGACCATCGTCCAGCCGATGACCTGCCAGCACTGCGAGACCGCGCCGTGCGAGACCGTCTGCCCCGTCAACGCCACCGTGCACGACGAGGAGGGCCTCAACGTCATGGCCTACAACCGCTGCATCGGCACGCGGTACTGCGCCAACAACTGCCCGTACAAGGTCCGCCGCTTCAACTACTTCGACTACAACAAGCGCGCGATCGACGCCCTCTACATGGGCCCGCTCGGCCACCAGAAGGACATGCCCGAGCTGGTGAAGATGGTGAAGAATCCCGACGTCTCGGTCCGCATGCGCGGCGTGATGGAGAAGTGCACGTACTGCGTGCAGCGCATCCAGCAGGCCAAGATTGCGCACAAGCGGAAGGCCGGCCTCTCGGGCGAGGTCGAGATTCCCGACGGCTCGTTCAAGGTCGCCTGCCAGCAGGTCTGCCCGGTCGAGGCCATCGAGTTCGGCAACATCAAGGACCCGAACAGCCGCGTCTCCCAGGCCAAGGCCCAGGAGCGCGACTACGCGGTCCTCGGCTACCTCAACGTCCGCCCGCGCACGACCTACCTCGGCAAGCTCCGCAATCCCAACCCGCACATGCCGGACTACCACGCGCTCCCGCTCAGCCGCGTCGAGTACAAGAACAAGAACTACCCCAAGGGGGCCGCCGGCCACGGTGAGAACCACGGAGGGAAGCACTAATGGGCGCGCACTCCTCCTCCGAACCCGCCCCGGCGATCCTCGCCGAGGTCCGGCCCGCGCACCTGCCGCGCGCCGAGATGGTCGCGAACCACCGCGACTTCAAGTGGATCACCGACAAGGTCTGCGGCATCGTCGAGGGCACGACCCCCACCTGGTGGTGGATCTGCTTCGTGATCGCGAGCTTCGTCGCCTCGTTCACCGTCGCCGGCCTGATCTACCTCGTCGGCACCGGCGTCGGCGTCTGGGGCCACGCCAATCCGGTCAACTGGGCGTGGGACATCGTCAACTTCGTCTTCTGGATCGGCATCGGCCACGCCGGCACGCTCATCTCGGCGATCCTGTGCCTCCTCCGGCAGAAGTGGCGCACCTCGATCAACCGCGCGTCCGAGGCGATGACCATCTTCGCCGTCGTCTGCGCGGCGATCTTCCCGGTCTTCCACGTCGGCCGCGTGTGGATGGCCTGGTACCTCTTCCCCATCCCGAACTCGAACTACATCTGGCAGAACTTCCGTTCGCCGCTGGAGTGGGACGTGTTCGCGGTCTCGACCTACGGCACGGTCTCCGTGCTGTTCTGGTACGTCGGCCTCGTCCCCGACCTCGGCACGCTCCGCGACCGCTTCACCGCCGCGGGCAACCTGGTCAAGGCGCGCATCTACGGCTTCTTCGCCCTCGGCTGGCGCGGCTCCAACCGGCACTGGAGCAACTACGAGATGGCCTACCTCATCCTCGCCGGCATCAGCACGCCGCTCGTGCTCTCGGTGCACACCATCGTCTCGTTCGACTTCGCCGTCTCGCTCCTCCCCGGCTGGCACACGACGATCTTCCCGCCGTACTTCGTCGCGGGCGCGATCTTCTCGGGCTTCGGCATGGTGATGACGCTGATGCTCCCGCTCCGCGCCATCTACCGCCTCGAGGACCTGATCACGCAGTACCACATCGACTGCATGTGCAAGATCACGTTGGCGACCGGCACGATGGTCGGGTACGCCTACGGCATGGAGTTCTTCATCGCGTGGTACGGGGCCAACCCGTACGAGGGCTTCGCCTTCATCAACCGCGCGTTCGGCCACTACGCCTGGGCCTACTGGATCATGATCGGGTGCAACGTCATCACCCCGCAGTTCTTCTGGTTCAAGGCGGTCCGCGAGAACACCACCCTCGTCTGGGTCCTCTCCATCTTCGTCAACGTCGGCATGTGGTTCGAGCGCTTCGTCATCATCGTGACGTCCCTCGCCCGCGACTTCCTGCCGTCCTCCTGGGGCTACTACTCGCCGTCGATCGTCGAGGTCTTCACCTTCTTCGGCACCTTCGGCGTGTTCTCCGTCCTCTTCCTGCTCTTCATCCGCTTCGTGCCCATCATGCCGATGTCGGAGGTGAAGGCGGTCATCCCCCAGGCCGACCCGCACGGGGCCAAGCACTGAGGAGGCCCGACCATGAAAAAGACCTACGGACTCATCGCCGCCTTCGACAGCACGCCGGAGATCTACCACGCGTGCGAGCAGGTGCGGGACGCGGGCTACTCCCGGTGGGACGCCCTCACGCCCTTCCCCGTGCACGGCCTCGACGCCGCCATGGGCATCCGCCGCTCGCGCGTGCCGCGCATCTCCATCTGCGGCGGCATCACCGGCTTCATCACGGGCATGACGCTCATCTGGTTCACCGGCGCGGTGGACTACCCGCTGATCGTCGGCGGCAAGCCCTACTTCTCGCCGCTCTTCGCCTTCCCGGTGGCCTACGAGCTGACCATCCTCTTCACCGCCTTCGCCACCATCATCGGCATGTTCGTCATCAACGGCCTGCCCCGGCACCACCACCCGGTCATGACCGCCCCGCAGTTCGTGCGCGCGCTCGACGACCGCTTCTTCGTCGTCATCGAGGCGGCCGACCCGAAGTTCAACGCCGCCGCCACCCGCGAGTTCCTCGCGAAGATCGGCGGCAAGGACATCGCGGAGCTGGAGGACTGACATGCGCTACGCCTACTACACCCTCCTGTTCGTCGTGGTGCTGCTCGTCTCGGTGATGGGCTTCCGCGGCATGCGCTCGACGCAGCCGCCGATCGAGGTCTTCCCCGACATGGACCGCCAGGCGAAGTACAAGCCGCAGGGCGAGTCGGCGTTCTTCGCCGACGGCCGGGCCGACCGCCCGCGCGTCGCGGGCACCGTGCCGCGCGGACGCAGCGAGGTCGGCGCCGCCGACCCGACCTACCTCCGCGCCGACGACGCGCGCTTCCTCGGCCGCAACGCCGACGGCTCCTTCGTCACCGCCATCCCGGTCGAGGTCACCGAGGCGATGATCAACCGCGGCCGCGACCGCTACATGATCTACTGCGCCCCCTGCCACGGCGCCCTCGGCGACGGCAACGGCATCACCAAGCGCTACGGCATGGTCGCCACGCCGACCTTCCACGACGACCGGATCCGCGCCATGCCGCACGGCGAGATCTTCAACACCATCACCAACGGCAAGAACACCATGATGCCCTACGGCGACAAGCTGACGCCCGACGAGCGCTGGGCGGTCGTCGCCTACGTCCGGGCCCTCGAGCGCGCGCGCCACGCGAAGCTCGACGACGTGCCGCTCGAGAAGCGGGGGGAGCTGAAGTAACATGACCACGCGTTCCGATACCTTCCCCGTCGCCGCGGCCGCCGCCCCGTCCGCCGCCCCCGCCGCCAACCGCGCGGGCACCGCCCTCGGCATCGGCGTCGCCGGCATCGCCCTCACCCTGGTCGGCGCCTTCGTGGACAAGCCCGCGACCATCGCGGTCTCCTGGCTCGTCGGCATGACCTTCTGGACCGGCATCGCCCTCGGCGTGCTGCTGCTGGTGATGATCCACCACATCTTCGACGCCGGGTGGTCCACCGTCCTCCGCCGCCAGTACGAGCACGTCATCGCCGTCTTCCCCTGGCTCCTGCTCCTCTTCGTCCCGCTCCTCGCGGTCGCGTGGACGAACCCGACGCTGATCTGGAAGTGGATGGACCCGGGCTTCGACCTCGCGGCCGTCGGCGGCACCGGCACGGTCGGCGAGGACATCCTCTACACGAAGAAGGCCGCGTTCCTGAACCGGAACTTCTTCACCGGCTGCACGATCTTCTCGTTCCTCGCCTGGTGGTTCCTCGCCTCGCGCTTCCGCCGGAACTCGTTCGCGCAGGACGCCGACGGCGACGTGAAGTGGACCTTCTCCTCGCGCAAGTGGGCCGCCGCCGGCATCCCGCTGACGGCCTTCACGCTCACCGCCTGCATCATCCTCTGGGTGAAGTCCATGGAGTACCACTGGTTCTCCACCATGTACGGCGTGTGGTTCTTCGCCGGCTGCATCCGCGCCGCGCTCTCCCTCGGCGTCGTCCTCCTCATCTGGCTCTGGGCCCGCGGCGACCTCAAGGGCATCCTCAACAACAACCACCTGCACAGCATCGGGCAGCTGATGCTGGCCTTCACGGTGTTCTGGGCCTACGTGACGTTCTCGCAGTACTTCCTCATCTGGAACGCGAACATCCCCGAGGAGACCTTCTGGTACAACGTCCGCGAGATGAACAACAGCGACGGCTCCTTCAACCAGTGGGGCTGGGTCGGCATGTTCCTCCTCTTCGGCCACTTCTTCGCCCCGTTCCTGGTGCTCCTGCAGTACCCGGTGAAGGTGAACAAGCAGGTCATCCCGTGGGTCGGCGTCTTCATCGCCTTCGTCTTCCTCGTGGACCTCTGCTACAACATCATGCCCGCGAAGAAGCTCCCGAACGGCGACCCGTACCCGTTCCTGCAGAGCGGCCTGCTCTGGAACGTCACCGCGGTGGTCGGCATCGGCGGCGTCTTCTTCTGGTCCTACCTCCGCAGCTTCGGCACGACCAAGCTCATCCCCATCCGCGACCCGCGCATCGCCGAGTCGCTGACGCACCACGAGGCCTCCGCCCCATGAGCGACCACCCGCAAGCCTACGCCTTCCCGCACCGCACGCCGGTCTTCACCGCCGTCGTGGTCGCGCTCGCCGCCGTCTTCTGCGGCTGGCTGATCAACCGGGCCTACCGCCCGGCGCCGGCCTTCGACAACCGCGGCACGGTCAACCCGGCCGACTTCGACGAGACCCAGCGCTGGAAGTACACGACCGAGGGCCGCGCCCAGGCGCTCGCCGAGCTCCGCCAGCGCGAGCAGGTCGAGGCCACCACCTACGGCTGGGTCGACCAGCCCAAGGGCGTCGTGCGGCTGCCCGTCGAGCGCGCCATCCAGCTGACCGCCCGCGACCTCGCCCGCCAGTGACTCCGATGACTTCCCCCGCCTCCCCCGACCGCGCCGAACAGCAGGAGATCGACGCCTCCGCGCGCTGGCCGGTCCTCGTCTTCTTCAGCCAGGCGCTCGCCTGGCTCGTCATCGGCGGCGTCCTCCAGCTCGTCGCCGCCATCCAGCTCCACACGCCCGGCTTCCTCGGCTGGTTCGCCGGCTGCGAGTGGTTCACCCACGGCCGCCTCGCCGCCGCCGCGCAGAACGTCCTCGTCTACGGCTGGGGCTTCAACGCCGGCCTCGGCGTCGCCCTCTGGCTCATGGCCCGCCTCTCCGCCGCCGCCCTGCGGCACGGCGGTTGGCTCATCGTCGCCTGCAAGGCCTGGAACATCACCGTCGGCCTCGGCATGCTCGGCATCCTCGTGGGCGGCACGACGTCCTTCGAGCTCCTCGAGTTCCCCCGCTGGGTCACGCTCATGCTCCTCGTCACCTACGCGCTCATGGGCGTGTGGGCCGTGACGACGTTCAGCGTGCGCAACACGGAGAACGTGTACGCCTCCCAGTGGTACGTCTTCGCCGCCATCATCTTCTTCCCCTGGCTCTACGCCGTGGCGCAGACGATGCTCTTCGCGGTTCCGACCCGCGGCGTGGTGCAGGCCATCGTCAACGCCTGGTACGTGAACGGCGTCTACGGCCTCTGGTTCACCCCGCTCGCGCTGGCCGCGGCCTACTACTTCCTGCCCAAGCTCACCGGCCGGCCGATCCACGACTACTACCTCGCCGCCTCCGGCTTCTGGTGGCTCGTCGTGACCAGCGCCTTCGCCGGCGGCGCGCGCCTCATCGGCGGCCCGGTGCCGTCGTGGGTGCCCACGGTCGGCATCGTCGCCAACTTCATGCTCGTGGTCGCGGTGGTCATCATCCTGACCAACCTGCTCGGCAGCCTCCGCGGCGCCGGCGCCGCGCTCAAGGGCGGCACGTCGCTCAAGTTCATCGTGCTCTCGATCGGCGCCTTCGCCTTCGCCGCGCTGCTCAACTTCGTGCTCTCCGTGCGCGACGTCGCCGCCGTCCTCCAGTTCACGCTGGTCGCCGAGCTGCGCGACTGGACGGTGTTCTACGCGTGCTTCTCGACCGCGATGTTCGGGGCCGCGTACTTCATCGTCCCGCGCCTCGCCGGCTTCGCCTGGCAGTCCTCGGCCCTCGTGCGGGCGCACTTCCTCTGCACCGCGGTCGGCTCCGCCCTCCTCGTCGTGGCCCTCGGCTACGCGGGCTGGCAGCAGGGCCGGCTGCTCAACGCCACCACCGTGCCCTATGCGGAGATCGCCGCGGCCCTGAAGCCCTGGCTGGTCCTCCGCTCCGTCGCTCTCATGGTCCTCCTCACCGGCCACGTCGCGTTCGCCCTGAACTTCTTCTGGACGGCCTTCGGCGCGCTCACCCGGACGGGCGCGCGCGCGGAGTTCCGCGCCCCGCCGGCCCTCGCCGGCGCCACCTCGGAGGGCCACGCATGAAGAACGGCCTCGTCCTCTTCTTCGGCGGCTTCGCCGTCCTCGGCCTCTCCGCCGCGGCCGTGCTCCTCGCCGCCCACAACCAGTTCGGGTCCCTCACCCAGTACAAGGACCCGGTCGAGGAGTCGCTCCACCCGGCGCCCCTCTCCGGCTTGGCCGACCGCGGCCGCATGGTCTACCAGGACCTCGGCTGCATCGCCTGCCACACCCAGCAGGTCCGGCGCGACGGCTTCGGCGGCGACATCACCCGCCAGTGGGGCGCCCGCCAGAGCGTCTCGCGCGACTACATCCGCGAGAAGACGGTCTTCCTCGGCCACAGCCGCCTCGGACCCGACCTCCGCAACGTCGGCGGTCGCGCCTACGCGACGCCCGACTATTTCTACCAGCTCCTCTACGCGCCGGAGACGCTCGCCCCGGGCTCCAACAAGCCCGACTACCGGTTCCTCTTCGAGGTCCGGCCGATCCGCCCGGGCCAGCCGTCGCCCCACGCCCTCAAGCTGACGGGCCGCGCCGCGCCGCCCGCCGGCCACGAGGTCGTCCCGACGCCCCGCGCCCAGGCGCTCGTCGCCTACCTGCGCAGCCTGAACGACACCTACGAATACCCGGAGGCCCGCCCCTTCGTCCCTGAACCGAAGAAGAAGGGGGGCCATTAAGATGAGTTCCGACCCGCATTCCCACCTCGAGCAGTCCGGCGCGTCCGACGAGAGCATCCAGCAGGTCCACGCCCGGCTGGAGGTCCAGAAGCCCGAGAAGGCCCACGGCAACCCGCGCTTCCCGCTGGTGCTGCTCGGCATCACCTGCGCGGCCCTCTTCTTCGGCTCGGTCTACGTCGCGCACTACTCGTCGCGCTTCGACCCGCTCATCTTCAACGAGCACCAGAAGCCCGCCCCGCAGGCCGCCGCCGGCCCCGTCATCACGCCCGCTATGCTCGGCAAGCGCGTCTACGTGGCCAACTGCATGACCTGCCACCAGGCCAACGGCGCGGGCGTCGCCGGCGTCTACCCGCCGCTCGCCGGCTCCGAGTGGGTCGTCGATCCGGTCCACGAGAAGCACATCATCAAGATCGTGCTCCACGGCCTCAACGGACCGATCACCGTCAAGGGCAACACCTACAACAACGCCATGACGGCCTTCGGCGGCATCCTCCGCGACGAGCAGATCGCCAACGTCCTCACGTACATCCGCTCGGAGTGGGGCAACAACGCCCCCGCCATCACCCCCGAGCAGGTCGCCGCCCTCCGCGCCGAGCTCGGCGCGCGCGGCCCCTGGACGGCCGAGGAGCTGATGAAGGCGCAGTGAGCGCCGCCTGATTCCCTTCCCGAGGCCGCCCCACCGGGCGGCCTTTTTCTTGGAGCATGGATGCATGCTCTCCATGCGGGGGGAATCCTGAGCCGGACTCATGCAATTGACCTCTGGATAACGTGATTTTTGCCGGCCCTGGCGG
>CAYWTK010000006.1:0-59078 GCA_964460895.1 uncultured Opitutaceae bacterium
ACCCGCCCCCGGGCACGCACGAGCCGACCCAGATCTTCGACATCGAGCTGACGTCCTTCTCGACGTTCATCCTGCTGATGTCGTCGCTCATGATGGCGCTGGCCGTGAACGCGATCCAGCGCGGCCAGGTGCGCTCGATGCGGAACTCCATCCTCACGACCATCTTCTTCGGCTGCATCTTCCTCGGCTGCCAGGTGTACGAGTTCGTCCACTTCGTCGTGGACAAGAAGATGACGCTGACGAACAGCCTCTTCGGCTCGAGCTTCTACACCCTCACCGGCACCCACGGCACCCACGTCGCCATCGGCGTGCTGCTGCTCGGCCTCATCTACGTCCGCTCCTTCCAGTCGGCCGCCCCCGGCGCCGGCGGCTGGGGCGAGTTCGGCAAGACCGTCCTCCACGTGCTCGCGGTCTGCGCGGCCATGGCGATCACCTTCATCGTCGTCGTCCCCGCCGGCATCAGCCTCGTGAAGTCCGAGATCACCCTCGGCGGCTTCCTCAGCCAGCACCTCGCCTCGATCGGCGGCCTGCTCGCCGCCATCGCCGTCATGGTCTGGTTCGGCCGGCGCCGCGACCCGGTGGATTTCGGCGAGCGCAACGCCATCGACGTCGAGGCCATCGGCCTCTACTGGCACTTCGTCGACATCGTCTGGATCGTCATCTTCACGGCCGTCTACCTGCTGGAGTACCTCTAAGCCATGTCCGCCCCTTCCGCCGCCGCCCCCGCCCACGGCCACCTCGAGCCGAGCAAGTTCCACGTCTACGTGCAGATCGCGATGCTGCTCGGCATCATCACCGGCATCGAGGTCGTGCTGATCTACCTGCCGTTCGCCAAGTGGATCATCGTCACCGGCCTCGTCGTGCTCTCCGCGGTGAAGTTCCTCTACGTCATCTTCTACTTCATGCACCTGAAGTGGGACAAGGTGTTCTGCACGATCCTCTTCTTCATCGGCCTCATCCTCGCCGGCGGCACGACCTGGGCCCTCCTCGCACTCTTCGGCTCCGAGGCGAGCAAGCCGCTGACCTCGGTCGCGATGCTGCTCTGAGCGCGGTCCGCGCCACCGGTCGACCCGCCCCCTCCCCGGGCCGCGCCTCAATCGCGCGGCCCTTTGCTTTTCCGGGTTTCCCTTCGCGCAAAAGCGACTACGGATTCCCGACCCGCGCATGATCGACTGGCGTCACTGGCACAACGAACCGTTCCTCGTCGGAGGGATCATCGCGCTCGGCTGGCTCTACGCCGTCCTCACGGGCCCGCTCCGCGACCGCCTCGCCGGCCCCGGCACTCCCTACCCGCGGGCCGCGGCGGCCAGGTTCTACGGCGCGCTCGTCATCTTCTACCTCGCGGTCGGCTCGCCGCTGGACCAGGCGGGCGAACGGTTCCTGCTCAGCGCCCACATGGTCCAGCACCAGCTGATCATCTACCCGGCCGCCATCCTCTTCCTCCTGGGCCTGCCGGAGTGGCTCGTGCGGCCGGTGACCGGCGCCCGCCCGCTGCGCCCGCTGCTGCGGGTGCTGACCAACCCCGTCGTGTGCGGCGCCATCTTCTGCGTGGTCGTCTCGGTCTGGCACCTCCCGCTGCTCTACGACTGGGCCCTGCAGGACAAGACGGTGCACATCATCGAGCATTTCTGCTTCTTCGGCGCCGCCCTCTTCCTCTGGTGGCCGGTCTGCAGCCCGTCCCGGGAATTCCCGCCGACGGCCTACGCGTGGCAGATGTTCTACTTCGTCGGCATCACGCTCGGGATGACGCCGGTCTTCGCCTACATCACGTTCTCCTCCGACATCCTCTACCCGACCTACGAGTTCGCGCCGCGCATCATCGAGGGCTTCGACCCCAAGGAGGACCAGCTCCTCGCCGGCGTGACGATGAAGCTCGGCGGCATGGCCGTGATGATGGGCGCCTTCGCCCTCGCCTTCTACCGCTGGTACGAGGCGTCGGAGACGCGCCGGCCCGCCTGACGCCCGGGCCTCCGCGCCCTCCGGGGGGGAGCCGGCCGGCGGACGCTTTTGCTCGTCGCACCGCGCGCGGACCGTACGCTCCGCGCCGCATGAACTGGGAGATCGCCTTCGTGCTCGGCCTGCTGGTGCTCGCCGTGGGCATGTTCGTCCGGGAGAAGGTGCCTCCGGACGTCACGGCCCTGACCCTCTTCGCGGTGCTGCTGGTCGTCGGTCTCGTGCCCCAGCAGCGTCTCTTCAGCGTGCTCGCCAACCCGGCGCCGCTGACGATCGGCGCGATGTTCATCCTCAGCGCGGCTCTGGTGCGATGCGGCGTCATCGACCTGCTCGCGGCCCGCCTGCAGCGTCTCGCGGGCTGGAGCTGGTTCACGGTGGCGATGCTGGTGGTGCTCGGCGTGGGCGCCGTCTCCGCCTTCGTCAACAACACGCCGGTGGTCGTGGTGCTCGTGCCCGTCATCCTCTCGCTCTCCGCCCGGATGCGCCACGCCCCGTCGAAGCTGCTCATCCCGCTCTCCTACGCCGCGGTCATGGGCGGCACCTGCACGCTCATCGGCACGAGCACGAACCTGCTCGTCGCCGGCATCGGCCGCGACCACGGGGTGGAGCCGATCGCGATGTTCGAGCTCGCCCAGGTCGGCCTGCCGCTCATGGCCGCCGGGACGCTCTACCTCGGGCTCCTCGGCTGGAAGCTCCTGCCCTCCCGACCCGCCGGCGCCACCGCGCTCGGGGAGCCGCGCGAGTACCTGACCGAGATGTTCGTCCAGCCCGGCGGCGCCGCCATCGGCCAGACCCTCGCCCAGGCCGGGCTCGTGCCGGCGCGCGGCGTGCGCGTCCTGGAGCTGATCCGCCACGACGTGCCCGTCGATCCCGCGCCCGGCACGACCCTCGCCGCCGGCGACCGCCTCTACCTCGCCTGCCGTCCCAAGGGCGTCGCCCACGCCCGCTCCATCGAGGGTCTCGACCTGACCGCGGAACTCGACCTGCCCCTCAGCCAGATCTCCGCGCACGAGGGGGTCCTGGCCGAGTGCGTCGTCGGGCCCAACTCCGAGTTCATCGGACGGAGCGTCCGCGAGATCGACTTCCTGCAGCACCACCGGGTCGTCGTGCTGGCCGTCCACCGCGAGGGCGAGCGGCTGCGCGAGAGCCTCGGCGACCTTCGCCTGCGCTTCGGCGACATCCTGCTCGTGATGGGCACCGAGCAGGCGGTCGGGAACCTCCGGGGAGGCGGCGAACTGCTCCTCATCGACCGACCGCCGGTGCCGTCCCGCACGACCCGCCGCCAGACCGCCACGGTCGTGGGCTGCATCGCCGCCGTGGTGGTCGCCTCCAGCGCCGGCTGGCTGGCGATCGAGGTCGCCGCGATCCTCGCCTGCGTGGTCATCTTCCTGACCGGCTGCCTCAAGCCGAAGGAGGGCTACCGCGCCATCGAATGGAACCTCCTGTTCCTCATCTGGGGCATGCTCGCCGTCGGCGTCGCCATGCAGGACACCGGGACGTCGGCCTATGTCGTCGACCGCATCCTCGGACTCGTGGACCGATTCGCGCCCCCCGAGCACCGGGCGCTGTTCCTCCTCGCGGCCCTCTACCTCGTCGCGACGACGCTGACCGAGGTGCTCTCCAACAACGCGATCGCCGCGCTGATGGCCCCGCTCGCCATCAGCCTCGCCGAGCGGCTCGGCGTCGACCCGAAGCCGTTCCTCATCGCGCTCTGCGTCGCCGCCTCCGCCTCGTTCGCGACCCCCATCGGCTACCAGACCAACACCTACGTCTACGGCATCGGCGGCTACCGCTTCGCCGACTTCCTGCGGATCGGCGTGCCGCTCAACCTGATCTACTTCGCGGGCGCCGTCTGGCTCATCCCGCTCTACTGGCCGTTCTGAGCGCCGCCCGCCGAGGGTTCACGCCGCCCGGTCGGTGCCCCACCGGCGGTGGAGGAAGCGCTCCCAGGGGGAGAACATGACCTTGTCGGCCGCCAGTCCGATGACGACGATGACGAGCATCACGCCGATCACCTGCTCCATCGCCTGCAGCTCGCGCCCGTAGTGCAGGAGGTGGCCGAGGCCGAACCCGGTCAGGATGGTCACGTAGATCTCGGCCGCCATGAGGGAGCGCCACGCGAAGGCCCAGCCCTGCTTCATGCCGCTGACGATGAACGGCAGCGACGCCGGGACGATCACCATGATCCACGTGTGCAGGGCCCGGGAGCCCATCGTGCGGGCCGCCCGGACGTAGAGCGGGTTGACGTTGCGCACACCGCCCTCCGCCGCGAGCACGACCGACCAGAGCGTGCCCATCACGACGACGAAGAGCATCGCCGCCTCCGTCTGTCCGAACCAGAGCAGCGCCAGCGGCACCCAGCAGACGCTGGGCAGCCCCTGGAGGCCGAGCGCCAGCACGCCGACCGTGTCGTGCAGGGTGCGGAAGCGGGCGGTGAGCAGGCCGAGCGGCAACCCGACGGCGAGGCCGATGAGGTAGCCGGCGAGCAGCCGCTTCATCGTCACGAACGACGCCTCCAGCAGGGAGCCGTCGAGCGCCGCCTCCAGCAGGTAGCGTCCCACCGCCGTCGGCCCGGGCACGAGCACCGGCGACCAGATCTTCGCGGCGTAGGCCCACTGCCACGCCCCGAGCAGCAGGGCGACGAAGGTCGCCGCGGTGAGCAGCCGCTTCATGCGCCCGCCTCCTCGGCGCCCATGAAGCCCTTCAGGGCCCGCGTGATCGCCGTCGCGTGGGATGCGACCTCGACGTCGTTGATGTCCCGCGGGCGCGGCAGCGCGATGCGGAACTCCTGACGGATGCGCCCGGGATGGGGCGAGAAGAGCGCGACCCGGTCGCCCAGGCACACGGCCTCGCGCACGTTGTGCGTGACGAAAAGGATGGTGACGCGGCGGGCCTGCCACACGCGCTGCAGGTCGCCGTACAGCTGCTCGCGCGTCATCGCGTCGAGCGCCGCGAACGGCTCGTCCATCAGCAGCACGCGCGGATTGGGGGCGAGCGCCCGGGCGAGGGCCACGCGCTGCTTCATCCCGCCGGAAAGCTCGTGGATGTTGGCCCGCGCGAACTTCGCCAGCCCGACCAGGCCCAGGTAGCCCTCCGCCACCTCGCGGCGCTCCGCCCGGGACAGGCCGGGCTTGAGGTTGAGCGCGAACATGACGTTGCCGAGCACGTCCAGCCAGGGGAACAGGGCGGACTCCTGGAACATCATCATCCGGTCGCGGCCGGGCCCCTGCACGGTCCGGCCGTCGGCGCTGACGCGGCCGGAGTCGGGCCGCTCGAGGCCCGCGACGAGGTTGAGCAGGGTCGACTTGCCGCAGCCGCTGGGCCCGAGCAGGCAGACGAACTCCCCCTCGGCCACCTGCAGGCTGGCGTCCTCGAGCGCCTGCACCGGCCCGCTGGCGGAAGCGAAGCGCTTCGACACGCCCTCGATCGAGAGCTTGGCGGGCGGGGCGGCGACGGTGTCCTCGGGTCGGATCATGGCCTTCCGGAAAAGAGCCGGTCGAGCGGCAGCGCGTCGCGCAGGAAGCCCACGGACTGCGCCTCCGCGACCAGCGCGTCGAACTGCGCGCGGTCGACCTCCGCGGTGAACCGGAGCCGACGCCAGGAACCGGCGACCACGGCCTCGGGGATCTCCCGCCGGACCTCGGCCGAAAGACCGGCGCGGACCTGGGCGCGCGCCTCGTCGGGGTGGGCGTTGATCCAGTCGGTCAGCTCCCGGTGGGCGGCGACGAACCGGGCCGCCAGTTCGGGCCGGTCCCGGAGAAAGCGGGCGCGCGCGGCGAGCACCGTCGTCACGGCGTCGGGCTGCTCGACCAGCACCCGACCGCCCGCCTCGAGCTCCAGCCGCGTCACCCACGGCTCGACCGTCCAGACGCCGTCGAGCTGGCCCTGCCGGAAGAGCGCGAGCTGGTCGGGATTCGCGGTCGGCGTCACCGCCACGTCCCCGCCGGTCAGCGCGACCCTCAGCCCGTGCCGCCTCAGCCAGGCGCGGGCGGCGACGTCCTGCGTGTTGCCCAGCTGGGGAGTGGCGAGCCGCCGGCCCTTGAAGTCCGCCGGCCGGGCGATCCGCCCGTCCCCGGGCACGACCAGGGCGGCCCCGCCCTCGGCGGCGCCGGCGAGGATGCGGACCTCGTCGCCGCGCGATCGGATGTAGCCGTTGAGCGCGGGATTGGGTCCGACGTAGGTCAGGTCGAGCGACCCGGCGAACAGGGCCTCCATCGCGCTGGGGCCGGCGTTGAACGCGAACCACTGCACGCGCACCCCGGGGCCCAGCCGCGCCTCGAACCAGTCGCGGCCCTCGCGGGCGGAGTGGCGGCCGACGACCCCCTGCGCGTGCGTCACGTTGGGGAAGTAGCCCACTCGGACGACGACCTCCGCGGCGGACGCCGGAAAGAGGGTCAGGACCGACAGGAGGAGAAGTAGCGGCAGGCGCGGCATCGGAAGCGGAGGGTGGTCGGCGGGGGAGGGCCCGCAATCACAGCCCCAGTCTCAACCCGTCATACGCCAGCCGCACTCCCGGCGGCAGGGTCGCCTCGAAGGGGCCGTGGTCGATCGCGTGCGTGAGGTGCGTGAGGTAATTGAGCGGGGCGCCGATCTCGGCGGCCACCGCGCAGGCCTCGGCGATGTTCATGTGGGTCGGGTGCGGCTCCGGACGGAGGCCGTCGAGGACCACGACGTCGGCCCCCCGCGCGAGCGCGACCGCCTCGCGCGGCACGCGCTTGCAGTCGTTGTAGTAGGCGAGCCGACGCCCGGACGAGCGCTCCTCGAAGACGAGGCCGAGGGTGTTGAGGCCGCCGTGCGGCAGCAGCGTGGAGCGGATCGTGCCCTGCGGGAACTCGAGCGCCGCGGGCATCTCCACCAGCTTGAACGCCGCGTAGCCCCGCGACACCGGCCGCTCGGCGATCGCGTAGGGGAAGATCGAGAGCACGCGCGCCATGCCCTCGTCGGTCGTGTGCACCGTCAGCGCCTCCCCACCCCGCAGGTCGCAGAAGCGGCGGAGGTCGTCCATGCCGGTGATGTGGTCCGCGTGGCCGTGCGTGAGGATGAAGACGTCGAGCCGGTCCACGCCCTCGCGCAGGCACTGCAGGCGGAACTCGGGCGTCGCGTCCACCTGCACGTGCAGGCCGTCCATCACCACGTGGAGGCTGGCGCGGGTCCGGCGGTTGCGCGGGTCGGGCGAGGTGCAGACGGCGCAGCGGCAGGCGATCATGGGGACGCCCTGCGAGGTGCCGGTGCCGAGAAAGATGGCCTCCATCGTCCCGCGAGCAAAAGGGGGCGCCCCACGGGAGGCAAGGACCGCCCCCGGAAAGAAAAGAGGCGCCCCGCTCGCGCGGGACGCCTCGGAAGTGCGGTCGGTCGGGGGACCGGCTCAGTAGTCCATGCCACCGCCGCCGGCGGGAGCGGCCGGGGCCTTCTCCTTCTCCGGGATCTCGGTGATCATGCACTCGGTGGTGAGCAGCAGGCCGGCGATGGACGCGGCGTTCTGCAGGGCGGTGCGGGTGACCTTCGTCGGGTCGACGACGCCGGCCTTAACCATGTCCTCGAACTCGCCGGTGGCGACGTTGTAGCCGAAGTTGCCCTTGCCGGTGAGGACCTCCTTGACGACGACACCGGCGTCGACGCCGGCGTTGGCGCAGAGCATCCGGATCGGGTGCTCGATCGCGCGGCGCACGATCTGCGCGCCGAAGGCCTCGTCGCCCTCGAGCTTGAGCGCGTCGATCGCCTTGATGGTGCGGAGGAGCGCGACGCCGCCGCCGGCGACGATGCCCTCCTCGACGGCCGCGCGGGTCGCGTGGAGCGCGTCCTCGACGCGGGCCTTCTTCTCCTTCATCTCGGCCTCGGTGGCCGCGCCGACGTTGATCACGGCGACGCCGCCCGCGAGCTTCGCGAGGCGCTCCTGGAGCTTCTCGCGGTCGTAGTCGGAGGTCGTCTCCTCGATCTGGCGGCGGATCTGCTTCACGCGGCCCTGGATGTCGGAGGACTTGCCGTTGCCCTCGACGATGGTGGTGTTCTCCTTGTCCACGACGATGCGCTTGGCGCGGCCGAGGTCGGAGACGGTGACGTTCTCGAGCTTGATGCCGAGGTCCTCGGTGAGGCACTTGCCGCCCGTGAGGATGGCGATGTCCTCGAGCATGGCCTTGCGGCGGTCGCCGAAGCCCGGGGCCTTGACGGCGCAGACGTTGAGCGTGCCGCGGATCTTGTTCACCACGAGGGCGGCGAGGGCCTCGCCCTCGACCTCCTCCGCGATGACGAGGAGGGGCTTGCCGCTCTTGGCGACGGTCTGGAGGAGCGGGAGGAGCTCCTGCAGGTTCGCGATCTTCTTCTCGTGGATGAGGACGTAGGCGTCCTCGAGCACGGCCTCCATCGCCTCCATGTTGGTGGCGAAGTAGGGCGAGAGGTAGCCCTTGTCGAACTGCATGCCCTCGACGACGTCGAGCGTGGTCTCGATGGACTTGGCCTCCTCGACGGTGATGGTGCCGTCCTTGCCGACCTTGTCCATCGCGTCGGCGATGATGTTGCCGATCGTGTCGTCCCAGTTGGCCGAGACGGTCGCGACCTGGCGGATCTCCTCGCGGTCGTTGACCTTCTTGGAGATCTTGGCGAGCTCGGCGACGGCGGCCTCGACGGCCTTGTCGATGCCGCGCTTGAGGTAGACCGGGTTGGAGCCGGCGGTGACGTTCTTCAGGCCCTCGCGGTAGATGCCCTCGGCGAGGACGGTGGCGGTGGTGGTGCCGTCACCGGCGGCGTCGGAGGTCTTGGAGGCGACCTCCTTCACCATCTGCGCGCCCATGTTCTCGTAGGGGTCGGGAAGCTCGACCTCCTTGGCGACGGTCACGCCGTCCTTGGTGACGGTCGGGGAACCGAATTTCTTGTCGATGACGACGTTCCGGCCCTTGGGACCGAGGGTGACCTTGACCGCGCGCGAGAGGACCTCGACGCCGCGGAGAACCTTCTGACGAGCGGCCTCGTCGAACAGGAGTTGTTTGGCAGCCATGTGTTGGGATTAAGTTGGAGTTTGGGTTGGAGGGAGGGGGAGGGATCAGGCGATGACGCCGAGGATGTCGTCTTCGCGGACCAGGGTGTACTTCTGGTCCTCGATCTTCACCTCGGTGCCGCCGTACTTGGAGATGAGCACGCGGTCGCCGACCTTGACCTCGAACGGCGTGACCTTGCCGTTCTCGTCGCGCTTGCCGGTCCCGAGGGCGATGACCTTCGCCTCCTGGGGCTTTTCCTTGGCCGAGTCGGGGATGATGATCCCGCCGCGGACCTGCTCTTTCTCCTCGATGTGCTGCACGAGCACGCGATCACCGATGGGCTTGATGTTCACTTTAGCCATACTGGATGTGTTTTGTGGGTTGGAGTTGGGTTGGGGAAAACGGAGTCCCGGGGACCGCGGCGGACGCGGGCCCGGGGACGGGGATCACTTCTTGTCCTCGTCGACGATCTCGACGTCGGCGTCGACGACCTTGCCGCCGGCCTTCTTGGCCTTCTTCGGCTCGGGGGCGGGCTCACCCGCGTCCGGCGCGGGACCGGCGCCGGCGGCGCCCGCCGCGGCCTGCGCCTGCTGGTAGAGCTCGGCGCCGACCTTCTGCAGGTTCTCGAGCGCGGCCTTCATGCGGGCGACGTCGTTGGACTCGAGGTCCTTCTTCGCCGCGGCGAGGGCGGCGTCGATGCGGCCCTTCACGTCGGCCGGCAGCTTGTCGCCGGCGTCGCGCTGGGCCTTCTCGAGCTGGTAGACCGTCGTGTCGAGCTGGTTCCGGGCGTCGGCCGCCTCGCGGCGCTTCGCGTCCTCGGCCGCGTTGGCCTCGGCCTCGCGGGTCATCTTCTCGACCTCGTCCTTGGTCAGGCCGGAGGAGCCCTCGATGCGGATCTTCTGGTCCTTGCCCGTGCCGAGGTCCTTGGCGGTGACGTGGAGGATGCCGTTGGCGTCGATGTCGAAGGTGACCTCGATCTGCGGCACGCCGCGCGGCGCCGGCGGGATGCCGTCGAGCTTGAAGGTGCCGAGGGTCTTGTTGTCGCGCGCCATCGGGCGCTCGCCCTGGAGGACGACGATCTCCACGCCCGGCTGGTTGTCCGAGTAGGTGGAGAAGACCTGGGTCTTCTTGGTCGGGATCGTCGTGTTGCGCGGGATCATCGGCGTCGAGACGTCGCCCGCGGTCATGATGCCGAGCGTCAGCGGGGTGACGTCGAGCAGGAGCACGTCGCGGACCTCGCCCTTGAGCACGCCGCCCTGGATGGCCGCGCCGACGGCGACGACCTCGTCGGGATTGACGCCCTGGTGCGGGGCCTTGCCGGCGAGCTGGCGGGCGATCTCGACGACCTTCGGCATGCGGGTCATGCCGCCGACGAGCACGAGCTCGTCGATGTTGGCGGTCGAGACGCCGGCGTCCTTGATGCAGTTGCGGAAGGGCTGGAGGCAGCGCTCGAACAGCGGATCGCAAATCTGCTCCATCTTGGCCCGGGTGAGCTGGAGGTTGAGGTGCTTCGGGCCGGACGCGTCCGCGGTGATGAACGGCAGGTTGAGGTCGTAGGTGGTGGAGGACGACAGGGCGATCTTCGCCTTCTCGGCCTCCTCCTTGAGGCGCTGGAGGGCCATCGGGTCCTTGCGCAGGTCGATGCCGTTCTCCTTCTTGAAGCTGTCGACGAGCCACGAGATGATCGCGTCGTCCCAGTTGTCGCCGCCGAGGTGCGTGTCGCCGTTGGTGGCCTTCACCTCGAAGACGCCGTCGCCGATCTCGAGGATGGAGACGTCGAACGTGCCGCCGCCGAGGTCGAAGACCGCGATCTTCTCGTCCTTCTTCTTGTCGAGGCCGTAGGCGAGCGACGCCGCCGTCGGCTCGTTGATGATGCGCAGCACCTCGAGGCCGGCGATCTTGCCGGCGTCCTTCGTGGCCTGGCGCTGCGCGTCGTTGAAGTAGGCGGGCACGGTGATCACGGCCTGCGTGATCTTCTCGCCGAGGTACGCCTCGGCGTCGGCCTTGAGCTTGCCGAGCACGAACGCGGAGATCTGCTGCGGCGCGAACGTCTCCACCTTGTCGCCGACCTGCACCTCGATGTAGGCGTCGCCGTTCTTGCCCGCGACGACCTTGTACGGGAGGTTCTTCGCCTCCTCGCTCACCTCGGTGAACTTCCGCCCGATGAGGCGCTTCGCGGAAAAGATCGTGTTCTTCGGATTCGTCACCGCCTGGCGCTTCGCGGCCTGGCCGACGATGCGCTCGCCGGACTTGGTGAAGGCCACGATCGACGGCGTCGTGCGGGCACCCTCCGCATTCGGGATGACGACGGGCTCGCCGCCTTCCATCACCGCCATGCAGGAGTTCGTCGTGCCCAGGTCGATGCCAAGAATTCTGCTCATGCCTCCCGCCTTGCAAGGAATGTGCCCGAGGTCACCGAATCTCTATTTTATTGTTATTCAATTTCTTAAGGAAAGCCAGGGCGACTTCCGTCCCGGGCGTCACCGGAGGCACTGTGCCACGCTGGCACAGGGCGCCCCCCCGCATGTCACACCTTGCGCCGGACCCGAGTTGAGCCCCGCGCCGACCTGGCTAGCGTCCCGGCCATGGATCCGATCGAGCTGCCGGAGCTGGTGCCGGTGATGACCCTGCCGAACACGGTCTTCTTTCCCCAGTCGCTCCTGCCGCTGCACATCTTCGAGCCGCGGTATCGCTCGATGCTGCGCGAGGTGCTCGCGACGAACCGGCTGTTCGCGGTCGCCCGCCTCGACTCCTCGCGCCTCGCCGAACCGGGCGCGCACGAGCCGCCGCACCGCATCGCGTCCCTCGGTCTCGTCCGGGCCTGCCAGGAATCCGAGGACGGGACGTCGAACCTCCTCCTGCAGGGAGTCTGCCGCATCGAGGTCACCGAGATCGTCCGCGAGCTCCCGTTCCGGCGCATCCGCATCCGCCCCCTCCCGACCGCCACCGCGGAGCCGGCGGCCGCGCTCGAACTGCTCCGCCTGGAGGTGATGCGGCTGCTCGCGGTGCGCCGACGCCTCGCCACGACGGCGCCCAAGGGCCTCACGCAATTCCTGCAGACGATCGACGAGGTCGACACCTTCACGGACATCGCGGTCTTCAACCTGTGCGAGGACGGCCCGTTGAAGCAGCAGCTCCTCGAGGAGCTCGACACCGGCCGCCGCCTCCGCCGCTTCGCCGCGCAGCTGCGCGCCGACATCGCGCACCACCGGCTGCGCCGGAAGCTGCAGGGCGGGCTGTCCGACGACGAGGTCGCGAACAACTGACGCGGCGGCGGGAACTCAGCGGCCGTCCAGCGGCTGGGTGCGACGGACCCACTCCGCGACCGGGACGCCGCCCTCGAGGTGTTCGCGCCGGATGCGGTCGAAACGCTCCGGCGTGACCTGCGAGTACCACGTGCCCTCCGGATAGACCACGAGCCACGGCCCCTCCGCGCAGATGCGCAGGCAATGGGCCTTGGTGCGCATCACCGGCAGCTGGTGCGCCTTCACCCCGGCCTTCACGTGCTCCCACAGCGCGCCGCCTTCCTCCTCGGCGCAGCACTTCGGGCCGGCGCAGACGAAGACGTGGCGCCGCGCGCCGGGAAGGCCCGCCTGGGCGAACGCCGCCGTCAGGTCCGCCATGGCCGCATCAGCCCGTCGCCTGCGCGTAGTTCGCGCCGACGCGCTCCCAGTCGACCACCGACCAGAAGGCCGCGACGAAGTCGGCCCGTCGGTTCTGGTACTTCAAGTAGTAGGCGTGCTCCCAGACGTCGAGGCCCAGCACGGGTACCATCCCCTCCATGAGGGGCGAATCCTGGTTGGCCGTCGAGTGCACGACCAGCCGGCGGTCCCGCACGCTGAGCCACGCCCACCCGCTCCCGAAGCGCTGCAGCGCGGCCTCGGTGAAGCGGCGCTTGCACCCCTCCAGGCCGCCCACTTCCTCGCCGAACGCGGCCGCCAGCCGACCGGACGGGCCGGGGCCGCCGGCAGGCGCGAGGTGGCGCCAGAAGAAGGCGTGGTTCACGTGGCCGCCGACGTTGTTGCGGATGCCGGTGCGGATCGCCTCGGGCACCGACGCGAGGTCGCGCACGAGCGCCTCGGGACCCCGCGCCTTGAGTTCCGGATGCGCCTCGAGCAGGCGCAGCGCGTTGGTCAGGTAGGCCTGGTGGTGCCTCGCGTGGTGGATCTCCATCGTCCGCGCGTCGAAGTGCGGCTCGAGCGCGTCGTACGCGTAGGGGAGGGCCGGAAGCTCCCAGCCCAGGCCCGCGGACGCCTCGGTCCGCGCCGGCGCCGCGCCGTCGGCGCGGGCGAGAGTGCCTAAACCAGCCAAGGCGATGCCACCGGTGAGCAGCTTCACCGCCTCACGACGCGTCACAGTCCTGCCGCGGATTGGGTCCATGCCGACACGCTGGCCAGCCGGACGCGGTTGGCAAGCGACGACCGGACAAGGAATTGACCGCGGTCGGCTGTCGCGTAGAAAACCCGCCGACGGCACTGCGATGACCGACCTCCCCTCTCCTTCCCCCGCCCCCCGCGCTCCGGTCATCCTCGTCGCCGAGGACGACGCGACCACGCGGCGCCTGATCGAGTTCAAGCTCCGCCGCGAGGGCATGGCCGTCGAGTGCCACACGAACGGCGAGGACCTGTTGGCGCGGATCGGGGAGACGCCCCCCGACCTCGTGCTGCTGGACCTGATGATGCCGGTGAAGGACGGCTATTCGACCCTGCGCGCCCTCCGCGGCGACGCCCGCACGGCGAAGACGCCCGTGCTGATGCTCTCCGGGCGCAACGACGACGAGAACATCGTGCGCTGCCTCGAGGCCGGGGCCGCCGACTACATGGTCAAGCCGTTCAGCCCCGAACAGCTGGTCGCGCGGGTCCGGCGACTCCTCGGCCCATGACGCTCCGCCGCCTCGCGTGTTGGACCGCGGCCCTCGGCCTGGCGGTCGCGCTCGCCACCGGGACCCTGGCCCGGCCTCCCGGCCTCGACGAGGCGCTCCAGGACAAGGTCGCCGGCCGGCACGCCGAGGCCGAGGCCCGGCTGCGCGAACTCGCGGCCCTCCACCCCGCCGACACCGAGGTGCTGCTCCATCTCGGCATCGTGCAGGGCTGGCTCGGACGCCACGCCGACGCGCTCGCGACCTTCGACCGCGCGCTGCAGCTGCGGCCTTCGGACCCGGAGTTGCGGCTCGGCCGCGGCCGCATCCTCGCGTGGATGGGCCGGCTGGAGACGGCGGAGGGCGAGTTCCGGAACCTCCTCGCGGAGCGCGCCGACGCCGTCGAGGTGCGCAACATGCTCGGCCGCGTGCTCGCCTGGCAGCGGCGGTTCGATGCGGCCGACGAGGTCTACGCGGGCATCCTCTCCGCGGCGCCGCGCGACACGGACGCGCTGGTCGGTCGGGGCGACCTCCAGCGGATGCAGGGCCGGCTCGACGAGGCCCGCGGCTTCTACGAACGGGCCCTCGCGGTCGAACCCGACTCCGCCGACATCGCCGGACGCCTCGCGGGCATCCGCCGCGCCGGCGCCTGGCGGCTCGACGCGGGATTGGAGTTCAGCGGCTTCGACGACGATTCCCGGCCCGACTGGCGCGGCGCGTACCTGTCCCTGCGCCGCGCGCTCAATCCGCGCACCGGGCTCGGCGCCCAGGTGGAATGGGCGGACCGCTACGGCGCGCGGGACACGCAGTACTTCGCCACCGCCGACTATCGCGCCAGCGACACGCTCGCGCTGGGCCTGCGCGCGGGCTTCACGTCGTCGGCCGACTTCCTCGCCCGCCGCCAGCTGGACGCGAACGTCTCGTGGCAGTTCCGGCCGGGAACCTCCCGCTGGCCCTCCACCAGCCTCGTCGCGGACGCGCGCCTCGCCGACTACGGCCCGGATTCCGCCCGCTCCGCGTGGATCGGCCTCGCGCAGCGCCTCCACGGCCGGCTCACGCTGACCGCGCGGGGCCTTGTCGCCCGCAACCTCAACGGGGAGGCGACCGGCGGCTGGCAGGTCCGGCTGGCCGGCGAGCCGCGCGAGGAGTGGCGCTGGTCCGTGGGGTACTCCGACGCGGAGGAGTCCTTCACGCCGTCGCGCCTCGACCTGTCGCGCGACATCCGCACCCGCACGGTCTTCGGCGGCGTGCAGCACGACCTGTCGCTCCTGCATTCCGTCCGGATCGACGGCATCCTGGAGCGCATCGAACGCGGACCGACCCGGCGGGGAATCCATGTCGGCCTTACCACCCGTTTCTGAGCACGCGCTGCTGGACGGGCTGGTGGCCGCCTCGCTCGGCTTCGCCGCGCTCGCGCTGCTGATCTGGTCCGTGACCTTCCTCGTGCGCGCCGGCCGGCTGCGGGCGACGGAACGGAGGAACGCGGCGATGGCCGAGCTGACGGCCTGGGTGCTCGAGGAGGTCGCGAAGGACGGTCCGGTCGGGCGCCCGCCCCCCCTGCCCCCTGCGAGACGCCGCCTGCTGTCGGCCGTGCTGCGCGACCTCATCGCCGGGACGCGGGGCCGCGACCAGGAGCGGTTCATCGCGCTCCTCGAGACGACCGGGCTGCGCGCGGAGGCCCTCCGCTCCGTCGCCTCGGGCTCCGCGCCCGCGCGGCAGGAGGCGGCCGAGATCCTCGGGCACCTCCGGGACGACGCCTCCCGCGCCGCGCTCGCGGGGGCCCTGGACGACCGCGACGCCGCCGTCCGCCTCGTCGCGGCGCGGGCGCTCCTGCGCCAGGACCGGATACCCTCGCTGCGCCGCCTGCTCGAGCAGCTCCGGTTCCCGGCGGCCGACCCGCCCTTGTCCGTGGCCGACCTCCTCGACGACCTGCCCGAGCGGCTGCGCCCCGAGGCGATCGGCCTGCTCGCCGCGGACGCGCTGCCGGCGGAGTGGCGCCGCTTCCTCGCCCTCTCCCTGGCCCGCACGCAGGTGTTCGCCGCCTTCGACGCGATCGCCGCCCTCCGCCGCTGCCCCGACGCGCGGCTGCGTGCCGCGGCCTGGGTGGCGCTGGAGCGGCTCGGCGATCCGCGCGCCAGTGAGCTCGTCGCGGAGGGATTGAGCGACGCTGAGGTCGACGTCCGCCGCACGGCCGCGCGCTGCGCCGGACACCTCGGCGGCCCGTCGGTCGTCCCGGCCCTCGAGCGGCTGCTGGCGTCGGCCGACTGGTGGGAGCGGCATCAGGCGGCGACCGCGCTCTTGGCGCTCGGGTCCGCCGGTCGCGAGGCGGTGCGGCGCCACCTCGCCGTCCGACCGGACGACGAGGCGGTGACGCAGGCCGGGGAGGACGACCATGGCCTCTGACGCGCTGGTCGGCATGCTGTCGGACGCCGCCCACGTCTTCGGCTGGGCGGTGCTGCTGTCGAACCTGGCGCAGTACGTCCTGTACACGGTCCAGACGGGCCTCGCCTTCCTGGAGGTGCGCCGCACCCGACGCGAGGAGCGCCGCGCGAACGCGAGCTGGATGATCGGGGCCGACTCGATTCCCGGCATCTCCCTCCTCGTGCCCGCCTACAACGAGGAGCGCACGGTGGTGGAGAACATCCGCTCGCTGCTCACGCTCCGCTACCCGCGCTACGAGATCATCGTGGTGAACGACGGGTCGAAGGACGGCACGGCCCGCGCCGTCATCGAGGCGTTCGGCCTCCGTCCCACGCCCCTGCGCCGCCCGCATCCGGCGCCCTGCAAGCCGATCCGCGGCATCCACCGGCATCCCGACTACCCCAACCTGCTCTTCATCGACAAGGAGAACGGCGGGAAGTCGGACGCCCTCAACGCGGCCATGAACTACGCGCGCCACCCGCTCGTCTGCGGCGTGGACGCCGACTCCCTGCTCGACCACCAGTCGCTGCTCAAGGCGGCCCGCCCCTTCGTCGAGCAGCCGCGCACGCTCGTCGCCGTCGGCGGCACCATCCGCATCGCCAACGGCTGCAGCGTCCGGGGCGGCGCCGTGGTCGCCGAGGGCGCGCCGCGCACGCTCCTGCCGCTGTTCCAGGTCATCGAGTACCTCCGCGCCTTCCTCATCGCGCGACTCGCCTTCAGCCGGCTCGACTCCGTGGCGATCATCTCCGGCGCCTTCGGCGTGTTCCGGCGCGACGCGCTGCTGGCGGTCGGCGGCTACACCCACGGAACGGTCGGCGAGGACATGGAGCTCGTGGTGAAGCTCCACCGGCACTTCCGCGAGCGGCGCGAGCCGTACCGCATCCTCTTCATCCCGGACCCGGTGTGCTGGACCGAGGCGCCCGAGACCCTCGCCGTCCTGCGCCGGCAGCGCACCCGCTGGCAGCGGGGGCTCTGCGAGGTCCTGTGGCGCCACCGCGACATGGCCTTCTCCCCGCGCTTCGGGCGCATCGGGCTCTTCGGCCTGCCGCTCTTCGTCTGGTTCGACGTGGTCGGCCCGATCCTCGACCTCGGCGGCCTGGTGGTGCTGCCGATCCTCTGGGCGGTCGGCCTGCTCGACCCCGCGCTCCTCTTCGCCTTCCTCGCCGTGTTCGTCGGCTGCGGGATCGCCCTCAGCATGATGGCGCTCGTGCTCGCGGAGCTCACGCTCTTCCGCACGACCCGCAAGCGCGACATGCTGCTGTTCGCGTTCGCCGCCGTCGCCGAGAACCTCGGCTACCGTCAGATCAACCTCCTGTGGCGAATCGAGGGCATCTGGCACCACCTTCGCGGACGCAAGGGTTGGGGCGAGATGACCCGGACGGGATTCGGCGGGTCCGCCCCCAAGCGGCCGCCCACAGCAGGCTTGTGACCTCGCGCGGATGCGCCCATAGGTTTCCGGTGCTCCTTTTCCGCCGCATCCTCAGCTTCAAGCCCGAAACCGTCGCCGAGCAGGAGAACCGCCGCTCGCGGCGCTACCCGGTCGGCGAAGGCTTCGCCCTGAAGGGTTCGCTGGCCACCGCCGGCCGCGATCCCGACGGGCAGCCCCTCCGGACGGCCGACGGACGCGGCCGCCCGTGGGGCTGCCGGATCGTGGACATGTCCTCGACGGGAGTCAGCGCGCGCGTGGCGTCCGCCCTCTCCGCCGGCCGCGGGGACGCCTGCACGCTTTCGCTGCGGCTCGAGAAGTACGAGCTCGAGATCCCGGGCGAGATCGCCCACTTCCGCGTGGGCCGCGACTTCGCGACGTGCGGCGTGGCGCTGCGCTTCGACGAGTTCATGCAGCAGAAGGCCTACCTGCAGATGCTGGAGGCCGTCTCCATCGGCGCGTCGCTCAAGCCGGTGCCGGCCGCGAAGGTGCTCCAGGATTCGCCCGGCTTCCGCAAGGTCCAGTACGCGGGCCAGGGCGACGAGCTCCTCTCCGTGTGGCAGCCGGACGGGCACCCCGCCCCGTCCGCGTTCGAGTTCCGCTTCCACGACCACTACGTGCGGGGCGCGCTCGGCGAGCCGCTCAAGGTCTACGGGCGCGACGACACGGGCGACGGCCCGATCGGCTACTCGATGCCGGCCCTCAACCTCTCGGCCATCCACGCCGCCGAGGTGCGGCGCCTCTTCGGCTGGATCGTGCCGAACCTGTCCACCGGCATCCCCGAGGCCGTGCGGAGCCTGCTCGAGCAGTTCGTGCCCGCCAAGTAGCGCTTCCGCGACCGTGCGATTCCTCGAACGCCTCCTCGTCAAGCCGGTCGCCGCGGCGGCCACCTCCGAACAGCGGATGAACGACCGCTTCCCGGTCGGCGAGCACAGCCCCGTGTCCGTCGCGCTGCGGCTCCTCCCCCACGACGCGCGGGGCCGGCCGATGGGCTTCAGCCTCGACCGCGACGGGCGCTACTGGCCCGGGCGGCTCGCCGACGTCTCGCGCAAGGGCGCCCGCGTCGCCGTCGCGCCGGAGGCCGCCGCCACCATCGGCGAGACCGCGCGGCTGTGCATCGGCATCGGCGACGACGAGCTGATCATCGACTGCGTCGTCGCCCACGTGCGCACGATCGACGGCGCGCTCTTCTGCGGGCTCGACTTCGGCACGCCATCGGCCGACGTGCAGCGGCTGTGGCTCATGCTGGTCGAGCCGTTCGCCGTCGCCGCCGCGATGGAGCTCGTCAACCCGGCCCGCGTCCCGCCCACCAGCCCCGAGTACCGGCTCGAGGTCTACGAGGGCCCGAGCCAGACGAAGCTGACCATCTGGCGCCTCGCGACCAACCGCTCGATCCACGCGTTCGAGCTGCGGCTCGGGCAGTTCGCCGTCCACTGGTCCGCCGGCATGCCGGAGATCGGCGTCGCCCTCGCCGAGTCGGCCCACGCGCACCTCGACGAGCACCAGCGGCAGGAGGTCCTCTGGCTCTTCTGCCTGGTCGTGACCAGCCTCGACCACCGGGTGGCGCCGGACGTGCGCCACTTCCTCACCAGCATCGTCCGGCAGTGACGGGCGCGGTCAGGCGCGCAGCGCGAGGCTGCCGTCCGCCACGATGCGGCGCTGGATCTCGCCGAACGCGGCGTTGACCTCCTCGTCCGTCAGCGTGCGCTCCCCGGAGCGGAACGAGAGCGCGAAGGCGAGGCTGCGGCGGCCGGGCGGCAGCCCCGCCCCCTGGTAGACGTCGAAGACCTCCACCGCCTCGACCGAGAACTTCGCCGCCGCCTGGCGCGCGACCTTGAGGACCGCGCGCCGCACGTCCTCGGCCGGGCGCGCGACGTCGGCGACGAGCGCGAGGTCGCGCAGGGCCGCCGGGAAGTGGCTGAAGTTCTGGAAGCGCCGGTGCCCGCCCCGGGCGGCCAGCCGCTCCGGCGCGATGGCGAACATGCCCGCCCACACCTTGCCCTCGATGCCCGCCGCGCGCACGCGCGCGAGGTCGAGCAGCCCGAACCGCGCCGACCACCCCCCCTGCGGGTCGCGCGCCTCGGCGGCGTGGCCCGCCTGCCACCCGCCCGGGGTCCCGCCGACCGGCGCCAGCGCCTGGGCGGAGAGGTTGAGGCCGGCGTGCATCAGGAGGACCTCCATGTGCCGCTTGACGGTGTAGAAGTCCGGCGCCGGCCGCGCCAGCCAGGCCCGGGCGCGCGGATCCTCCGCGAGCACGAAGGCGACGCCGAGGCACTCGCGCACCTCGCCGTCCGCCTCGACGAAGACGCGGCCCGTCTCGCACAGGCGCGAGACGGCGTTGCCGCGCGACTGGTTGAGGCGCAGGGACTCGAGCAGCCCGGGCACGAGGCTCGGACGCAGGTTCGACTGGTCCTCGACGAACGGGTTCGCCAGCGCGAGCTCGCGCGCCGCCGACTCCGAGAACCACGCCTGCAGCTCGCGCGCGGGGCGCAGGGTGTAGTTCACGCACTCGTGGAACTGCTGGCCGACGAGGTAGTCGGTCACCCGGCGGTTGAAGACGACGATCGGGTCGTCGTCGCCGTCCGCCAGCGCGGGCCCCACCGCCGGAGCGGCCGGCACCCGCTCGGTGCCGTGGATGCGCAGCACCTCCTCCACCAGGTCGATCGGCCGGTCGAGGTCGCCGCGGAAGCTGGGGATGTCCACCGTCCACTCGGGCGTGCCGTCCGGGAGCGACGACTCGCCCACGATGCCGAGCTGCAGCGCCTTGAGCGTGTCGCGGATCTCCTCGTCGGAGAGGTCGAAGCCGAGGCGCGCGCGGACGTATGCCGGCGTCACCTTGATCTCGCGCGCCCACGGCTGCGCGCCGCCGACCTTGAAGGCCGGGCCCACCACGCGCCCGCCGGCGGTCTGCACCAGCAGGTCGATCGCCCGGCCGGCGGCCTCGAGGGTGCCGTGGGGGTCGACGCCGCGCTCGAAGCGGTAGGACGAGTCGGAGGCCAGGCCGAGGTGGCGCGAGGTCCAGCGGACGGACTGCGGGCGGAAGCACGCCGCCTCCAGCACGATGTCGGTCGTGTTCTCGTCCACCTCCGCGTCGGCGCCGCCCATGATGCCGGCCACGACGAGCGGACGGGACTCGTCCGCGATCACGAGCATCCGGCTGCTCAGCGCCCGCTCGCGCCCGTCGAGCGTCGTCAGCTTCTCGCCGTCCGCCGCGCGGCGCACGACGATGCGGCGGCCGCCGACCTTGCGGGCGTCGAAAACGTGGAGCGGCTGCCCGGTCTCGAGCATCACGTAGTTGCCCACGTCCACGAGGTTGTTGATCGGGCGCAGGCCGACGGCCTGCAGCCGCCGCTGCATCCACTCGGGGCTGGGGCCGACCTTCACGCCCGCGAGGCCGATGCCGACGTAGAGCGGGCAGTCCTCGGGCGACTCGACCCGCACGTCCGCGAGGATGTCGGCCCGGTGGCCCTGCGTCTCGTTGCGGAAGCGGACCTCGGGGTAGCGGACGTCCCGGCGGAACCACGCGGCGAGCTCCCGGGCGACGCCGAGGTGGGAGAGCACGTCGGGGCGGTTCGGGGTCACCTCGATGTCGAAGACCGTGTCGCCCGGCGGCAGCACCGCGCTGATCGGCGCGCCGAGCGGCGCGGAAGGGTCGAGGATGAGCAGGCCGGAGTGGTCGTCGCCGAGGCCCAGCTCGTCGGGCGAGCACATCATGCCATCGGAGGCCTGGCCGCGGATCTTCGAGGCCTTGATGACGAAGTCGCCGGGAAGCACCGCGCCGGGCAGGGCCACGGGCACGCGGCGGCCGGCGTCGCAGTTGGGCGCGCCGCAGACGATGGTGCGGACGCCGCCGTGCTCGGGACCGACGTCGACGGTGCAGACCGAGAGCTTGTCGGCGTTCGGGTGGCGGTCGCGGGTGCGGATCTCGCCCACGACGACGTTGCGCAGCGGCGGCAGGCCGGCCGTGGCGACGCCCTCGACCTCGAAGCCGACGAACGTGATGGCGCGCGTGAGCTCGTCGACGGAGACGCCGTCGAGGTTCACGTATTCCTGGAGCCAGTTGAGGGAGATTTTCATCGGACCGAAGCGGCGAAGGGGAAGTGGCGTGCGGCGGGCGGGGCGGCGGCGGGAGCGAGGCCCAATCCCCGCCACCCGCTCCCGGAATCAGGTGAACTGCCTCAGGAAGCGGACGTCGTTCTGGTAGAAGTACCGGATGTCATCGATGCCGTAGACCAGCATCGCGAGGCGCTCGAGGCCCATGCCGAAGGCGTAGCCGGTCCACACCTCGGGGTCGTAGCCGACCGCCTCGAACACCGCGGGGTCGACCATGCCGCAGCCGCCGATCTCGATCCACTCCTTGTTCACCTTGGGCAGGTGCCGGGCGGAGAGGTCCACCTCGAAGGAGGGCTCGGTGTAGCTGAAGTAGTGCGGGCGGAAGCGGGTCTTCGTGTCCTTGCCGAGCAGCGAGGCGAAGATGTAGTCGAGGATCGCCTTGAGGTCGCGCACGGTGACGTTGCGGTCCACGTAGAGCCCCTCGAGCTGGTGGAAGTTGGCGCTGTGCGTGGCGTCGGTCGTGTCGCGACGGTACACGCGGCCGGGCGAGATCACGCGCAGCGGCGGCGGGCCCTTGAGCATCGTGCGGATCTGCACCGACGAGGTGTGCGTGCGCAGGAGGTAGCGCTCGCCGTCCACCTTGCGCGCGACGTTGCCGAAGCGCGTCTCCGCCGGGAAGTAGAACGTGTCCTGCGCGTCGCGCGCCGGGTGGTCGGCCGGGGTGTTGAGCGCGTCGAAGCAGTAGTACTCCGTCTCCACCTCCGGCCCCTCGACGACGGCGAAGCCGGCCTTGCGGAGGATGCGCGTCATCTCCTCGCGGACCTGGGTGAGGGGGTGGAAGGTGCCCGGCCCCGGGTCGGGCGACGGCAGCGTCGGGTCCACCGCCGGCCCGAGCTGGGCGGCGATCTCCGCGTCGGCGATGCGGCGCAGGGTCGCGTCGAGCAGCTCCTGGAGGCGGGCCTTGGCCTCGTTGACGAGGCGCCCCATCGCGGGGCGCTCCTCCTTCGGCACGGCGCCGAGCTGCTTGAGCAGCGCGGTGAACTCGCCGTGGGGGCCGACGTAGCGGGCCTTGGCGGCCTCGAACTCCGGTCGGGTGCGGAGGGCGTCGAGCTCGGCGGGCGCCTTGGCGAGCAGGGCTTGGAGGTGGGCTTGCATCGGAAAAAGAAGAAGGACGGGCGCCGCGGGGCGGCCCGTCCTTCAGGCAAGGGGTTCGAGGAACGAAGGCGAGCCTGTTGGCGGGCCCGCGCGCGGTCAGGCCTTGGCGGCCTTGGCCTTGAGCGCGTCCTGCGCCTTGGCCACGAGCGCCTGGAAGGCGACGGCGTCGGCGATCGCGATCTCGGAGAGGGCGCGGCGGTCGAGCTGGATGTCGGCGGCCTTGAGGCCCTCGATGAACCGGCTGTAGGTGATGCCGGCCTCGCGGCAGGCCGCGTTGAGCCGCACGATCCAAAGGCCGCGCATGTTGGCCTTCTTCTTCTTGCGGTCGATGTAGGCGTACTGCCAGGCGTGCTGGACCGCTTCCTTGGCGTAGCGGAACAGCTTGGACTTGTTGCCGAAGTAGCCCTTGGCGTACTTCAGCACTTTCTTGCGGCGCTTGCGCGACGCGGGGGAGTTGGTGACACGAGCCATGTTTGTTCGGTTGGGTTAAGGCGCCGGCAGGTCGGTTCGTTGGAGATTCACCTGCCTGGCGAGTGGTGGTTTTCGCTTCGGCTGTCGATCAGAGCCCAAAGGGCAGACAGCGCTTGAGCGGCTCCGCATGGCCGTCCGCCACGAGCTTGTCCCGGGAGGCACGACGCTTGGACTTCGTGCTTTTCGAGGCCAGCAGGTGACGGAAGCCGGGCGTGCGCCGGATCAGCTTGCCCTTGGCGGACAGCTTGAAGCGCTTGGCGACGGACTTCTTGGTCTTTTGCATGACGAGAGCGGCCCAAGACAGAGACCGCCCGGAGGCTTGGCAAGGGGAAATTCTCGCCGCGGCCGTCCCGTCGCCGCGCCCGCCGGGAACGCTGGGGACCAGCGACTTCCGGCGGCCGACGCCGCACTGACACACCGCGCCGGAGCGCATGCGCATCAATGCACAAGTGATGCGGAGTTGGACCCCGGACCGGCGGGTAGAAAGGAGGCGCGGCACCGCCGCCTCCTCCACCATGATCTCCCGCCCTGTTCCGCAGACCGCCACGCTGGACGCCAACGAGGCCGTCGCCGCCGTCGCCTACCGCCTGAGCGAGCTGTTCGCCATCTACCCGATCACGCCGTCGTCGCCG
Source organism: uncultured Opitutaceae bacterium (assembly GCA_964460895.1). GTDB lineage: Bacteria > Verrucomicrobiota > Verrucomicrobiia > Opitutales > Opitutaceae > Didemnitutus. Next base: position 23,941 of record CAYWTK010000006.1, read on the forward strand.
ATGGGCGAATGGGTCGACGAATGGTCGGCCCAGGGGCGCCGGAACCTCTGGCAGCACGTGCCCGAGGTCATCGAGATGCAATCCGAGGGCGGCGCCGCCGGCGCCCTCCACGGCGCCCTCCAGGCCGGCGCGCTCGCCAGCTCGTTCACGGCCTCGCAGGGGCTGCTGCTGATGATCCCCAACCTCTACAAGATCGCCGGGGAGCTGCACCCGTTCGTCCTGCACGTCACCGCCCGCTCGCTCGCGACCCACGCGCTGTCGATCTTCTGCGACCACGGCGACGTGATGGCCTGCCGCCAGACCGGCGCGGCGCTCCTCTGCGCGAGCTCGGTGCAGGAGGCCCAGGACTTCGCCGCCATCGCCCACGCCGCGACCCTGCGCACGCGCGTGCCGTTCCTGCACTTCTTCGACGGGTTCCGCACCTCGCACGAGGTGCAGAAGATCGCGCTGCTCGACGACGAGGACCTGCGCGCCCTGCTGCCGGCGGACGGCGTGGCCGCGTTCCGGCGCAAGGCCCTGACCCCCGACCGGCCCGCGATCCGCGGCACGGCGCAGAACCCCGACGTGTTCTTCCAGGCGCGCGAGGCCGCCAATCCCTTCTACGACGCCGTGCCGGGCGCCGTGCAGGAGCTGTTCGACTCGTTCGCCGTCCGCACCGGACGCGCCTACCGGCTCTTCGACTACGAGGGCGCGCCCGACGCCGACCGCGTCGTCGTCATCATGGGATCGGGCGCCGAGACGGTCGCCGAGACGTCCGCCTGGCTCAACGCCCGCGGCGCCCGCACCGGCGTCCTCAAGGTCCGCCTCTTCCGGCCGCTCGACGCCGCCGCCCTCCTCGCCGCCCTGCCCAAGACCGTGCGGCGGCTCGCCGTGCTCGACCGGACCAAGGAGCCGGGCGCGCTCGGCGAGCCCCTTTTCCTCGACGTGGCCGCCGCCCTCCTCGAGAGCGACCGGGCCGGGCAGGTGACGCTGGCCGGCGGCCGGTACGGCCTCGGGTCCAAGGAGTTCACCCCCGCGATGGCCAAGGCGGTCTTCGACGAGCTGGCCGCCCCGGCGCCGCGCCGGCGCTTCACCGTCGGCATCAACGACGACGTCACGCGCCTCTCCCTGCCCTACGACGCGTCCTTCGACCTCGAGACCGACGACACGCGCCGCGCCGTCTTCTACGGCCTCGGGGCCGACGGCACGGTCGGCGCCAACAAGAACTCGATCAAGATCATCGGCGAGGGCACCGACCTCAATGCCCAGGGCTTCTTCGTCTACGACTCGAAGAAGAGCGGCGCGATGACCATCTCGCACCTGCGCTTCGGCCCCAAGCCGATCCGCGCGCCCTACCTCATCGGCCGCGCCGACTTCGTGGCCGTCCATCACTTCCCCTTCGTCGAGCGGATGGAGGTGCTCGCCCAGGCCCGGCCCGGCGGGACGCTGCTGCTCAACGTCGCCACCCCGCCGGACAAGGTCTGGGACCGCCTCCCGCGCGAGGTCCAGGCCCGCATCATCGAACTCGGCCTGAGCGTCCACGCGATCGACGCCTACAGCGTCGCGCGCGCCGCCGGCATGGGCGGACAGATCAACACGATCATGCAGACCTGCTTCTTCGCGCTCTCCGGCGTGCTGCCGCGCGACGAGGCCATCGAGGCGATCAAGTCCGCGATCAAGAAGACCTACGGCAAGAAGGGCGAGGCGGTCGTGGCGAAGAACAACGCCGCGGTCGACGCCGCCCTCGCCAACCTGCACCCGATTCCCGTGCCCGGGCAGGTGACCGCCACCTTCGGCCGCCCGCCGGTCGTGGCGCCGGCCGCCCCCGACTTCGTCCAGCGCGTCACGTCGCTGATGCTCGCCAACCGCGGCGACGACCTGCCGGTCAGCGCGTTCCCCGTGGACGGCACCTGGCCGGTCGCGACCACGAAGTGGGAGAAGCGCAGCATCGCGCTCGAGATCCCCACGTGGGACCCGGCCCTGTGCATCCAGTGCAACAAGTGCGTCCTCGTCTGCCCCCACGCGGCCATCCGCTGCGCCGCGTTCCCCGAGGCGGCGCAGGCCGGCGCCCCGGAGACGTTCAAGCGCACCAAGCTCCGGAGCGCCGAGGCCCCCGGCCACCTCTACTCCATCCAGGTCGCGCCCGAGGACTGCACGGGCTGCACCCTGTGCCAGAAGGTCTGCCCGGCCCGCGACAAGTCCGACCTCAAGCGCAAGGCGCTCATGATGGCGCCGATCGAGCCCCTCGTCGCGGCGGAGCGCGCCAACTTCGGGTTCTTCCAGCAGCTCCCGCCCCCGCCGGCCGCGCTGCTGCAGGACACCGTCAAGGGCTCGCAGTTCCGCGAGCCGCTCTTCGAGTTCTCCGGCGCCTGCACCGGCTGCGGCGAGACGCCCTACCTCAAGCTCCTCACCCAGCTCTACGGCGACCGCCTCGTCATTGCCAACGCGACGGGCTGCTCGTCCATCTACGGCGGCAACCTCCCCACCACGCCCTACACGGTGAACCGCGACGGCCGCGGACCGACCTGGTCCAACTCGCTCTTCGAGGACAACGCCGAGTACGGCCTCGGCCTGCGCGCCGGCGTCGACCAGCTCGCCGTCCAGGCCCGGCAGCTCCTCTCCGAGCTCGCCTCCCGCCTCCCCGGCGAGGTCGTGACCGGCATCACGGGCGCCGACCAGCGCACCGACGCCGGCCTCGCCGCCGCGCGCGCCCATGTGGCGACGCTCAAGGGCCTCCTCCCCGGACTGGCCGCGAACGACCGCGCCGCCCGCCTGCTCGAGCTCGCCGACTACCTCGTCGACAAGTCCGTCTGGATCGTCGGCGGCGACGGCTGGGCCTACGACATCGGCTTCGGCGGCCTCGACCACGTCCTGGCCTCGGGCCGCAAGGTCAACATCCTCGTCCTCGACACCGAGGTGTACTCCAACACCGGCGGCCAGAAGTCCAAGTCCACGCCGCTCGGCGCCGTGGCCAAGTTCAGCGCGGCCGGCAAGGAGACAGACAAGAAGGACCTCGCGCTCATCGCCGCGCACTACGGCAACGTCTACGTCGCCCGCGTCGCGTTCGGCGCGAAGGACAGCCAGACGGTCCAGGCCTTCCTCGAGGCCGAACGGCACCCCGGCCCGTCCCTCATCCTCGCCTACTCGCACTGCATCGCCCACGGCTACTCGCTGGCCAACGGGCTCGACCAGCAGAAGCTCGCGGTCGAGACGGGCTACTGGCCGCTCTTCCGCCACGACCCGGCGCGCGCCGCCAAGGGCCAGGCGGTGGACGTCCTCGACTCCCCCGCCCCCAAGCAGCCGCTTAGCGCGTACACGAAGGGCGAGCTCCGCTACCAGGTGCTCTTCAAGGCCAATCCCGAACGGGCGGCCAAGCTGGCCGACCTCGCGCAGGACGCCGTCAACCGCCGCGTCGCCGCCTACCAGCAGATGGCGACCAACGCCCAGCCGCCCAAGCCCGCCACCCCGGCCGCCGACTATTGAGGAGCCCCGCCATGAACCTCGCCACGACCTACCTCGGCCTCGAACTCAAGTCGCCCCTGATGCCCGGCGCCTCGCCCCTCGCGAACCGCCTCGACAACATCCGGCGGCTCGAGGACGCGGGCGCCTCCGCCATCGTGCTCCACTCGCTCTTCGCCGAGCAGATCGAGGGCAACTCCGTCGCGGTCTCGCGCCACATCGAGCGGTGGCAGGACAACTTCGCCGAGGCCACGTCGTTCTTCCCGCAGAACGACGACTACCTGCTCGGCCCCGAGGAGTACCTCGGCCGCATCAGCGCCATCAAGTCGGCCACCAACCTGCCCGTCATCGCCTCGCTCAACGGCACGCACCTCGGGTCGTGGACCGACTACGCCCGGCTGATGGAGAAGGCCGGCGCCGACGCGCTCGAGCTCAACACCTACTTCCTCGCGACCCGCCGCGACGAATCGGGCGACGAGGTCGAACGCCGGGTCCTCGACCTCGCCCAGGCCGTCCGCGCCACGGTCCGCATCCCGATCGCGGTCAAGCTCTCGCCGTTCTACACGTCGGTCGTCCACCTCGCCGGACGGCTCGAGGACGCGGGCATCGACGGGGTCGTGCTCTTCAACCGCATCTTCCAACCCGAGATCGACATCGAGACCTTCGACGTGGTGCCGAAGCTCGGCCTTTCCACGCCCGAGGACCTGCGGCTGCGCCTCCGGGCCCTGGCGCTGATGCGCGACCAGGTGAAGCTCAGCCTCGCCTGCTCCGGCGGCGTCCACAGCGCCGCCGAGGTCGTCAAGGCCCTGCTCGCGGGCGCCGACGCCGTCCAGGTGGTCGCCGCCCTCCTCCGCGACGGACCCGATACGCTCGGCACGATCCTCGCCGAGCTGAAGCAGTGGATGGAGAAGTTCGAGTACGCGTCGGTCGCCGAGATGCGGGGCGCCCTCAGCCTGCGCAACTGCCCCGACCCCGAGGCCTACGAACGGGGCAACTACCTCCGCTCGCTCCAGCTCTGGCGCGAATAGTTGGGGATGCGGCGCCCTCGCCGCGTCCGTTCGCCCACCGGGGCGAGGGCGCCCCGGCTCCACCACCCGGCCCGCTCGGCCGGGACGGGGTCGCGCCGGCTCGAACGGCCGGCGGCACGGCAGATCCGTCCGGACGGGATCGGCCGCAACGCGGCCGGAATCAGTGCCCGGCCGCGACGTTGAGGCGACGGGGATCCGCCAATCCGGTCCGGCTCCCGTCGGCTTCGAGGATCACCACGTTCACGCCGCCGAAATGGCTGCTGACGCCGGGCACGCGCCGGGTGTCCACCTCCCAGCCCATTTTCCGCAATTCGGCCGCGGTTTCCGCGGGCAACGTGTTCTCCGCCTCGAAGCGGCCCGGTCCCGGGCCCTCCGTGCCGATCCAGTGGACGCGGGTGTCGGCGATCGCGGCGGCGAGCGGGCGCCGGAACAGCAGGTGGTCGGCGAGCACCTGGGCCAGTCCCGACGGGATGCGCGCGCCGCCCGGCAATCCGAGCGTCAGCACGGGCCGGCCGCCCTCGAGGACGACGATCGGCGCGGTCGTGCTCCACGGCCGCCGCCCGGGGGCGGCATGGTTCGGCAGCGTGGCGTCGGTGTAGTTGAAGTTCGACATCGTGTTGTTGAGCACGAACCCCGTCCCGGGGGCGATGACGCCCGCGCCGAAGTGGAGGCTGAGGGACTGCGACAGGCAGGCGATGTTGCCGTGGCGGTCCACCACGATCAGGTGCGTCGTGGCGTCGCCGTCGCGCGCGGCCGCGCCCACGCCCGACGTCGCGGGGGACGCGATCAGCCGCTCCGCGGCTGCCCGGGCCTCGGGAGAATCCCCGATGAGGCGCCGCACCTGCTCCGACTGCGCGAGGTAGTTCCGGCCAAAGCGGTCGAGGTTCGCCGCGCTCCGGAAGGAGCCGGCGGCGAGGTCCGCCGACGCCCGCAGCGTCGCGAGGATGATCGGCGCGCCATGGCCGGGAGGAGGCGGGGCCAGGACGGTGCGCCCGGCGAACTCCAGCGTGAGCGGCGCGCTGAAGCGCACGGCATACGACTCGAGGTCCCGGGCCGTGATCCACCCGCCCCCGCGCTGCGCGGCCGCGACCAGCGCGGCGGCGACGGGACCGCGGTAGAAGCCGTCGCGCCCCCGCTCGGCCAACGCCTCCAACGTCCGCGCCAAGTCCTCGTTGGGCAGCCGGCGGCCCTCGGCCTCCGGCGCCAGGCCGGGGCGGTAGAGCCGCGCGACCTCGGGATCGCCGCGGTTCAGCACGTCCTCGCGCTCGACGAACGCCTTGCGGATCCCGGGCAGGAGGGTGAAGCCCTCGCGCGCGAACCCGACGACCGGCTCGACCGTCCGCCTCCACGGCATCGAGCCCCAGCGCCGGTGCGCCTCGTAGAGGCCCGCCGGCAGGCCCGGCACGCAGACGGCGGTCCAACCGGAAGAGGACGCCTCGCGGCCGAGCTGGCGATGCCGCCGCAGGTCGAACGCCGACCCAGCCGCGTCGAGCGCCTCGACCGCCGTCGTCGTGCCGCTGGCCGCGTCGTGGTAGAGCATGACCAGCTTGCCCCCGAGACCGGAGCCGTACGGCTCGGCCACGCCCACCGCGAGCGAGACCGTCACGGCCGCGTCCATCGCGTTGCCGCCCGCGCGCAGGACCTCGACGCCGAGCGCGACGGCCTCGGGATGGATGGCGACCACCATGCCGTGGGGCGCCGTCACCGGCGTCACGACCGGGGCCGCCGACCGCAACGGAACGGACAGCGCGAAGAGACCGAACAGCAGCAGGACGAATCGGAGCGTCATGGGAGGGGAACTGGCCAGAGGTGGGGCGCGAACGGACGGGGGAAGAGAAAGGGCGGGGTCCGCGTGGACCCCGCCCCGGAAGGAAGGCTTCAGGCGCGGTCCGTCAGAGCCGGCGCGAGAGCTCCAACGACCAGATGCGGCCGCGCGCGAGCGTGCTGTACTGGTTCGTGGTGTAGCCGCGGGAATCCGGCGCGAGCGGCGGCTCGTCGCCAAGGAGGTTGATCACGCCGAGGCGCACCGTGGTGTCGCCGACCCACTTGTTCTTGGCGCGGAACCGGTAGCTGAGGCTGGCGTTGTAGATGAGGGAATCCTCGACGCGGTAGCGGTAGCGGTTGAGGCCGGTGTCGACCGTGTTGACGATGTAGTCGGGGCGCCCGAGGGAGTCCCAGACGGTCAGCGTCGTGCCGCCGTCGGCGTCCTGGAAGTCGCCCGTGTAGGCGGCGCTGAGGGAGGCGCGCCAGTCGCGCTTGCGCCAAGAGAGGGTCGTGTTGCCCTTCCAGATCGGGGCGCCGCCCTGCCAGCGCAGGTCGTTGCGCGGCTGGCCGGGCGCGTCGTAGGCGTAGGCGTCGATGACGTAGGTCCACTCGGTGCGGATATTGAAGTTGCCGAGCGCCGTCCGCGGGAAGCGGTAGGCGACCTCGAAGTCGATGCCGTTGGTGAAGCGTTCGGAGCGGTTGATGTAGGTCTCGCGGATGAACGCGATCGTGCCGACGGCGGCGCGCTGGGACGACGCCGGGCGGGTCGCGTTGTACGCGGCGAAGGCGTCGCGGTCGGCCTGGGTGACCGGGTTGCGGACCACGGCCGGGTCGCCGCGGTAGTTCGCCGTGCCCGAGCCGAGGTCGATGTTGGCGATGTTCTGCCCGGCGGCGAGGGCGGCCTGGGTGGCGGCGATCAGCGCGTCGGTGTCGTCGGCGACGCCACCCGTCGTGGCGATGGCGCCGTCCTGGCGGATTTCCCAGTAGTCGACCGAGGCGGTGAGGCCCTTGACGAAGGGAACGTCCATCACGACGCCGACCGACTTGCCCTCGGCCTCCTCCGGACGGAGGTTCTGGTTGCCGGAGCGGCGGAAGATGCGGAAGATGCTGCCGTCGCTCGGGAGGAGCGTGACGGAGCTGCGGTAGGAGTCGGTCGCCGCGCTCGAGCGGATGAGCTCGGTGGTGAAGAGCTGGGCCAGGTTGGGGGCGCGGAAGCCCTCGTTGTACGAGGCGCGCACGACCGCCCAGTCGAACGGACGCCAGGTCATCCCGAGCTTCGGCTTCGTCGTGTCGCCGAAGTCGGAGTACTTCTCGAAGCGGCCGGAGGCGGTGACCTCGAGCGACTTGACGAGCGGGAGCGTGAAGTTCTTGCCCGCGAGGGGCAGGTTCAGCTCGGCGTACACGGCGGAGACGTCGCGGTCCGCGGAGGTGTCGGTGTTCGGCGAGAACGCGAGGAAGTCGTTGTCGAGGGGGTCGAGGCCGGAGCCGGCGGGGTTGAGCCCGGCGAACGGGGGACGCGTGTCCTCGTAGGTCTCGGAGCGGTACTCGGCGCCGGCCGCGAGCGAGGCGGCGTTGCCGCCCCAGAGGTCGATCAGTTCGCCGGAGGCGCGGAAGTCCCAGCTGGCGATGGACGTCTCGCCCTCGCGCAGGAAGTTGCGCTGGAAGGAATCGATGACGCTGCGGGGATTCACGTAGGGCCCGGTGACCGCGAGGGCGCCGCCCTGCACGGCGAAGGTGTAGCCGAACGGATTGTACGCCGTGGCGGCGGTGGTGCGGTTGAGGGCCTCCTGGAAGAGGCTCTCGCGCGTCGAGCCGCTCTCGTCGTCCTCCGTGCGGGCCAGCGTGTAGAGGATCGCGGACTCCCAGTTCCACGTGCCGCCGAGCTTGCCGCGCAGGCCGCCGACGCCGCGGATGACGTCGGAGGTGACCTCGAAGTTGCGGGTGCCGAGGTCGATGAAGCGCTTGTTGTTGATCACGACGGTGGCGGGCGTGCCGACGAGGCGCGCCGTGCCGTCCGTGTTCGGGGCGCCGGTCGGGTGCCAGAAGCGCGAGCCGAACGGATTGAACGGGTTGTCGATCGGGATGTAGATGTCGCCGTCGGTCGAACGCGAGGCGCTGTCGGGCTCGCGGATGGCGGAGGAGAAGCTGCGGTAGTAGGAGAGGTCGCCGAAGGCGGTGAGCTTGTCGCTGAGGTCGTACTCGAGCGAGGTGTACCAGTTGTACCGCGTGCTCTTCGGCAGGATGTTCCGGTAGGTGTTGTTGTTGTAGTAGTAGTCGCGCTCGATGCCGACGCGGGCGGGGGTCGTGGTCTTGAAGCCCACGCCGGAGGTGGTGGTCGCGGGCACGAGGAAGAACGTGCCGGACGTGGCGACGAGGGAGGACGGGATGCCCGCCGGACGGCCGGCGGTGAAGACGCCGTTCACCAGCTGGCCGGTGATGAAGTTGCCGTAGGCGCTGGTCGCGGACCGGAAGAAGAAGTCCGTGTCGGTGTTGTAGTCGTTCCAGGGCGCCGGGGCGCGGCCCGTGTGGTCCGACTCGGCCGAGAAGCTGCGGTCGCGGGCGAGGACGGACTGGCGTTTGAACCAGTCCACCGTGGTGACCAGGCGGCCCTTGCCGCCGGCGAACTCGCGGCCGTGCAGGACGGTGGCGCGCATCTCGTCGCCGCCCTTGTCGTCGTTGTAGCCGTAGCGCAGGCGCACCTCGGTGCCGCGGAAGTCGCGGTCCATGATGTAATTCACCACGCCCGCCACCGCGTCCGAGCCGTAGATGGAGGACGCGCCATCGCGCAGGACCTCGACGCGGTCGATGCCGCGGTTGGGCAGCTGGGCCACGTTGGGCGACATCGCGGGCACGTCGCCCTCGGCGGCGCTGATCGGGTGCGGCGCCAGGCGGCGGCCGTTGAGGAGGACGAGGGTGTTGCCCGAGCTGAGGCCGCGCAGCGCGACCGAGGCGTTGTCGCCGCGGGCCGTGGCGCCGAGGGTGGCGGTCTCGTTGAGCGGGACGTTGGTGATCTGCGGGAGCGAGACGAGGAACTCGATCGGCGTGGACGCGTCGCGCGCGTCGATCACGTCGCGGTTGATGATCGAGACCGGAAGGGCCTTCTCGTTCTCGACCCGGCGGATGTTGGAGCCGGTGACGGTGAAGGCCTCGAGCTTCACCGGTTCATCCCGGTCCTCGTCGCCGCGGGCCGGGGCCGGCGCGGGAGCGGACTGGGCGGAGAGCAGGAGGGGGAGGCAGGACAACACGCCGACGACGGCGCGGCTCAGGAGGGAGCGCGGGGGGTGGTTCATGGTGTAGGAAATCCGACGGTACGGGGGAGCCTCCGGGGCGCAAAGCAGAAGATTCCCCGGGGTCGTCCCGACGATACCGCCGCGGGCCGCCGGCCGCTAGGGGCGGGCGCCGGCCCCCGGGGGGCGTAGTTCTACCCAACGCATTCCCTCCTTGCGGCCGGCTATAAGGGACGTGTGCTGACTCCCATCATGCCCTCCCCCGCCGTCAGCGGCCTGCGCCTCGTGCTGGTGGACGACACGGTCACGTTCCGCGAGCTGCTGCGCGAGTCGCTGCAGCGGCGCTTCCAGCCGCGGGACCTGAGGGACTTCGCGCAGGGCCGCGACGCGCTCGCGGCCTGCCTCGCCGACCCGCCCGACCTCCTCATCGCGGACCTCTACCTGCGCGACATGGACGGGCGCGACATCGTGCGCGAGCTGCGCCGGCACAACCAGACCACCCGGGTCGTGGTGCTCACCGCCCACCCCGAGGCGCAGCTGCCCGCCGAACTGGTCGCGCTGGGCGTCGCGGGATTCGTGGACAAGAACTCTCCGCTCGAGCAGATCGACCGGGCGGTGCAGTGCGTGCTGGAGGGCGGCATGTTCTTCTCGGCCACCGTGCCGCCGCCCGTCCCCTCGCTCGCCGCGGAGCCGGCGATTCCCCGCGCCGGCTCGGAGGCCCTGTCCGAGCGGGAACGCGAGGTCGTCCGCCTCGTGGCCCGCGGTCTCGTCTCGAAGGAGGTCGCCGCCCAGCTCGGCCTGAGCACGCGCACCGTGGAGAAGCACCGCGCCCGCATCTTCGCCAAGCTCGGCCTGCGCGACGTCCCGACTCTCGTCCGCTGGTGCCTGCGCAACGGCTTGGGCTGATGTTTCCGCCCCGACGCGGGGCCCGGAAAATGGTCGGGGCGGTGAGATTCGAACTCACGACCTCTACGTCCCGAACGTAGCGCTCTACCAGGCTAAGCTACGCCCCGACTGAGAAGGAGAGCGAGGAATCAGAGGTCTGGCGCGGGGGACAGCAAGCAGAATCTTGATCGCGCGCGGCCGCGGCCGACGTGGAGCTTCGTTCGGCGCGCGGCCGCGGGAAAGAAAAGAGCCGCGCCCGGGGGCGCGGCTCGTCGGACGATCGCCGGATGTCGCTTACTTCCTCGCGCCCGGCGCGGGGGCGGGCGGGGGCATCGCAGCGAGCGAGCTTGCGCCGAGGCGCTGGGCGACCATGTCAACCATGCGCTGGATCTCGAGCTCGGCGTTGCGGCGGCCCACCTTGGCGAGCTCGACCTGCTTGGAGAGTTCGAAGACCTCGCGGTTGGTCTTCTCCTTGAGCGAGCGCAGCTCGTTGAGCTGCAGTTCGAGGGCGTTGGCCTCGCGCTGGAAGCCGTCGGCCTCGGAGGCGTACTTGGCCGCCTCGTCGCGGAGCTGCTTCATCGCATCCTCGTAGTCCTTGACCTTGCGGGCCTCCTTGGCGCGCTCCTCGGCGTCGCGCTGCTCCTGGCGTTTCTTGGCGTCCTCGGTCGCCTTGCGCTCGATGTCGGCGCGGCGGGCGTCCTCGGCGGCCTTGGCCGCGGCCCGCTCGGCCTTGATGCGCTGGTTCTTCGCGTCGAGCTCCTTCATCGCGCTGTTGTAGCCGATGCCCGGCGTGTACAGGAACGCGAGGAACAGCACGACCGGGGTGAGCACGTAGATGTAGAGGTTCTTCATGGGGAACGGGAATCGGTCGGGTTAGCCCTTCTTGGCGGCGGCGGCGGCGGCGGCCTCGGCGGCGGCCCGCGCGGCCTCGGCGGCGGCGAGCTTGTCGAGGAGGTCGTAGTAGTACTTCACGTTCGCCTCCGCCTGTTTGACGTAGTCCTTGAGGAACTTCTGCTCGTCGAGGTGGGACTGCCTCTGCTCGTTGAGCTTGGCGACCTCGCCCTTGACGGCCTCGACCTCCTTCTTGAGGCGCTCGACCTGGTCGCGGGTGCGCTTGCGGTCGTCAAACGCGCGCTGGCGCTTGTCCTCGGCGTCCTGGCGGGCCTTCTTCTTGCCCTCCTCGACGCGCTCGCGCTCCTCCCGCTCGAGCTTGCGCTTCTCCTGCGCCTCGATGGCGGCCTTGATGGCGATCTCGCGGTTGACGATGTCGCGCTTGGCCTTCTCCTTGCGCTCGTTCTCCGCGGCGACCTTGGCGGCGGCAAGCTTGGCCTGGTGGGCCTTGTCGAACTGGGAGTAGAACACGGCGAAGATCACCATGCCGATCGCCGGGATGAGGATGTAGAGTTTGTTCATTTTCGGGGAACGATAGGGGTTCAGGTCTTCTGCAGCTTGGCGTCCCGCTCGCGCAGGATGTCCTGGATGGCCTGCTTCATGCGTTCGCCCTCCGCCTTGCCCTCGGGCGTGCGGATGGCGCGGTCGGCGGCGTCGAGCGCGACGTCGAATTTCTTCAGCTCGTACGCGATGAAGGCGAGGAAGAGGTAGGTCTGGTGCGGCTTGTTGCCGCCGCCCTTGGCGATGGAGGCCTGGAGGTGCGGGAGCGCCTCCTCGAACTTCTCCATCCCGTAGTAGTTCTGGGCGATGAGGTACTCGAGCTGGCCGGACTTCGGGAAGACCTTGGTGGCCTCCTTGAGGGTGTCGATGGCCTTGAAGTCGCGGTTGAGCTGCTGGTACGAGTACGCGAGCAGCTCCCAGTTCTTCTCCTCGTTGTCGATGGAGCCGTCGCGCAGGCCCTTCTCCAGGAGCTCGGCGGCGCGCTCGTACTGGCCGATGTTGAAATGGATGCCGACGAGATTGAAGTTGTCCTTCGGCGAATTCATGAACCCGTTCGCCTGCGCCCGCTCGAAGGCGAGGATGGCGCGGACGTCCTTGCCCTGACCGAGGTAGAGCGCGGCGAGCTGCTGCCAGTAGGTGCGGTTGTCGGGCTTCTGCTTCACGAGCAGCTCGAGCAGCTCCGTGGCCTCGGCGTTGCGGCCGATGTGCTGGAGGCAGACGAGCTTGAGCACGTAGAGGTTGTCCTTCGGGCGGGTGGACATGCGCAGGGCGCTGTCCACGACGTCGAGCGCCTTCTTGATCGCGGCGTCGTCCGGCTTGTCCGGGTTCTGGGTCGCGCGGTTGTAGAGCAGCGACGCGTAGAACAGCAGCGTGTCCGGGTTGGGCTTCTTGCTGTTGGCGACCCAGCGGTTCATGTGCCGCTCCGCCCGGTCGTAGGCGGCGGCCACCACGGCCGGGTTCTTGGAGTTCGAGGCCTCCTGGAAGTGGAGCTGGGCCAGGAAGTACAGGAACTCCTGCGTGACGCGCTCGTCGAAATAGGACGGCGTCTTCGCATCCGAGAGGGCGAGGGCCTTCTCGAGGGGCTCGATGGCCTCGCTGAACGCGCTCTTCTGAAGGAGGGTCTGCGCCTTGATCTGGAGCAGGACCGCCATGTCGAAGCTGGTCGGATCGGTGACCTTGGCGATCTGGCCGTTGATGGCGGCGAGGGCGCCGTCGTAGTTCTTGGCCTCGGCGGCCGTCTTGTAGGGCCCGCTCAGCACCTCGCTGGTGCCGTCGGTCAGGGAGTATTCGCGCGGCGGCTGCTGCGCGACGCCGATCGAGGCCGCACCGGCGACGGCGACGGCGAGCACGAGGGCGCGGAGGAAGGGGGAACGCATGGGTTACTCCTCGTTGAGATTGAAGGTGATGACCTGCTGCACGCGGGTGTTGACCGCGCGGCCGCCCTTGCGACCGGGGCGGAACTGCCACTTCATGACGGCCTGCATGGCCGGCTGTTCGAACTCGCGCTGGGAGGAACGGACGACCTGGGCTCCCGCGACGCGGCCGTTGGAGTCGACGATGTACTCGATGAGCACCTCGCCGCTGATGCCGGCGCGGCGCATCTCGAACGGGTAGTTCGGCTGCACCGGGACGCGGAGGACGGGCGGCTGGTCGAGGTTGGCGACGTCGAAGAGGTCCTTCATGCCCTGACCGAGCTTGGTGCCGGGCTTGACCACGGGGATCGCGATCGCGCCCTTGGCGGCAGTGAGGCCGGGAGGGGGCGGAGGCTGGAGCGGCTGGGTGAACGCGGTGACGGACACGGACGGGACGTCGACGAGGCTCGGGGGCGCCAGCTGGTTGGTCGGCGCCTCCTCGGTGAGCTCCTCGACGGTCTCCTCCTTCTCCGGTTCGATCTCCGGCATCTCCATCTGGATGATCTCGACCTTCTCCTCGACGGCCTTGGGCTTGGGCGGCGGCTTCGTGTTGAAGCCGAAGAGGAATCCGACGTGGAGGCCGACCGAGATGATCAGGCCGATGATGAGGTCTCTGTAATTCATGAGCTTACTTGCCGGTCGGGCGGGTGCGCGTCTCCACCGAGAACTTCTCGATGCCGGCCTTCCGGATCTCGTCGAGGACCTGGACGGTCGCGCCGAAGCGCGCCTTCTCGTCGCCGGCGACGAGGATCTTGGGGTCCTCGGTCTGCGTCTTGTAGTGCGCGATGCGGGCGGGGAGCTCCTGCAGGTCGATCAGTTCGCGATTCCAGAAGATGTTGCCGGCCTCGGAGACCTGGATGGTGGTCGGCTCCTCCGGCTTGACGTCGCTGCGCGGCGGGACGCCGGTGGGCAGGTCGACCGGGACGGATTGGATGCGGTTCAGCGAGAGGGTGAACAGCACGAACGTCGCGAGGAGGAAGAAGATGACGTCGATGAGGGGGATGATCTCAATGCGCGCCTTCTTCAGCTTCGCGACCTTGATCTTGGAGCCTTCCATAGGGGTTCGGGCAATCGGGATTGGGACGCGAGGTGGTCAGCGGACGCGGGTCTCGATGAAGACCTTGGCGAAGCCCGCCTTGCGGGCCTCGTCGAACACGTAGATCGCCTGGGCGAAGAACGCCCGCTCGTCGCCGTTGATGAGGATGCGGCCGTCCGGTTCCTGGGCACGGAACTGCTGGAGGCGCTGCAGGAATTCGTCGAGGGTGACGAGGTCCTTGTTCCAGGCGAGCGTGCCTTCGTCCGTGACGGTGATGGTGACCGAACCGGCGGGATCGCGCGGTTCGCTGGTCGCCGACACCGGCAACTGGACGTTCAGTCCGTTCGACCTGTTGAGGGAAAGGGTGAACAGGACGAACGTGGCGAGGAGGAAGAAGATGACGTCAATGAGAGGGATGATCTCAATGCGTGCCTTCTTGACGCCGCCGACACCTTGTCCACCGCCGCCGCCATGCATGACAGTAAGGGTTGAGGGTTACGCGAGCCGGAGCCGCGCAAGGTCAGCGGGCGCCGACCTTTTCCTTGTTGATGATGATCTCGAGGGAGTTGGACGCGTCCTCGACCTCGTGGCGAGCCTCCTCGAGGCGCGCATTCAGGTAGTTGAACGGCAGCAGGCCGATGATGGCGAGGGCGAGACCGCACGCCGTGGCGATGAGCGCCTCGGCGACGCCGCCGGTGATCTGACCGGCCGCGGAGGCGATGTCGCCGCCGGAGAGGGCGCCGAAGGTGGCCATCATGCCCGTGACGGTGCCGAGCAGACCGAGGAGCGGGGCGGCGGTGATGAGGGTGTCGAGGGTCGGAAGGCCCTGGGAGAAGCGCTGCAGCTCCTGGTTGGCCGCGCGGGTGAACGCGTTGCCCAGCGAGTGCTCCTTGTGCGTCAGCGCGTAGACGAGGATGCGCGCGATGTAGTCCTGGCTCTTCTTGCCGATCTCCACCGCACCGTCGACATCGCCGGCCTCGACCTTCTCCATCATCTTCTCGACCACCTCGTGGTTGCGGCGGGTGCTCTCGCGGATGATGAAGAGGATGCGCTCCACCGCGACGGTGATCAGCAGGAACGACGTGAGGAGGATCGGCCACATGATGTAGCCGCCGTGCTTGAACAGCTCCATCGGAGTCTGGTTCATCAGGAACGCGAGGGGCAGGTGTGCAGTGATCATAGTGCGATTTTTAGTGGGACTGGGTGAGTCGGGGGGAGAAAACGGAAAACTCCGCGCCGCCGGTGGGGTTCAGTTGCGGGGGACGCTGCCGCGACCTTCAAGGAAGGCTGCGGGCCTTGGGTCGGGAGGGATGCAGCGAGAAAGCAAGAGGCGGGGGCGGAAAGTTCGTGATTTGTTGCCAATCATTTTTCCCTGTCAATGCGCTTTCGAAAACGCGGCGCATCCGTGGCTGCCCGGCTAGGACTCGAACCTAGACAAGCAGAGTCAGAATCTGCTGTGCTACCATTACACCACCAGGCAGTGGCAGGAAGGACGACGACATGCGCGGCGAGGTGCCGGTTCCAGCGGGACGGTGGAGCCGGCGACTGGATTCGAACCCGCAACCGCCTGTTTACAAAACAGGTGCTCTACCGTTGAGCTACGCCGGCAAGGCGCGCCGCGCACACGAACGAGGAGGATGCAAAAAACGAGACTGGTGGCTCCCCGGGGACTCGAACCCCGAACCTACTGATTAAGAGTCAGCTGCTCTACCATTGAGCTAGGAAGCCAAACAACAGAGGGGCAAAAAGTTGTTACGGTGAAGGACCTGTCAACACCATTCCCGGTCCGGCGCGCTGGAATTGCGCGCGCGAGTTTCTCAGAGGCCACCGCCGGCCCAGCGCGGCAGCGCTAGGTCGGTCGCGAGGTGGAGTCCGGGTGACGACGCGAGCAGGCGCGGCACGACGTTGACGAGCGCGGCGATCGTCGCCTCGTCGCCGGGCACGCCGCCGCGCACGACCACGTCGAGCGCGGGCCGCCCGCTCAGCACCACGCGGTCGTGGGGCTCCGGCGCGTCGAGGTACATGCGGATGTCGAGCACCACGCGCTCGACTCCGCCCTCGGTGCCGACCGCCCGCTGGTGGATGCCGCAGGTCTCGCCCGCCCGCACCGTGAAGTGCGCCGTGCGGATCTCGCGCTCCGCGACGACCGGCTCGCCCTGCTCGACGATCGAGTCGAGCTTCCAGCCGAGCGCATGGCCGACGAGCGCGAGCGACTCGCGCAGGCCCGCGTGCCCGGCGCGCCCGTCCCGCAGCTTCTCCCGGAACGCGGCGACCGGCTGTCCGCTCCCGATCTTGGCCTGCAGGGGCTGGCGGCGCGTGGAGGCGTTGACCACGCGCGTGACCTCGACCTTCTCCACCGTGCGGCTGACGGCGGTCAGGCAGATCGGGAGCACGTCCATCACGAAGCCGGGGTTGACGCCCGTCGCCACCACGCGGGCGCCGGTGTGGCGGCAGAGCGCGTCGTACTCGGGCACGAGGGCCGCCGCCTTCAGGGCGGGAAAGATCAGCTCCTCGCAGGTCGACGCGACGCTGACTCCCAGCTCGAGCGCGGGCCGCATCTGCGCGAGCGTCGCGGCGGCGCTGGACGAGGCCGTGTGCAGGATCAGCTCCGGCGGATTCTCGCGGAAGAGCTCCTCGAGGTCGCGGCTGACCTTCAGCCCGTCGAGGGCGTCGAGGCCCGTCACCTCGGTGAGGGACCGCCCGGCCTTCTGCGACGCGTTGTCCACGGCTCCGACGATCTCCAGCCACGGCTGGGAGGCCGCCAGCTTGAGCGACTCGATGCCGATGGGACCCAGACCGAACTGCGCGACGCGGGTGCGTTTCATCATCGCTCGATTCAGCCGGGATGCTCCGGCGCTGTAAAGCGGCCGTCCGCAATTGCGTTGAAAATAAGCCGGTGCTTTGCGCCTCTTTAGCCGTGCGCGCGGCGTCGACGCTCCCTCCCCTGCTCGCCGTCCTGCTCGGCGCGGCCGCGGTGCGCGGCGATCCGGCGCCCGCTCCCCCCGTGCCCGCGGTCCCGCCCGCCGCCGCCGTCGACGCGGACGACTCCGACCCGGACGAGTCCCCGGTGGCGGCGGACCCGGGCGCCGGCGCCGACGCGCTGCGGGCCCTCGCCACGCAGGCGAATCTCCACCGTCGGCGCGGCGACTACGGCCTCGGCCTCGCGGCCGCCCGGGAGGGCCTGGCGCGCGCCGCCGCCGCGGGCGACCAGCGGCTGCAGGTCGACTTCCTCTACCTGCTCGGCCGCCTGCACTGGGCGCTCTCCGACTACCCCCGCTCGCTCGAAAGCCACCTCGAGGAGCTCAAGCTGGCGGAACGGCTCGGCGACGAGTCCCTGCTGGCCCGCACGCACGGGGGCCTCGGCCTCACCTACCTCCGCTACGGCCGCTCGGAGGACGCGCTCGCGCACATCCGGCGCGGACTCGAGCACGCCGTGCGCGCGGGCGACGACCGCATCCGCTCCAGCCTGCTGAACACGCTCGGTAACTACCACCTCGAGCGGCGGGAGCTCGACCGGGCCGCCGTGCTCCACGAGGAGGCGCTCGCGCTGCGGGAGCGCTACGGCAACCGGCGCGCCATCGCGGAGTCGCTGACCAACCTCGGCCTGGTGGCCGACGCGCGCGGCGAGACCGCGCGCGCCCTCGGCTACCTCGGCCGGGCCCTCGAGATGTTCGAGGCGCTCCGCTACCGGCGCTACATCGCCAACACCCACCGCCGCCTCGCCCTCGTGCTGCGCCGCGCCGGGCGCACCGACGAGGCGCTCGGCCACCTCGCGGTCGCCGGCCGCGTGGCGGCGACGCTCGACAGCCCGGAGGTCGCGGCGGAGATCGAGCGCGAGCTCGCGCTCACCCACGAGGCGCGGGGCGACCTCGCCGCCGCCCTCGCGAGCGAGCGCCGCCTCGCCGCCGCCACCGAGCGCGCCCGCAACGAGTCCGACCGCCGGCGGATGGACGAGCTGCGCGCGCGGTACGGGGCGGAGCAGCGCGAGCTGGAGATCGCGCTCCTGCGCCGCGAGCAGGAGCTGCAGCGGGCCGAGCTCCGCGAACGCCGGTCGCAGAACCTCGCGCTCGGCTCCGGCCTCGTGGTCGGCGTCACCGTGCTCGGGGCCGTCATCGTCGTCCAGCTCGTGCGCCTGCGGAGCGAGCGGCGGCTCCGCGCGGCGACGGAGCACGCGCGCGAGCGGGCGGAGACGGCGGAGCGCCTCAAGTCGCGCCTGCTGCAGATGGCCTCCCACGACCTCAAGGTGCCGCTCTCCGCGCTCCACGCGACGGCCGGCCTCATCGGGCGGCGACCCGGCGACCCGGCGACGGTCGCGCGGCTCGCGGGCGGCATCCAGGCGGACACGGCCCGCATGCGGAACCTCGTGCGCGACTTCCTCGACGCCGCGGCGATCGAGGAGGGCAACCTGCAGGTGCACGCGACGGCGCTCGACCTCGGGGCGGTCGCGGCGGCCGCGGTCGAGAGCCTGCAGGCCGTCGCCGCCCACAAGGGGCAGACCCTCGTGCTCGTGCCGCCGTCCGCCCCCCTGCCCCCCGTGCGGGCCGACGCCGACCGCCTCCGGCAGGTGTTCGACAACCTCGTGGGCAATGCCCTGAAGTTCACGCCTCCCGGCGGCACCATCACGGTCGCGCTCGGCGAGTCGGGTCCGTGGGCGGCCGCCGAGGTGCGCGACACAGGGCCCGGGCTCGGGCCGGACGACTTCGCGCGCATCTTCACGCCCCGCGCGCAGCTCTCCGCGCAGCCGACGGGCGGGGAGGAGTCGTCGGGGCTGGGCCTCTTCATCGCCCGCGAGCTGCTCGCCCTGCAGGGCGGCCGCCTCGAGGTGCAGTCGCAGCCGGGCAAGGGCGCGACCTTCCGGGTGCTGCTGCCGACCGCGCCGGCGGACGCCGTCAGCGCAGGAACGGGTTGAAGCGCCGCTCGTTGCCCGCCGTCGAGAGCGGCCCGTGCCCCGGCGCGACGAGGGCGTCGTCGGGCAGCCGGTCGAGCACCCGGCGCGCGTGGTGCAGCTGCCGGCGGCAGCAGTAGTAGCCGCCGCCGAGCGAGCCGGCGAAGATGAGGTCGCCGGTGACGGCCAGCTCCCGCCGGCCGGCCGGCGGGCCGCTGGCGACGAGGTAGCAATTGTGCTCGGCCGCGTGCCCCGGTGTCTGCCACGCCGTGATCCGCAGCCCCGCCACCTCCACCGATTGCCCCTCCTCCACCGGCGCGCAGCGCGGCCAGCGGCCGCTGGGCGGGCCGTGGAAGCGGTCCAGCCCGAAGCGCTCGAGCACCTCGTCGAGGCCGCCGATGTGCTCCGCCTCGTAGTGGGTGACGAAGACCGCCGCGACGCGCCGGATGCGCGCCGGCCAGACCCGGAGCAGCTCGGCGCCGCTCGCGCCGGCGTCGAACAGCACCGCGGTCTCGTCGCAGCCGGCCGAGACCAGGTAGGCGTTGGCCACGCCGGTGCCGAACGGCATGCGCAGCGGGTAGAGGCAGAACGGGAGCCCGCCCATCTCGGGCCGCGGGTAGGCGCCCTGGGCGAGGGCGCAGAGCCCGACCTCGTTGAGGCCGAGCACGCCCGCCAAGCGGCCGAGTTCGGCCGTGGTGAGGTCGGAGCGGTAGTCGAGCGCGTCCTGGATGCGGCCGAGTTCGACGCCCGCCGCCGCCGCCAGGCGGTCGAGGGGCAGGCCGGCGTGGCGGGCGGCCTTCTCGAGCACGTCGCCGAGCTCGTCTTCGAGGGCGGGGGGCGGAGGGCTGCTCATGGTCGGGCGGACGCGGGACGGAATCGAATTCCATTCGCCCCGCGAATGCCACACGTTTCGGGCATGGACGCCGTCAACCAGGAGGTCATCGACATCTTCAAGCGCACCCGCGCGCTGCTCACGGGCCACTTCGTGCTGCGCTCGGGCCTGCACAGCGGGCATTTCTTCCAGTGCGCGCAGGTCTGCCAGCACATGCCGGAGGTCGAGCGGCTCGGCGAGCTGCTGGTCGCCCGGCTCGCCGCCCTGAAGTTCACCACCGTCCTCGCGCCAGCGATGGGCGGCCTGGTCATCGGCCAAGAGGTGGCGCGGCGGTCCAAGGCCCGGTTCATCTTCGCGGAGAAGGAGAACAACCTGCTCGTGCTGCGCCGCGGCTTCGTCATCGCGCCGGGCGAGCGCATCCTCGTGGTCGAAGACGTGATCACGCGGGGCGGCCGGGTGCAGGAGTGCCTCGACATCATCGCGCGCGCGGGCGGCGAGACGGTCGGCGTGGCCGTGCTGGTCGACCGCAGCGAAGGCAAGGCCCGCTTCCCGGTGCCGACGATCTCGCTCCTCGAACTGAGCTTCCCCACCTACCCCGCCGACCAGCTGCCGCCGGAGCTGGCCGCGCTGCCGGCGACGAAGCCGGGCAGCTGAGCCGGCCCCGGGGCCCGCGTCAGCGGGACTCGAAGAACAGGTAGCGCCAGCCGCCGCGGAAGAAGACCGTCGCCATGTTGCGGCCGGTGCGCACCGCGGCGCGGGCGGACGTGGCGTCGGTCACGGGCACGCGGTTGATCTGCTCGATCACGCAGCCCACCGGGAAGACGTCGCGGTAGGGCGAGCCCGCGTCCACCTCGGTCACGACCACGCCCTCGACGCGGGGGTCGATGCGGAACTGGCGGCGCAGGTCGGTGGTGAGCGACTCGACCTGCACGCCGGGCAGGAATTCGCCGACGGCGACCGTGTCGTCGAGGCGGCCGAGCGTGACGTCGACCGCCCGGGGCTTGCCGTCGCGGAGCAGCTGCACCGCGACCTGCGTGCCGGGCGCGATCTGGGAGATGATGAGGCGGAGGTCGTCGCGGGAGGTGACGGCGCGGCCGTTCACGCCGGTGATGACGTCCTCGCGGCGGATGCCGGCCTTGGCGGCGGGGCCGTCGGGCGGGCTCAGGTCGGTGACGACGACGCCGCGGGTGTCCTTGGGCAGGCCGAAGGAGTCGGCGATCTCGGGCGTGAGCGTCTCGCTGGACACGCCGAGGTAGCCGCGCACCACCGTGCCGTGCTCGATGAGGCTGCTCATGACGTGGCGCGCGAGGTTGATGGGCACGGCGAACCCGATGCCGATGTTGCCGCGGTTGTTGGTCGCGATGCCGCTGTTGATGCCGACGAGGCGGCCCTTGGCGTCGACGAGGGCGCCGCCGGAGTTGCCCATGTTGATGGCGGCGTCGGTCTGGATGAAGTCCTCGTAGGCGTCGGGCGCGCGGTCGGTGAGCAGGTTGACGTTCTTGCGGCCGGTGGCCGAGACGATGCCCATCGTGACCGTCTGCCCGATGCCGAGGGGGTTGCCGATGGCGAAGACGATGTCGCCCACGCGCAGCTTCTCGCTGTCGGTGAGCGTGACGTGGGGCAGGTTCGTGGCGTCGATCTTGATGACGGCGATGTCGGTCTTCGGGTCCGTGCCCACGAGGCGGGCGGTGAACTCGCGGTCGTCGCTGAGGGCGACCTTGAGCTCGTCGGCCTCCTCCACCACGTGGTTGTTGGTGAGGATGAAGCCGTCGGCCGAGATGATGACGCCGGAGCCGAGCCCGTTCTGCTTCATCTCGCGGTCGGGCAGGTTGCGGCCGTAGATCTGGCGGAGGACCTCGGGGATCTGCTGGCGGACGATCTTGCTCGAGTAGACGGAGACCACCGCCGGGCGGACCGGGTCGAGGACGTCGGCGTAGCTCGTCAGGACCGGCGCGCGTCCCTCGGCCACGCCGCTGGCATCGAGCTTGAGCTCGGGGTGGGCGAGGCCGGTCTTGCCGGTCGGGGCGGCGGCCTTCGGCTGCGCGAGCAGGGCGGAGGCGGAGAGGGAGGCGGCGGCGACGAGGACGGCCAGGACGGGTCTCATGGGAAGGCGAAGGAGGGTCCGACCCTAGCCCGGGCCGGGGGTTCCGCAAGCGGGGCGCTCAGAAGCCCTTGATCTTGAAGAGGCTCGTGACCGACTCGTTGCTGTTGATGCGGACGATGGCCTCGCCGAGGAGCGGGGCGACGCTGAGCACGGTGATGGGCAGCCCGCGGGTGTCGGCGATCGGCACGGAGTTGGTGGTGATGAGTTCGTCGAGCACGCCCTCCTTCAGCCGCTGGAAGGCCGTCTCGCCGAGCACGCAGTGGCTGATCGCGGCGCGCACGCTGCGGGCCCCGTTCTCGCGCAGGATGCGGGCGGCGGCGGTGATGGTGCCCGCGGTCTCGGTGATGTCGTCGACGAGGAGGATGTCGGAGCCCGCGACCTCGCCCACGATGTTCGTGGCGGCGACGGTGGTGGCGTTGATGCGCTTCTTGGCGACGAGCGCGATGCTGGCGCCGAGGGCGTCGGCGTAGGCGGCGGCCATCTTCATGCCGCCGACGTCGGGCGAGCAGACGACGAGGTTGGCGCTGCGCTTGGAGGCGAGGTACTGGAAGAAGACCGGCGAGGCGAACAGGTGGTCGACCGGCACGTCGAAGAAGCCCTGGATCTGCTGGCTGTGCAGGTCCATCGTGAGCACGCGCGTGGCGCCGGCGGCGACGAGCAGGTTGGCGACGAGCTTGGCCGTGATGGGGACGCGGGGCTGGTCCTTGCGGTCCTGCCGGGCGTAGCCGTAGAACGGCAGCACCGCCGTGATGCGCGCCGCCGACGCGCGCCGCGCCGCGTCGATCATGATCAGCAGCTCCATCACGTGGTGGTTCGTCGGCGGGCAGGTCGACTGGATGATGTACACGTCCGCGCCGCGGACGTTCTCGTTGATCTTCACGAACGACTCCCCGTCGGGGAAGCACGTCACCGTGGCCTCGCCGAGGGGCGCGCCGATCGAGGCGCAGATCTCCTCGGCGAGCGCGCGATTGGAGGAGCCGGAGAAGATCTTGAGCCGTGTGTCCTTCATTCCCCGGAGCCAAAGGCCTGTCCGGCGGAGGCGGAAGCCTTTTTCAGGGCCGACTCGAGGATTTCCACGCGCTTGAAGAGGTCGGGCAGCCGGTGGTGCAGCGCGAGCAGCCGGCGCTCGAGCATGTAGGAGATCGCCGGCGTGCCGTTCAGGTAGCTGCGCGGCTCGGTGCTGCTGGTGATGCCGGACTGGCCGCCGGCCTTCGTGCCCTGGGCGACGGTGAGGTGGCCGGCGACGCCGGCCTGGCCGCCGAGCACGACGAGGTCCTCGAGCGTCGTGCTGCCGGCGATGCCGACCTGGGCGCAGAGGATGCAGTGCTTCCCGATGACGACGTTGTGGCCGATCTGGACGAGGTTATCGACCTTGGTCCCCTCCCCGATCACGGTGCGGGCGAAGCGGGCGCGGTCCACGGTGGAGTTCGCGCCGATCTCGACGTCCGCCTCGACGACGACGATGCCGACCTGGGGCACCTTCTGGTGGCGGCCGCCCTCGAACTCGTAGCCGAAGCCGTCGGACCCGATGACGACGCCGGGCTGGAGGCGGACCCGGGCGTGGAGCTGGCAGTCCGGGCCGACGACGCAGCCCGCCATGACCCAGCAGTCCTCGCCGACCTGCGCGCCGCGGCCCACGACCACGGAGGCGTCCAGGCGGGCGCGCGGTCCGACGACCGCGCCGGACTCGACCACGCAGAGCGGGCCGACGGTGGCGGTCGCGTCGACGCGGGCGTCGGGGGCGACGACGGCCGCCGGGTGGATGCCGGCGGGCGGGCGCGGCCAGAGCAGCTGCTCGATGCGGGCGCAGACGCGGGCCAGCGCGAGGGACGGGCGGTCGACCCAGAGGAAGAGCTGGTCCGGCGCCGGCTCGCCGGTGAAGTCGGGCGGCACGAGCACCACGGAGGCGCGGGCGGCGGCGACGTCGGCCCGGTACTTGGACGAGCCGAGGAAGGAGAGGTCGCCGGGCCGCGAGGTCCGGAGCGAGGCGATGTCGCGGACCGTCTCCCCGGTCGTTCCGGCCGTGCGCAGGGGCGCGACGATGGCGGCGATTTCCTCCGGGCGGAAGGCGACCTGCATGGGCACGAAAAAGCCCTGTTCCGCGGAACAGGGCTTGGCAAGTGCTCAGTTCTTCTTCGGCGCGGGCGGCGTGACGCCGGGCACCGTGAACTGCGGCGCCGCGGGCGCGGCCGGCGCGGGGGCGGCCGGGGCCGCGGCGGCGGGCGGCGGCGCGTCCTTGTTCACCTCCTTCATCACCTCGTCGGTGATGTCGTAGGCCGGGTCCGCGTAGAGCACGACCGGCACGCCGAACACGCTGGGGCCGGACTTGTCGAGGACGAGGGTGGCGCCCTTGGCGCGGGAGATGGCGTTCACGACCTTCATGATCTCGTCCATGATGAGGTCGCGGTGGTTCTTGGCGCGGAGCTGGAGGGCGCGCTGGGTGTCGTTGCGGAAGCGCTGGGCCTCGGCGTTCATGCGCTCGATGTCCTCGCGCTTCTTCTGCGCGTCGGTGCCGGCCTTGGTGCGGGCCTGCTCGCTGAGGACGGTGCTGCGCGACTCCTCGACGAGGGACTTGAACTCGTCCGCGGCGGTCTGGAGCTGGGTGTTGAGCCGGTCGAGCTGCTCCTGGGCGCGCTGGGCGGCGTCGTTGAACTTGTCGCTGGCCTCCTTGGTCTTGTAGTGCGTGTCGTAGACCTTGGCCATGTCGACGACGACGACCTTGAGGGCGGGCTGGGCGGAGGCTCCGGCCGCGCCGAAGGCCACGGCGGCCGCGAGGAGGAGGGTGCGGATCGAGTGCTGCATGAGGGGGGCGGGCTGGGTGGGGATCAGAAGCGCGTGCCGAAGGAGAAGTTGAACTGGCTGCCCTTCTTGTTGAAGCGGTCGCCGGTGAGGGGGATGCCGAAGTCGAGGCTGAGCGGCGCGCCGGCGACGAAGAGGCGGAGGCCGAAGCCGAAGTTGTCGTTGTAGTCGGTCGGCGCGAAGTCGTAGCCGTCGCGGTTGACGAAGCCGCCGTCGTAGAAGAGCGCGAAGCGGATGGGCTTCACCACGTCGAAGGAGTACTCCGCGGAGAAGAAGGCGTAGGTCTTGCCGCCCAGCGGCTCGCCGAGGTTGTTCTTCGGGCCGACCTCGCGGTACTCGAAGCCGCGCAGCGTCTGCGGGCCGCCGAGGAAGTACTGGTCGAAGAACGGCACCGCGGTGCTGTCGCCGTAGTTCTCGACCACGCCGGCGCGGGCGATGAGCGCGAGCACCTGCTCCTGGAACTCGAAGACCGGGTAGAACTGCGACCCGCGGAACTCGAGCCGGTAGTAGTCGGCGTCGCCGCCGAGCGGGCCGCCGGCGACCTCGGTGATGAGCTCCATGCGGTTGCCGCTGGTCGTGTTGATGATCTTGTCGCGCGTGTCCCGGAGGAGGGAGAAACCGACCTTGGAGATGGCCGTCTGGCCGGCGAGGCCCTGGATGACGCTGGGGGCGGAGGGGTCGACGTTGTCGATCTCGACGACCTCGTAGGTGTAGGTGCCCGTGCCCTCGACGAGGCCGAAGAGGCGCTTGCGGAGGTAGACCTGGCCGCCGGCGCGGATCTCCTCGTAGAAGGCGCTCTGGTAGTCGGAGGTCGTGCGGAAGAGCTGGAAGCCGAAGGCGAGCTCGCGCTCGAAGAGCCAGGGCTCCTCGAAGGCCAGCACGATCTCGGACGACTGGGAGCCGAGCTGGAGGCGGAGGCGGAACTTCTGGCCGTCGCCCTGGAAGAAGGACTTGCGGTTGAAGAGGTCGAAGTTCGACTGCGTGACCTCGGCGAACACGACCGCGCGCTCGAGCGAGCTGAAGCCGGCGCCGAAGGTGAGGTTGCCCGTGCGGGCCTCCTTGAGGGCGACGCGCAGGTTGCGGCGGCCGGGGATGTTGGTGGACTCCGGCGTGACGTTCACGTCCTCGAAGAACCGCGTGTTCTCGAGGCGGATCTTCGAGATTTTCATCCGGACCGAGTCGAAGATGTCGCCCGGGCCGAGGACCAGCTCGCGCAGCACCACGATGCTCTTGGTCTTGGTGTTGCCCTCGATGTTGATGGACTCGACCTGGAACTTCTCGCTCTCGGTGATGGCGTACTCGACGTCGATGTTGCCCGTCTGGAGGTTGGGTCGGCGGACGAGGCGCACGCGGGTGTCGAGGTAGCCGCCGCGGCCGTAGAAGTCCTCGAGGTTCTCCACGTCCTTATCGAGCTTCGAGGGCACGAAGGTCGTGCCCTTGCGCTGGCGGACGACGAGCCCGAGCAGGCGCGAGGGGTGGATGGTGTTGCCGGTGAAGGTGATGTCGCCGACCTTGTACTGCCGGCCCTCGACGACGCGCAGGGTGATGACGAGGCGGCCGGCGCTCGGGTAGTCGAAGGTGACCTTGTCCTCGGCGATCTCGACGTCGAGGTAGCCCTGCTCGCGGTAGTAGTCGCGCAGCTTGTCGAGGTCCTCCTCGAACTCGCTGTCCTTGAAGCGGCCGCCGCCGGTCAGCCAGGAGAACGGGTGCCACTTGCTGGTCTCCATCTCCTTGCGCAGCTTGCGGGCCTTGACGTTGTCGTTGCCGACGAAGCGGATGTCGCTGATGCGCACCTTGACGCCCTCGCGGATGCGGAAGGTGACGGTGCCGAAGCCGGTCGAGCGGTTGCGGTCGATCGTGTAGGAGATCTGGGCCTGGTTGTACCCGTTCTTCTGGTAGAACTCGTACAGCTTCTCCTGGTCCTCCTTGATCTGGCGCTCGTCGAGGGAGCTGTTGGCGACGGTCTTGATCTCGCGGGTCAGCCGGCGCTCCTTGTACTCCTTGTTGCCCTCGAAGCGCACCGCCAGGACGCGGAACTTCGGGGTGACCTCGAAGAGCAGGTTGACGACGTTGCCCGGCCGGGCCTCGCGCTTGACCTCGATGAACTCGAACAGGCCGGTGCGGTAAAGGGAGCGGATGTCGCGGTCGATCAACGTCTCGTCCAAGCCGGTGCCCTCGCGCAGGGACATATTGGCACGGACCACCTGCTCGCTCACGTTGGCCACGCCCACGAACTTGACGCCGATGGTGCCGATCTGCGGCGCGGGCTCCCGCGGCTGCTCGGCGCTCGGCGCCCCCTGACCGAAGAGGCCGGTCAGGGTGACGGCGAACAGGAGAACAAAGGCGAAAGCCCGGAGGACCGGGCTACGGTGAGAAGTTTTCAAAGCGCGTAATTTCTTGGAGGAACGTTAATTTCAAGTCACCTACCGGTCCGTTGCGTTGCTTGGCAACGATTAAGTCGGCGGCGCCGGCGGCGGTCTGGAACCGTTCGTCGGCATCCTTCGGTCGGGAGAGCATCAGCACCACGTCGGCGTCCTGTTCGATGGATCCGGATTCGCGCAGGTCCGAGAGGCGGGGTGTGCGGTTCTCCTTCTCCGAAGAGCGGTTGAGCTGACTCAGGACAATGACCGGGAGGTCGAGTTCCTTCGCCATGGCCTTCAATCCGCGGGAGACCTCGGCGACCTGCTGCTCGCGCGGGGCGCGGGGGTCGGAGCCGCTGACCAGCTGCAGGTAGTCGACGATGACCAGCCCGAGCTTCTTGCGGGCGTAGATGCGCCGGGCCTTGGCGCGCATCTCCATGATGGTGAGGTTCGAGGAGTCGTCGATGAGGATGGGGGCCTTCTTGAACTCCTCGGCGGCGCGGCCGAGGGCGTTGACCTCCTGGCCGTCGCGGGAGACGAGGCCGTCGCGCAGGAGCTTGAGGTTCACCCGGGCCCGGGAGCAGAGCATGCGCAGGGCGAGCTGGGAGGCGCTCATTTCCAGCGAGAAGACCAGCGTCGGCACCGCCTCCCCCTTCCCCGCCTTCGGCAGCGCGGCGGCCTCGGCGATGTTGAGGGCGAACGACGTCTTGCCCATCGAGGGACGGGCCGCGATCACGATCATCTCCTGGCGCTGGAAGCCGAAGGTCATCCCGTCGAGGTCCTTGAAGCCCGAGGACACGCCCGTCAGCTCGCCCTTCTTCATCAGGAGCTTCGCGATGACGGTGTTGGCCTCCTTCATCGCGTCCTTGATCTCGGCGGCGCTGTCGCTGACGCGGTCCTGGGTGACGCGGAAGAGGTCCTGCTCGATGCGGTCGATGAACTCCTCGAGTCCCCCGCTGAACGTGTACGCCTGCTCCACCGCCCCGGTGGCGGCCTTGATGAGCTCGCGCAGCAGGTGCTTCTCCCGGACCTTCTCGATGAAGTAGCCGGCGTGCGCGGTCGTCGGGATGCGGCCGGTGACCTGCATCAGGTGCGGCAGTCCGCCCACGGCCTCGAGCTGCCGCCGGGTCTTGAGCTCCTCGGCCAGGACCTCGAGCGTCACCGGCGGGCTCTTCTGGTAGAGCTCGACGATGGTCTCGAAGAGCAGCCGGTTGGCCGCGCCGAAGAAGGCCTCCCCCGTCAGGCGCGCCTCGAGGCAGCGCGCGATGGTGTCGCTGCCGTCGAGCAGGCAGCACGCGAGCACGTGCTGCTCGGCCTCGTCGCTCCAGGGCATCTCCCGGGAGGCGGGCGCCCCGTCGGACCGGGGGGCGGCGCGCCGCGGGGGCGGGCGCTCGGGTTGCTCGGACGTGGTCGCGGCCATGGAGGGCGGGATTGATGGGCCTGCGCCCCCGGCCCGCAATCCCGGACTGCTCGGAAGTTATCAACGGGCTCCGCCGGACCTCCGGTTCCGGGGGACCGGGCAGCAAAAAGCCGCGACCGGGCGGTCGCGGCTCGCGGGGATCGCGGGCGCCTCAGGCGCGCTCGCGGCGCTCGCGCTTCGGGCGCTCGGCCTTGTCGGCCGGAGCGGCCTCGACGGCGGCGGGGATGATCGGGTTCTCGGACACGACCTCGAAGGACAGGTCGACCGAGACCTCGGGGTGCAGCTTGATCTTCACCTCGTGCTTGCCGAGGGACTTGACCGGCTGGCCGAGGTGGATGCGGCGCTTCTCGACCTCGAGGCCGGCGGCCACGAGCTTGTCGTGCAGGTCGTTGACCGTGACGGCGCCGAAGAGCTTGCCGCCTTCGCCCGTCTTGACGGCGATGGCGAGGGCCGCCTTCTGCAGGCGTGCGGCGAGCTCCTGCGCGCCGTTGAGCTCCTTGGCCTCGCGGAGGCCGCGGGCCTTCTTCAGGGCCTCGACCTGCTTGCGGTTCGAGACCGTGAGCGGGACCGCCAGCCCCTGGGGCAGGAGGAAATTGCGCGCGTAGCCGGCGCGGACTTTGACCTGGTCGCCCTCGGCGCCGAGGCCGTCGACCGGTTTGAGGAGGAGCACTTCGCTGTGAGCCATGATGGAACGGGTGTTGAAAGGGACGGGTTGGGGACGGGCGGGCCTCAGAAGGGCACGTCCTCGTCGAGGTTCTCCTGCGCCGCCGGGGCGGGCCGGCTGGGGGCGGCGCTCGGGCGGGGCGCCGGGGCGGAATAGCCGCCCTCGCCGCCACCCTCGCCGCCGGCGGCGCGGGCGCCGCCGGAGCCGAGGAACTGGAAGTTCTCGCAGACCACCTTCATGCGGCTGCGCTTCTCCTTCGTGTTCTTGTCCTCCCACTGGTCGAGGCGCAGGCGGCCTTCGACGAAGAGCGGGCGGCCCTTGGTGCAGTACTTGGCGATGTTCTCGCCCGCCTTGCCCCAGGCCTCGATGTCCACGTAGGTCACCTCCTCGCGGTCGGCGCCCGACTCGTCGCGGAACTTGCGGTTCACCGCCAGCGAGAAGGTGCAGATCGCCGTGCCCTTCGGCGTGACCCGGAGCTCCGGGTCGCGCGTCAGGTTGCCGATGAGCATGACTTTGTTGAGGTTGGCCATGGGGCGGGGCGCCGGGGAGGCGCGGTCAGGCGTTCTGGACGAGCGTGCGGTACACGCTGTCGTTGAGGCGGAGCCGCTCGTGCAGCTGCGCGGCGGCGCCGGCGGGGGCGGCGAACGCGATGGAGACGTAGACGCCGGCCGGGAACTTGGCGTCGGTCTTGCGCGCGAAGTCGCGGCGGCCGAGCTGCTCGACGGCGGTGACCTCGCCCTGAATGGCGGCGATCTCCTTCTTCACGCCCTCGACGATCTGGTCGACGGAGTCCTCCTTGCCGCGGTTATCGAGGATGAAGGTGGCCTTGTAGTTACGCTTGGTCATGACGGTGCTTGCGGTTGAGTCGGTTCATCGCCGTGGCGGGGCTGCCGGTGAACAGCAGGCGCGCGCCTTCGACGAGGAGATTGAGGTTGTTTTCGAGGATGAGTTGTTCGGAAGGGAGGAATCGGCCCAGGACGTAGTCCGCGAGGTCCATGCCGGGAGGACGCTCGCCCCCGCCGATGCCGAGCCGGTAGCGGACGAATCCGTCACCGACGTGCTCCAGGACGCTGGCGATGCCGTTGTGGCCGCCGGCGGAGCCGGTGACCGACACCTTCACGCGCCCGAGTTCGACGTTGAGCTCGTCGTGGGCCACCGCGAGGGCCGGGGCCGGCAGCTTGTGGAAGTCGAGCAGCCGGCGCAGGGCGCGGCCGCTGTCGTTCATGAAGGTCTGCGGCTTGATCAGCCAGCGGGTCTCGCCGGGACGGACGTTCCAGCGCGCGACGTCGGACTCGAAGCGCGGCTCGTGCTTCCACGAGAGCCCTTCGGCCGCGGCCAACGCCTCCACCACGGCGAAGCCGAGGTTGTGGCGTGTGCCGACGTACTTCGCGCCGGGGTTGCCCAGTCCAGCGAGGAGCGTGACGGACATGGATCAAAGAACGGGCCGGACAAGCGGCGCGCCGCCATCGGCGCGCCGCGGGGAGAGAGCTTACTTCTTGGCGGCCGGAGCGGCGGCCTTCGCGTCCTTGGCGGGCGCGGCGGCGGCCTTGGCGTCGCCCGGCTTGGCGGCGGCGGCCGGAGCCTTGCCGTCGGCGGCCGGAGCGGCGGCGCCCTCGGCGGGCGCGGCGGCGGCACCCTCGGCGGGCGCAGCGGCGGCGTCGGCGGCGGGCGCGGCGACCTCCTCGGCCGGCGGCTCGATGCACAGCACGACCGCCTGGGTCGGGGCGTCGAGGAACTCGACGCCGGGGATGGGCTTCAGCTCGGAGACGTGGATGGACTCGCCGACCTTGAGGGGGGTGACGTCCACCTCGATGAAGGCCGGAAGGTCCTTCGGCAGGCAGCGGATGCGGAGGCGGTGCGTGGCCGTCTCGAGGATGCCGCCCTCGTTCTTCACGCCGGTGGACTCGCCGACGAGCGTGACGGAGACGTTGATCACCATCTTCTCGTTCTCCTTCACCTCCTGGAGGTCGACGTGGAGGTAGCGGTCCGTGATCGGGTCGCGCTGGATTTCCTGGAGGAACGAGAGGGCGGCGGCGCCGGCGTCGCGCTTGAGCTCGATCAGCGCGGCGCGGCCGGCGATCTCCTTCAGCAGCTTGACGAACTCGGGCGCATGGACGGCCAGGGTCTCGGGCTTCGTGTGCTTCCCGTAGAGGATGGCCGGGATCTTCTCGGCCTTGCGCAGGCGGCGGGAGGCGCTGCGGCCGGTGCCCTCGCGGGTGGTGACGGTGAGTTGGTACTTCTTCATGGTTTTCGTTCCCCCTGTGACTCCGGGATTGGAGGCAGGCGTAGTGGAAAAGAGGCCGGAGTTGAGGGACCGCGCCCGGGGTAGGCAAACAAAACTTTCACCCCGGAGGCATTATTCCCCCGGGACCACCGTGCGCCGCGGCGCGGCGAAACGCCCGCGGTCGCGGTGCGTCGACGGGCGGCGGCCGATCGGACGCCGGTGGTGGTACTGCCACGGACCTGCCGCCAGCGCCCCAAAGAACTCTCTCGCGCACACGCCCAACCCGCGGGGAATCCTCGCCGACGCTCAACCCACGTAAGTCTTTGAACGCAAGGCATCCGAAGCTGCGAATCGCCACTCCGATTGATCACGCCGCCAGATTCTCGCCGCACTACCCCACCCTGAACGGCCCTGGCCTTGGCACGCTCGACGGCTGGTGGCTCGAGGGCTGCATCGAGGGCGTCACGGGCTGGGCCGTCGGCGGGCGCCCCGACGGCGGCGCGGACGACGCCCCCGAGCCCGACCGCCGCGACGCGGACTCGCTCTACGCCAAGCTGGCCGACGTCGTGCTGCCCTGCTTCCACCGCGACCGCGACCGTTACCTCGACATCATGCGCCACGCCATCGCCCTCAACGGCTCCTTCTTCAACACCCAGCGCATGATCCAGCAGTACGTCCTCAAGGCCTACCGCTGAGCCGCGCCGGAGTGTTTCCAGCCGCCCGGCGCTGTCCGGATTCGCCCGGCGAGAAGCCTGAACGCGGAGCCCTTCCTTCCGCACCTCCGGGGGAGCATGGTGAATTATAGTCCCATTCCATGACTGCGCCCCGGACAGGTGCGTGGAGCGCCCCCAAAGATCCGCGCAACGCTTCGGCCGGCTGGGCCCGTCCGGGCTATCTTCCAAATCACACCCCTGGCCGACTGGACTGCCGTCACGCCACAGCCTAGCGCGCAGGCGTGAGGGCGACGCGGAAGCCGACGAGGTTCCCGCGGTGGCCCGGGGTGTCCCCGCCACGGGCGGCGGAGCGGCAGCGGCCGGCGGTGTCCCCCCAGCCGCCGCCGCGGAAGACGCGGTTGTAGGCCGATCCGGGCCCAGTGGGATTGGTCACGTTGCCGCCGGGGTAGTACCCGTACCAATCGAGGCACCATTCCCAGACGTTGCCGTGCATGTCGTGCAAGCCCCACGCGTTCGCCTGTTTCTGGCCCACCGGCTTCGTGCCGTTGCCGCTGTTCGCATCGTACCAGCCCATCGCGTCCATGTCGCCCGCGTAGTCGCCCGTCGTTCCGGCGCGGCAGGCGTATTCCCACTGGGCCTCGGTCGGTAGGGTGTATTCGTAACCCTCGGGCAGGCGACCCGCGGTGCGTTCCCGATCCGTCAGCTTCCGGCAGAAGGCCATCGCTTCGTCCCAGTTCACCTGCTCCACGGGCAGACTGGCCCCCTTGAGTTTCGAGGGATTGCTCCCCATCAGCGCCTCCCACTGCGCCTGTGTCACCTCCGTCTTCCCCAGCCAGAACGGATGGCTGAGCGTCACCTGAGTGACGGGGCTCTCATCGCTCTGGTTGCTGGCCGCGCCGCCCATCGAAAAACTGCCGGCGGCAATCGGGAGCATCTCCAGGGCGATGTCGGGGATTTGGAAGCGCTCGCCGGACTTGGGAACCGCGCCCTTAGAACTCATCCTGGCAGCACTCCCAGTCGCCAGCACCACGCGAAAGCCGAAACTGTAGCCGCGGAAGTTGATGGATACGCGGTACGGGGACGAGAGAGAGAGGCGATCGTGGTCGCCGAACGACGCGCCCCGCAACCCGTCTTGTCGATCGCCGACGCGCTCCCAAACGTTGCCTCCGAGATCGAAGATCCCGTGTCGGTTGGCGGTGAACGAGCCAACCGGAGCGGTCGCATCGTAGCCGTCATCGTAGCCGCTGATGACACTAAGATTCTTGTAGCGCCCACGCTTGGCAGCCTCATCCGAATAATTACCCGCCCCGCGCGGGGGCGGCCATTGGCTGCCCCAAGGGAATTCTTCCGAACCGACCGCTGCATCCCACTCCGTGTCGGTCGGCAGGCGATACTCTTGATTCGGCGCCAGCCGACCCTCCCGGCGCTCCTTCTCGGTGAGCCAGCGGCAGAAGGCCTCGGCATCAGCCTGGTTCACGCCGACCACGGGGTGCGCCGGGCCCTGCGGAAAACCCGGAGATATCCACGTGTCGCCCTGTTGTTTCCAACCATCGCCACGATTCGACCACATGCCGGCGGTCGCATCATGGCCCGTGGCTCGCACGAACGCCTCAAAGTCCTGCACACGCGTCTCCCAGATGCAGAACAGCACACTGGTGCTTGGGACCGGGACAAACTTCTGCCCCAGGGTGTTCTCCCACGGGCGGCCGGCCCGCGGAAGTTTGATTTCTGCGAGCATCGCATTGAGCCGCAGCGTGCCTCGTGGCTCGACCACCC
Organism: uncultured Opitutaceae bacterium; assembly: GCA_964460895.1. GTDB lineage: Bacteria > Verrucomicrobiota > Verrucomicrobiia > Opitutales > Opitutaceae > Didemnitutus. The sequence continues at coordinate 57,861 of CAYWTK010000006.1, forward strand.
CGCGTATGGTCTGATCTTCATGGCCTTCCAGTCGCAGTTCGTAGGCGTGCGTTCCCGTCACCACCTCCTCGATCTTGTGTGGCGTTGCGCCGACGCGCCTCCCCTCCTTCCAGACTTCCGCCCCGCTCGGCGTCGACGTGATCTCGACCGACCCAGCGGCAAATTCCGCCGAAGCGGCGACTGGTTGCCCGCTCGCAACCTCGATCGAGCGCGTCTGGTCGGCCCAGCCGGAGCGGCGGAAAGTGAGCTCGTAGTTGCCGGTCGGTAACTTGAGCTCCGCTGGCGTGCGCGCCGTCTGACGCGGGGCCGGGGCGGGCTGACCGGGCGCGGCCCGACCCACGACCTCCACCTCGACGCCGGCCGGTTCGCTCGCGAGCGAAAGCGTGCCCGTGCTGCGCACGAGCGCGACCGCGAGATCGGCGAACTCGTTCTCCTTCACCTCCACCTCGCCGGACCAGTCGTCGTACCCGTCGAGTCGGATCCGCACGGGATACTTGCCGAGCCTCTGGTCCTTGAGGGTAAGGGGAGACTTCTCCAAGGCGACCGCACCGACGCGGACCTCGGCGCCGGCCGGAACCGTCCGCACCGTCAGGCCACCCCGGGCCGCGGCCAGCCGCGCCGCTTCCCACGCCGCCTGGCGCGTGGTCCAATGCGTCTGGACCTCGCCGCGGAACCGCTCCGGCGCCGAGGCAAGATAGGCTGTCACAGCGGCATCGATGGGCCCGCGCAGCACGGCGGGCGAGTTGTCCGTGAAGGAGTCGATCCGCGCGGCGATCTCGGTGTAGGCCCGCTGTTCCGCGTCCGCCTTCGCCTTGGCCTCGGCAGTCACCCGCTCCTCACGCGCCTTTTGCGCGGCCACTCGTTCCTGCTCCAGCCGCTGCTGTTCGGGAGCATGGACGCCGAAGTACCAGCCGAGACCTGCGACCGCGAGGACCGCGGCGACTGCCGCTCCGAGGATCGGCCCCTTGGACTTGGCAGTGGCCTGGTTGGACGCGACCGGTACGGCCGTGGGCCGAGGATCGGACTTCGCCGGACCAGGCTCCGTCTTCGACATTGGCGCGGACTTCGTCGTCGCCGCGACCGCGCTTGGCTGAGTCGCGACACCCAGCCCCAGCCGCTGCGCCACCTCGGCGACCGTTGGGAGACGCTCGGCCGGGTCCTTGGCCAGGCAGGCGGCGATCGTCGCCTCCCACGCGGGGTCGACCGACGCGTCGGCGA
>CAYWTK010000007.1:0-58460 GCA_964460895.1 uncultured Opitutaceae bacterium
CGTGCGCGTAGGCGAGGCCGCGGCAGACGCGCGAGACGATGAAGGCCGCGAGGTCCACGGGCAACGGGCGCCGGAGCTCCGCGTGGCGCTCGAGGAACTGCTCCAGGTTCACGCCGGACACGAACTCCATCGTCATGAAGTACTGCCCCCCGATCTGCCCGAGGTGGTAGGTCTGGACGATGTTCGTGTGGATCAGGTCGGCCACGAGCCGGGCCTCGCCGATGAAGTTCTTCTGGAACTCCTCGATCGCCGAGTACTCCTCGCGAATCAGCTTGATCGCGACGACCTTGCGGAACTGGCCGGCGCCCCGCTGCACGGCCTCGTAGACGATGCCCATGCCGCCCTCGGCGATCTTGCGCGTCAGCTCGTAATGCAGCTCGTTGAAGATGTGCTTCAGGGAGGCCACGGGCCCGACGCAATCGGCGCTCGCGCGGGCTGGCAAGAACTCTGCGCTGAAATTTGCACGCTTCCTGCTGCGGGTGGATCGGCGGCGGGCCGATTGACAGGCGACGGGCGCGGCCTACCTTCCGCCGCATGATTTCCCTCACGCCGCGCGCCGCGCAGCAGGTCCGCACGATGCACGCCGGTCTCGGCGATCCGCAGAAGAAGCTGCGCGTCTTCATCGAGAACGGCGGCTGCTCCGGGTTCCAGTACGGCATGTCGTTCGACGTGCCGAAGGAGGGCGACCAGGAGTTCGTGAGCGAGGGCGTGCCGCTGCTGATCGACGCGACGAGCCTCGTCTACCTCGACGGCTCGAGCGTGGACTTCGACGACGGCCTCCACGGCAAGGGCTTCGAGATCCGCAACCCGAACGCGCAGAGCACCTGCGGTTGCGGCAAGTCCTTCAACTGACCCGTCCGCCGCGGCGCGGCCGCGTTCCCCCGCTCAGGCCACGGCCTCGTGCAGCGCCACGATGCCGAACGTGAGCGCCTCGGCCCGCACCACCCGCAGTCCGGCCCGCTCGATCTCCTCGCTCATGGCGGGACGCCCGGGAAACGACTCGATGGAACCGCCGAGGTACTCGTAGGCGCCGCGGTCGCCCGTCACGGCGCCGGCGATCCAAGGCAGGACGACCTTCAGGTAGGCGTAGTAGAAGGGACGGAACCACGCGAAGGGCTGGGAGAACTCGAGGACGAAGAGCCGGCCGCCCGGGCGCAGCACGCGCCGCATCTCCTGCAGGGCGCGGTGCCGATCGGCCATGTTGCGCAGGCCGAAGGAGATGGTGAGGGCGTCGAACTGCGCGTCGGGCAACGGCAGGGCCATCCCGTCGCCCTGCCGGAACGCGATGGCCGATCCGCCCGGCTGCGTGGGCGCCTTGCGGATCGCCTCGTCGAGCATCGGCTGGCAGAAGTCCATCCCGATGATGGAGACGGTCTTGGGAAGGCCCGCGGCCAGCGCGAACGCCACGTCGCCGCTGCCGGTCGCCAAGTCGAGGATTCGCCGCGGACGCACGTCGTGCACGGCGCGCACGAGGCGCCGGCGCCACCAGAAGTCCACACCGCCGCTCAGGAGGTGATTCGCCAGGTCGTAGCGACCGGCGATGCGGGCAAACATGGAGCGGACGGCGCCGGGCTCGGGCATATGTATTGGGGAGAAGCCCTTAGGCAGGTTTGGCGTTGACGCAAGCGCGCGGTGTTGAATTGTTTGGGCAAGTCAGTCGCTCCGCAACCCCTACTCCACGTCGCCATGTCAACGAACCTGACCAAACGCGAAATCGTCCTCGAAATCTACGAGAAGACCGGATTCCCGCAGAAGCAGATCCAGGACACTGTCCAGATGACCCTCGACATCGTGATGGACGCCCTCGCCGCCGGTCGGAACGTCGAACTGCGCAACTTCGGCGTCCTCGAGGTCCAGGTGCGCAAGGCCCGCGTCGGCCGCAACCCCAACAAGCCCGAGACCGAGGTCGTGATTCCCGAGCGCGCCGTGGTGAAGTTCAAGAGCGGCAAGATTTTGAAGCAGAAGATCAAGGCGCTGAACCTCGAGCAGCTGAAGGCCAACCCGCCGCCGCCGGCCTCGGCCGACGACGGCGACGACGACGAGAAGTAAGCTCGTCGCGCCCCGTCCCGCTTCATGGCCGGATTCCAGTCCCTCCCCGGCTTCCGGGAATTCTACCCGGAAGACTTCTCCCGTCGTCAGCACATCTTCCGCCTCTGGCGCCAGGCCGCGCACGCGCACGGCTTCCAGGAGTACGACGCGCCCGTCCTCGAGCCGCTCGAGCTGTACACGACCAAGTCGGGCGACGAGATCGAAGGCCAGCTGTTCAGCTTCACGGACAAGGGCGGCCGCGAGGTGTCGCTGCGGCCCGAGATGACGCCGACCGTCTGCCGCCTCGTGGGCGCGAAGGCCGGGGCCCTCAAGCGGCCGATCAAGTGGTTCAGCATCGGTGAATTCTACCGCTACGAGCGCGCCCAGAAGGGACGGCTGCGCGCCTTCCACCAGTTCAACGCCGACATCTTCGGCGAGGCCGGCCCGGAAGCCGAGGTCGAGCTCATCGCGCTGCTGGTGCAGTGCCTCGCCGGCTTCGGGCTGACCAAGGACGACTTCTACGTGCGGCTGAGCGACCGCGACCTCTGGTTCTTCTACCTCGAGGCGCTCGGCTTCGACGACGCGCAGTCCCGCGGCCTCCTCGCCGCGGTGGACCGCTACGAGAAGATGGGCGACGACGCCTTCAAGGGCTACGTCGAGGCCCACGGTCCGCTCGACCCGGCGAAGCGGGAGCGGGTGCTCGCCTTCCTCGGCATCAAGAGCCTGCCCGACCTCGAGGCCGCGCTCGCGCCGTTCGGGTCGGCCAAGCTGCAGGCCCGGCTGGCGGACTGGCGGCGGGTCCTCGGCGGGCTGACGGCGATGGGGCTCGCGGACTTCGTCAGCGTGGACCTCGCGGTCGTGCGCGGCCTGGCCTACTACACCGGGTTCGTCTTCGAGGCGTTCGACCGGAAGGGCGACCTGCGCGCGCTCGCCGGCGGCGGGCGCTACAACGACCTCGTCCGCAAGCTCGGCTACGCCGACCTGCCGGCCGTAGGCTTCGCCATCGGCGACGTCACGACGGGCCTCCTCCTCGAGCAGCGCGGCCTCGCGCCGGCGCTCGTGTCCGCGCCCGACGTCTACGCGGTGCTCGGCGGACCGGCCGAGCGCGCCGCGGCGTTCGCCGACATCCGCGCGCTGCGCGCCGCGGGCTGGCGGGTGGAGTACCCGCTGAAGGACGCGCCGTTCGGCAAGCAGTTCAAGGCCGCCGCCGAGTCCGGCGCGCGGCTGGCCCTCATCTACGGCGGCGACGAGCTCGCCAAGGGCGTGGTCAAGGTCCGCGACATGGCCGACCGCGCCGAGCGCGAGGTGCCGCGGGCCGACGTCCTCGCCGCGGTGCGCGACGCGCTGGGCGGCGCGGCCCGCTGAGAGGGCCGCCTGCGACGCCGCCGGCCAGGGCCCCGCGCCGCCGATGCCGCCGCCCGCCCGACCCGAGCGCATGAACCTTCCCGAATCGCTCGCCCTCGGCCTGCGCCTGCTGGCCATCGGCGCCGTCGCCTACGCGCTCGCCTGCGGCGCGGCCCGGCTCGTCGCTCCCGGGATGATGTTCCTGCGTCCGCCCCCCAGCGCGCCGCTCGCGCCGGAGACGATCCGCCTTCCGGCCGGGGACGGCGTGACCCTGCACGCGCGGCACTGGGTCAATCCCGACGCGCGCCACACGATCCTCTACTTCTCCGGCAACGGCGAGGAGCTGAGCGACCTCGCCGGCTACCTGCCCGAGTACGTCCGGCGCGGCTTCTCCGTCCTGACCTACGAGTACCGCGGCTACGGCCACACCGGCGGCACGCCCGGCGAGGCGGCGGCCTACGCCGACGCGCAGCGCCTGCTCGACTGGCTGCGCGCGCAGGGCACGCCGCCGGAGCGGGTCATCGCGTTCGGCTTCTCCGTGGGCGGCGGCTCGGCGGTCGAGCTCGCGCGGAACAACCGGCTGGCCGGACTCGTCCTCGAGGGCACGTTCACCAGCGCCTACCGCGTGATCACCCGCTGGCCCGTGCTGCTGGGCGACCTGTTCGAGAACGAGCGCAAGCTGCGCGCGGTGCGCTGCCCGGTGCTCGTGCTGCACGGGACCGCGGACGCCGTCATCCCGCCCTGGCACGCCGAGGCGCTCTTCGCCGCCGCGAACGAGCCCAAGCGCCTCGTGCTCGTGCCCGGCGGCGGCCACGGCGGGCTCGAGGCGGTGGCGCGGGACGGCTACTGGCGGGTGCTCCGCGAATTCGCCGACTCGCTGCCGTAGGCCGCCGCCCGGCGGCCGCTCCGCCGGCCCAGGGCGGCTTCCTCCGGCGATTCGGGCTCCCCGTGGGCGCTTGAACGACCGCGCGCGACGTGACGCCGGACGCGGAGGGCGACGGCCTGCCGCCGGACGCGAGGTCCGCGGCCAATTCCGACTCCAAGAGTCCGGCTCAGAGGCCGAACTCGCGCTTCACCGCGGCGAACTGCTCGATCGCGAAGGCGAGGTCCTCGCGGCTGTGCGCGGCGGAGACCTGCGTGCGGATGCGGGCCTTGCCCTGCGGGACCACGGGGTAGAAGAAGCCGACCACGTACACGCCCTTTTCGAGCATGCGGGCGGCGAACCTCTGGGAGAGGGCGGCGTCGCCGAGCATGACGGGCACGATCGGGTGCGTGCCGGGCTGGAGGGTGAGTCCGGCCTCCTGCAGGCCGGCGCGGAAGAAGCGCGTGTTGTCCTCCAGCTTGTCCCGCAGCGCGGTCGAGCGGCTCAGGAGGTCGAGGCACGCGAGCGACGCGGCCGCGATGGTCGGGGCGAGGGTGTTGGAGAAGAGGTAGGGCCGGGAGCGCTGGCGCAGGAGGTCGATGATCTCCCTGCGGCCGGAGGTGTAGCCGCCGCTCGCGCCGCCGAGGGCCTTGCCGAGCGTGCCGGTGAAGACGTCCACCCGGCCCATCACGCCGCAGTGCTCGTGCGTGCCGCGGCCGGTGCGGCCGAGGAAGCCGACCGCGTGCGAGTCGTCGACCATCACGATGGCGCCGTACCGGTCGGCCAGGTCGCAGATGCCCCGCAGGTCGGCGATGAAGCCGTCCATGGAGAACACGCCGTCCGTCGCGATCAGCTTGAAGCGGGCGTTCGCGGCGTCGGCCTCCTTCAGCTTGGCCTCGAGGTCCGCGAGGTCGCGGTTGCGGTAGCGGTAGCGCTGCGCCTTGCAGAGGCGGATGCCGTCGATGATGGACGCGTGGTTGAGCTCGTCGGAGATGACCGCGTCCTCCGGTCCGAGCAGGGTCTCGAAGAGCCCGCCGTTCGCGTCGAAGCACGACGAGTAGAGAATGGTGTCCTCGGTGCCGAGGAAGCGCGAGATCGCGGCCTCGAGGTCCTTGTGCAGCTGCTGCGTCCCGCAGATGAAGCGCACGGAGGCGAGCCCGTAGCCCCAGCGGTCGAGGGCGGCGCGCGCGGCGGCGGCGAGCTCCGGGCTGTCGGCGAGGCCGAGGTAGTTGTTGGCGCAGAGGTTCAGCACCTGCTGGCCGGTCGAGACGCCGATGTGCGCGGTCTGGTGCGTGGTGATCACGCGCTCGCGCTTGTAGAGGCCGGCGGCCTCGATCTCGGCGAGCGTGCGGCGGAGGTGGTCGGAATAGGCGGGGGTCATCGGAGGCGGGTCACTCCCAGTTGAGGACGATCTTGCCCGACTTGCCGGCGCCCATGAGCGCGAAGCCCTCCTGGAACTGCTCGGCCTTGAAGCGGTGGGTGATGACGGGGGTGATGTCCATGCCGCCCTGCACGAGGGCGGTCATCTTGTACCACGTCTCGAACATCTCGCGGCCGTAGATGCCCTTCAGGTGGAGCATCTTGAAGACCACCTTGTTCCAGTCGATCGCGACCTCGCCCGACATGATGCCGAGGAGCGCGATGCGGCCGCCGTTGACCATGTTGTCGATCATCTGGCGGAGGGCCTGCGGACTGCCCGACATCTCGAGGCCCACGTCGAAGCCCTCGGTCATGCCGAGCTCCTTGTGCCAGACGTCGGTGAGGTTCTCCTTGGCGACGTTCACGACCCGGGTGGGGTTCAGTTTCCGGGCCAGCTCGAGGCGGCCGTCGTTGATGTCGGTGATGACGATCTTGCGCGCGCCGGCGGCGCGGGCGACGGCGATGGCCATGCAGCCGATGGGGCCGGCGCCGGTGATGAGCACGTCCTCGCCGACGAGGTCGAAGGAGAGCGCGGTGTGGACCGCGTTGCCGAGGGGGTCGAAGCAGGAGACCACGTCGAGGTCCATGCCCGCCGGCACCTTCCAGACGTTGGACTGCGGGATGACGACGTAGTCGGCGAAGGCGCCGTCGCGGTTCACGCCCACGCCGCGCGTGTTCGGGCAGAGGTGGCGGCGGCCGGCGAGGCAGTTGCGGCAGTGGCCGCAGACGATGTGGCCCTCGCCGGTGACCAGCTGGCCGAGCGCGAAGCCCTCGACGCCCGCGCCCACGTCGGCGACGGTTCCGACGTACTCGTGGCCGATGATGAGCGGCGGCTGGATGGTGCGGGCGGCCCACTGGTCCCATTTGTCGATGTGGACGTCGGTGCCGCAGATGGAGGTCTTGCGGACCTTGATGAGGACGTCGTTGACGCCGGGGCGGGGGACGGGCGCCTCGCGCAGGACGAGGCCGGGGCCGGCGGCGGGCTTCACGATGGCGCGCATGGTGGCGGGCATGGCAGGAGGGGAGTGGCGCCGACGCTAGGACGGGGCGAGGGTGAAACAATCCCGAAGGCGCCCCCCGCCGGGAATCCACCGCCGCTAATCGCCGCGTGCGCGGCGCTTAACCCGGTCCATTCGGACCATGGATCGACGGTCCGCCCGACTGCCGCGCGCCGGCCGGATGCGCGTCGAGGCCCTACGCGGGCAGGCGCACCCAGCGGCCGCCGGCGCGGGACGAGCGGACCGCCGCCGCGATGAACTCCATGCCCGCCACGGCGTCGTCGATGCCGGGGAAGTCGCAGTCGCGGGGCACGGCGCGGCCGGCGAGCCGGGCGCGGACGGCGCGGTGGAACTCGCGGTAGAGGTTGGCGAAGGCCTCGAGGTAGCCCTCGGGGTGACCGGGAGGGAGGCGGGTCGCGGCGCGCGCCGCCGGCGACAGGTCGGGCTGGCCCCGCCGGAGTAGGCGCGCCGGTCCGTCGGCCGGCTTCAGCCAGAGGTCGTCCGGCCGCTCCTGTCTCCACTCCAGGCCGGCGCGCGGACCGTACACGCGCAGCGCGAGGCCGTTCTCCTCGCCGACCGAGACCTGCGAGGCGAGGAGCACGCCCTTGGCCCCGCTGGCGTAGCGCAGCAGGATGCTGCCGTCGTCGTCGAGCCGCCGGCCCGGAACGAAGGTCGTGAGGTCCGCGAGCAGCCGCTCGGGCCGGAGTCCCGTGACGTAGCGGGCGAGGTGCTCGGCGTGGGAACCGATGTCGCCCACGCAGCCGGCGGCGCCGGCGCGGCGCGGGTCGGTGCGCCACGCGGCCTGCTTCTGCCCGGTCGACTCCAGGCGCGAGGCGAGCCAGCCCTGCGGGTACTCCACCACGACCTTGCGCACCGGACCGAGGGCACCGGCGCGCACCAGCGCGCGGGCCTCGCGCACGAGCGGGTGGCCGCTGTAGTTGTGCGTCAGCGCGAAGAGCCGCCCGGTGCGGCGCACGACGGCGCGCAGGGCGCGGGCCTCCGCCACGGTGAGCGTGGCGGGCTTGTCGCAGACGACGTGGAAGCCCGCCTCGAGGAGGAGCCGCGCCGGCCGGTAGTGCTCGTGGTTCGGGGTCACGATCACGACGAAATCCAGGCGGTCTGCCGCCGGACGAGCCGCCTCGGCGCGGACCATCTCCGCGTAGGTGCCGTAGGCGCGGGAGGGAGCCACGAGCAGGTCGGCCGCCGAGGCGCGCGCGCGCGCCGGATCGGACGAGAAGCAGCCGGCCACGAGCTCGGCCTCCCCGTCCATCTGCGCCGCGATGCGGTGGACGGCGCCGATGAACGCGCCGCGGCCGCCGCCGATCATGCCGAACCGGAGCTTGCGTCGGGTCTTCATGGCGTGGGGCGCGGGGAGGGCAGGCGGCGGGCGGCGGCCTGGGCGCGCAGGCAGAGTTCGGCGGCCTTGAAGGCGTGCGCCTGCGTCATCGCCCGCTCGGTCCGCTCGAGGCAGTCGAGGACGAGCTCGCCGAAGTAGCGGAAGCCGACCTGGCCGGACACCGCGAAGTGATGCTCCCCGCGGCGGTCCACGAGGTAGACGTGGTTCTCGGTCCGCTCGCGGCCGACGTCGATGTACTTGCGCAGCTCGAGGTAGCCGTCGGTGCCGAGGATGACGCTCCGCCCGTCGCCCCACGTCCCGAGGCCGTCGGGGGTGAACCAGTCGACGCGGATGAAGTTCGTGGCGCCGTTGTCGCCGACCAGCGACGCCTCGCCGTAGTCCTCGAGCTCGGGGGTGTCCGGGTTGGCGTGGTTGGCGACCGCGGCATGCGCGACGGTGGCGTCCGTCGCGCCGCTCCAGGTGAGGAACTGCTCGAACTGGTGTGAGCCGATGTCGCAGAGGATGCCGCCGTAGCGGGCGCGCTCGAAGAACCAGGCCGGACGGGACGGCTTGTTCAGCCGGTGGGGGCCGAGGCCGATCACCTGCAGCACGCGGCCGACCGCGCCGGCGGCGACGAGGTCGGTGGCCCGCATCGCCGCCTCGTTGTGGAGCCGCTCGCTGAAGTACACCGCGTACTTCCGTCCGGTCGCCGCGGCCGTCTGCCGGGCCTCCTCCAGCTGGTCGAGCGAGGTGAACGGCGTCTTGTCGGTGAAGTAGTCCTTGCCCGCGCGCATCACGCGGCAGCCGATCGGGCCGCGGTCGCAGGGCACGGCGGCGGCGGCCACGAGCCGCACGGCGTCGTCGGCGAGGACCTCCTCGAACGAGCGCGCCGCCCGGGCGGAGGGGAAGCGGGTGCGGAAGGCGGCCACCTTGGCGGGGTCGGGGTCGTAGACCCACCGCAGCGTGGCGCCGGCCTCGATCAGGCCCTGGCACTGGCCGTGGATGTGGCCGTGCTCGAGGAAGGCGGCGGCGAACACGAACTCCCCCGGACCGACCACCGGTCGGGGAAGTCCGCGGGGCGCGTAGGTCATGCCGTCGGCGGAGGTGCTCATGGTCGGGAAAAGGAGGGTGGCGGTCAGACCTTACCCCAGCGGCGGAGCTGGTCGAGGTTCTGTCGCATGCACTCCAGCGGCGGGTGGGAGTACTTCTCCTGCTCCACGATCAGCCACTCGGCCGCGCCGACCGAATCGAGGGCGCCGAAGATCGCCGGGAAGTCCACCGGGCCCGCGCCGAGCTCGGCCGCGTCCTTGAGGTGGACGAGCGGCACTCGCCGGCCGAGCTGGCGCAGGTAGGCGGCGGCGTCCACGCCGCCGGTGTGCAGCCAGTACACGTCGGCCTGGCAGGCGAGGTCCTGCGGCGCCGCCGCGTCGAGGATCCAGTCGAGCGCGAGGCGGTCGCCCACGCGGACCATCTCGTGGGCGTGGTTGTGGTAGGAGAGGCGCAGCCCGTAGCCGCGGAGCACGGCCCCGAGGCGGCCGAGCTCCTCGCCCAGCCGGCGGCAGCCGTCGGGCGTCTGCATCAGCACGGGCGACGCCCACGGGCAGGTGACGTCGCGGGTGCCGAACGCGTGGGCCTCCACGGCGACCTGCTCCGGGGAGGCCCGGAGGCGGTCGAGGCCGACGTGCATGCCGGACACGCGCAGGCCGGACGCCTTCACGGCCTCGAGCGCGCCCTTGAAATCGGTGCCGCCGTAGCCGGCGAGCTCGACGGCGGCGTAGCCGATGTCGGCCAGCGCGCGCAGCGTGCCGGCGAAGTCGCGACGGGTGTCGTCGCGGACGGACCAGAGTTGGAGGGAGACGGATGGGCGCATGACGGGAGGGACGGTCGGATGGATGAAGGACGCAAGGAAGCTAGTTCATGCGCACCTCGCGGCCGGTGGCGGCGGAGCGGTAGATGGCGTCGAGGATGCGCTGCACCGCGAGCGACTCGGCGGGCTGCACGAACGGCTCGGCCCGGCCCAGCAGGCAGTCGACGAAGTGCACCATGCGGTTGGCCGACGCGTAGGGCGTGGAGGGCGTGACGGATTCGACGGCGTACCCGCGCGGGGTCGGGCGGAACAGCTGGAGCGGCGGCAGGCCGAGGCCGGCCTCGGTGCCGAAGAGCTGCGTGCCGTTGAAGTCCGCCACCGGCTGGTGCGCGGCCCACGAGGTCTCGAGCAGCACGGTGCGTCCGCTCTTCAGCCGGATGAGCGCCACCGCGAGGTCGTCCACGTCGAAAGTCCGCCGCGGGTCGATCTCGCCCTTGCCCCAGGTGCCCTCGCCCTGGCCGCGCGGGCCGAGCTGCGCGTAGGTCTGGCCGCTCACCGCGGCGGCCTCGAACTCGCCCAGCAGGTAGAGGCAGCGGTCGAGCGCGTGGACGCCGATGTCGTAGCAGCAGCCGCCGCCGGCGAACCGCTTCTGCGTGAACCACGAGCCGATGCGCGGGATGCCGGCGCGGCGGGTCCAGGCGGTCTTAGCGTGGTAGACGTCGCCGAGCACGCCTTCGGCCACGAGCCGGCGGGCGGTCTGCACCTCGGGGGAGAAGCGGATGTTCTGGCCGACCATGAGGAGCCGGCCGCGCTTCCGGGCCTCGGCGACGAGCCGCGCGGCGTCGCGGGCGTCGGTCGCCATGGGCTTGTCGAGCATCACGTGCTTGCCGGCGCGCAGGGCGTCGAGGGCGACGGGGGCGTGGAGGTGGTTGGGCAGCGCGATGGAGACGACGTGGACGTCGTCGCGCCCGAGCAGCTCGCGGTAGTCGGCGACGAGGGTGGGGACGCCGAAGCGCTCGGCCGCCTCGCGGCCCCGCTCCGGGGAGGTCTCGGCGAGCGCGACCAGCCGGGCGGCCGGGTGCTGCCGGAAGCTGGCGAGGTGGTCGAGGCCGATGGCTCCGGCGCCGATGACGGCGACGCCGAAGGTGGCGGGGCGGGAGCGGACGGACGAGCGGCGGGGCATGGCGGTTGAACGGTTTCGACGGATGGGAGGAGGGTGGCGGGAGAGCGGGCTTGCGGCGGTCAGCGCGCGGCGCTTGCTGGCGTCATGGCACGGTGGTTCGCAGCGGTCCTCGCCCTCGGGGCGGCCATCGCCCCGCTCGCCGCGTCGGACGCGGGTTCGGGCCTCGAGTGGGAGTCGCGCGAGCTCGCGCGGGCGCTGCCGGCCGGGACGAGCGGCGCGGACTTCGTCTTCGTGGCCACCAACCGCGGGTCCGCGCCCGTCGCGATCGCCGAGGTCTCGACCTCGTGCGACTGCCTCGTCGCCGCGCCGCCCGCGCGACCCTGGGTCGTGGCCCCGGGGGGCACGGTGCGGCTGGAGGCCCGGCTCGACCTCGTCGACCGGTCCGGGACGGTCCGCCAGGAGGTGTGGGTGCGCACGGACCGCGGCCGCGACACGCTGCGCGTCGTCGCGGAGCTGCCGCGGCGGGGCGCGGGGAGCCGCTGAGCGCCCGCGCTCACCCGAGGCAGCCTCCGTTCGTGCGGATGACCTCGCGGTACCACGCGAAGGAATCCTTGGGCGTGCGGCGGAGGGTGCCGTAGTCCACGTGGACGAGTCCGAAGCGGTGCTTGTAGCCCTCGGTCCACTCGAAGTTGTCCAGCAGCGACCAGTGGAAGTAGCCGCGCACGTCGGCGCCCTCGGCGATCGCCTGGCGGAGGGCGCGCAGGTGCTGGTCGAGGAAGTCGATGCGCTGCGGGTCGTGCACGGCGCCGTCGCGCGCCACCCAGTCGGGATTCGAGAGCCCGTTCTCGGTCACCACCACCGGCAGGCGGTAGCGCTCGTGGAGGAACCGCGCGCCCCAGCGGAGCGCCTGCGGCGTGAGCTTCCAGAGGAAGAGCGTGTGCGGGTGGCCGGGCGCGAACGGGACGGGTTCGGGCGAGCCGTCGGCGCCGGCGCGCACCGCCGGGTTGCTGTAGATGTTCGCGCCGTAGAAATCGAGCGGCTGGCGGCCGAGCACGGCCGGGTCGCCGAACCAGCTCGTGTTCCAGAGCGTCGGTTCGGTGAGGCGGAACGACGCCGCGCGCGCCGCCGCGACGTCCGCCGGGGCGTCGGTGGCGGGCCAGGCGGTGATGCCGACGGGCGCCCAGCCGACCTGCGGCGGGGCCTTGGCCCGGGCGCGGAGGACCTGCACGGCGCGCCCGTGGGCGAGGAGCGCGTGGTGGGCGGAGCGGACGGCGTCCGGCAGGGGCAGCTGGAGGTAGGGCGCCTGCACGCCCTGCAGCAGGCCGAGGCCGATGAAGCACTGGGGCTCGTTCAGCGTCATCCAGTGCCGCACGCGGTCGGACAGGCGGTCGACGACGACCTGCGTGTACTCGGCGAACCAGTCGGCGGTCGCGCGGTTGAGCCAGCCGCCGCGGTGGTGGACCGCGAGCGGGAGGTCCCAGTGGTAGAGCGTGGCCCACGGCTGCACGCCGGCGGCGAGGAGGGCGTCGACGAGCCGGTTGTAGAAGTCGAGTCCGGCGGGGTTCACCGCGCCGGTGCCCTCGGGGAGGATCCGCGGCCAGGAGAGGGAGAAGCGATAGGCCTGGAGGCCGAGGTCCCGCATCAGGGCCACGTCCTCGGGCCAGCGGTGGTAGTGGTCGCAGGCGACGTCGCCCGTGTGGCGCTCCCACACGTGCCTCGTGTGGTGGGTGCAGTGGTCCCAGATGGACGGCCCCTTGCCGTCGGCGTCCCAGGCGCCCTCGATCTGGTAGGAGGCGGTGGCGGCGCCCCAGACGAAGCCGGGCGGGAAGGAGCGCATCGGCCTAGAGGCGGATGGACCGCCGGCGCGCGTCGGAGGCGAAGCACGCGTCGAGGATCCTCTGCACGGCCGCGCCGCGGGCGAAATCCGGCGCGGTGGGCGGCGCGCCGCGCAAGGCCGCCGCGAAGCGCTGGTGGTTCGTCGGGGTCGGCTTCGCCGCGACCTCCTCCCACTCGCCGGCGTCGAGCCTGCGGCCGCGGGAGACGCGGAACGAGGTCGTCGAGCGCTCGGAGTCGATCTCGACGGCGCCCTCGGTGCCGGAGATCTTCAGGAAGAGCCGGTTGCGGTGGCCGCCGGACCAGCGGGTCGTGTGGATGGAGCCGAGCGCGCCGTTCGCGAACTCGACCGTGATCACGGCGGAGTCGTTCGCGTCGAGCACGTACGGGCCGATCCGGTTGCGCGGGGCCTTGCGGAAGGTCTGCAGGCGGCAGTGGACCTCCTTCACCTCGCCGACGGGGAACGTGGCGAAGTCGACGATGTGCACGCCGATGTCGCCGAGGACGCCGTTGCTGCCGTGGCGGCGCGAGAGGCGCCAGAGCCAGGCGGGGTTGGTGCGCCAGTCGCCCCAGATGCGGCTCGCGAGCCAGGACTGGAGGTAGCTCGCCTCGACGTGGCGGACCTCGCCGATCCGGCCCGCCCGCACGTAGGCGGCGACGGCCTGGAGGGCGGGCCAGTCGCGGTAGGAGAAGTTGACGGCGGTCAGCTTCCCGGCCCGGCGGGCGGCGTCGACCATGGCCCGGGCGTCGGCGTGGTTCAGCGCGAGCGGCTTCTCGCAGAGCACGTGGCGTCCGGCCCGGAGCGCGGCGATCGCCACGTCCTTGTGCGCGGCGTCCGGCGTGGAGACGACGACGGCGTCGCACTCGACCCGGGCGAGCAGCTCGCGGGGGTCCGTGAAGGTCGCGGGCACCGCGAACTCGCGGGCGAAGTCGGCCACGCGCCGCGCGTCGATGTCGGCGGCGGCCACGAGCTGCGCGTTGTCCAGGTGCTCGCGGATCTGGCGGGCGTGCCCGCGGGAGATGCCGCCGGTGCCGACGATGGCGTAGCGGAGCGGGGCGGGGACGCGGCGGGCGGGCATGGTCAACGGTGGCCGACGGTGGAGCGGAGCGCGGCGTCCGGGTCGGCCGGCAGCGGCTCGAGCGCGGGCGCGTTGGGGGCGACGTCCTTGAGGCGCACGGTGGGACGCGCCCAGAGCACCGCGTTGCGGATGACGCGCTGGACGTGGACGTCGTGGTAGGTCGGGTAGGTCTCGTGGCCCGGCCGGAAGTAGAAGACCTTGCCCGCGCCGCGCCGCCACGTGCAGCCGGAGCGGAAGACCTCGCCGCCCGTGAACCACGAGATGAACACGACCTCGTCGGGCGTCGGGATGCCGAAGGGTTCGCCGTACATCTCCTCGGTCGCGAGCTCGAAGTGCTCCGGCAGGCCGGCGGCGATGGGGTGCGAGGGGCAGACCGTCCAGAGCCGCTCCTTGTCGGTGGCCTCGCGCCACTTGAGCGAGCAGGTGTCGCCCATCAGCGCCTTGAAGATCTTGGAGTAGTGGGCGGAGTGCAGGGCGATGAGGCCCATGCCCTCGAGGACGCGGCGGCGCACGTCCGCCACCACCTCGTCGGCGACCTCCGCGTGCGCCATGTGGCCCCACCAGAGGAGGACGTCGGTCTCCTCCAGGAGCTCCCGGCCGAGGCCGTGGCGCGGTTCGTCGAGGGTGGCGGTGCGGACGCGCAGGGCGGGGTCGGCGCGCAACGGCGCGGCGATGGCCTCGTGCATGCCCTGCGGGTAGAGCGCGGCGACGCGCGGGTTCTTCTTCTCGTGGCGGAATTCGCTCCAGACGGTGACGTTCATGGGGTGGACGGGGTGGCGAGGTGGTGGCGGAGGAAGTCGTAGCTGCGGCGCACGGCGTCGAACGGGTCCCCCGGCGTCGTGTCCTGCTCGACGATGAACCACTCGCAGCCAGAGCGCTCGGCCGCCGCGACGATGCGGCGGAAGTCGAGGCCGCCGTCGCCGACGGCGGCGAAGGTCGGCGTGTTCTTCTCGTCGAGGCCGTAGTCCTTCAGGTGGAGCAGCGGCAGGCGGCCGGGCAGGCGCTCGCACCACGCGACCGGGTCGCCGCCGCCGTACTGCACCCAGTAGGTGTCGAGCTCGACCGCGAGGTTCTCCGGGCGGGTGCGCGCGAGCAGCCGGTCGAGCACGGTGCCGTCGCCCATCCGGCGCAGCTCGTGCGCGTGGTTGTGGTAGGAGAGGCGGCAGCCGGCCGCGCGCAGGACGGCGCCCGCGGCGTCGAGTCCCGCGGCCAGCGCGTCGACGACGTCGGCGCGCGAGAGGTCGAGGCCGCCCGGCCACGGGTAGGCGGTGTCGCGGCACCCGAGCCGGCGCAGGCGCTCGGCCACCCGCTGCGGCTCGCGCAGGATCTGCTCGCCGGGCTCGTGGGTCGCGCAGGCGACCAGGCCCTCGCCGGCGAGGATGCGTCCGATCTCGTCGTCGGGGATCGGCCCGAGTCCGCTCAGCTGGACGGCGGGGTAGCCGATGGCGCGCACGCGCCGCGCGGTGGCGGCGAACTCGGCCGCGGTGCGGCAGTGCGCGCGCAGCGTGTAGAGCTGCAGGGCGATCTGGTCGGGGCGCATGGGAGGGGGCGGGATTCAGCGCCGGCGGGAGGCGGCGACGCGGCGCTCGAGCTCGCGGGCGTAGAGCGCGCCGTCGAGGGGCAGCTCGACGGTGCGGTCCAGCCAGGTGGAAAGCAACATGGCGTTGGCCAGCTCCACCGAGTGGATCGCCTCCTCGCCCGGCGCCAGGAGCGGCGCGCCGTCGAGCGCGGCGGCGGTGAAGTTCTGGAGGATCTCCACGTGCTGGCCGCCCGGGCCGGCGGGCAGCGGTACCTGGACCTTCCAGGTCGGGGGCGCGGAGAAGGGGCCCGCCGCGGTGCGGGAGAACTCCGCGGCCGGGACCTCGTTGCGCAGGAACTGCAGCGCGCCGTCCTCGAACACCGCGCGCCCGCGGTCGCCCGCGATCTCGAGGCGGTTCGTGCCCGGGGCCTCGCCCGTGCTGGTGATGAAGACCCCGGAGGCCCCGTCGGCGAACTCGCAGTAGGCCGTGACCTCGTCCTCCACCTCGATCTCGTGGTGCCGCCCGAAGCGGCAGAACGCGCGCACGCGCCGGGGCTGGCCGAAGAGCCACCAGAAGAGGTCGAGCTGGTGTGGCGCCTGGTTGAGGAGGACGCCCCCGCCCTCGCCGGCCCAGGTGGCCCGCCAGGTGGCGGAGCGGTAGTAGGCGTCGGGGCGGAACCAGTCGGTGATGGTCCACTGCACGCGCTGGATGCGGCCGAACTCGCCCCGGCGGATCAGCTCGCGGAGCTTCTGGAAGCCGGGGTTCGTCCGCTGGTTCAGCACCGCGCCGAACACCTGCCCGGGGCGGCGCGGCGCGGCGAGGAGCGGCGCGGCGTCGGCGACGTGCACCGCGAGCGGCTTCTCGACGAGCACGTGCCAGCCCGCCGCGAGCGCGGCGAGCCCGAGCGCCGGGTGCGAGTAGTGCGGCGTGGCGACGAGCAGGGCGTCGGCCGCGCCGGCGGCCACGGCGGCCTCCACCGTGGCGAACGCCGGCACGTCCGGGAAGGCGGCGCAGCGGGCGGGATCGGGGTCGATCACCGCGGCGAGCTGCAGGCGGGGGACGCGGCCGGCGACGACGTGGCGCGCGTGCGCCGCGCCCATGTTGCCCAGGCCGGCGATGGCGAGGCGGAGCGTCTTCATGAGGCGGGGACGGGGGCCTAGGCCAGCAGCAGGCTGCGCTGGCGCGAGACCTTCCAGCGGAGGGCGTCGCCGCGCCGCCACCGGTCGAACTCCTCGAGCATCGCCGCGCCCATGCGGCGGCACTCGAGCGAATGGGAGCCCGCGATGTGCGGGGTGAGGATCACGTTGGGCAGCGCGAAGAGCGGCGAGCCCGGCGGGGGCGGCTCGGGGTCCGTCACGTCGAGGATTGCCGTCAGGTCCGGACGCTGCCCGAGCACCGCGACCATCTCGCGCTCGCGGACGACGGCCCCGCGGGCGGTGTTGATGAAGGTGGCGTCCCGCTTCATGGAGGCGAAATGCCGGCCCGCGACGAGCCCCCGGGTCGAGTCGAGCAGCGGCGTGTGCAGGCTCACGACGTCGCACGTGGCGAAGAGCTCGTCGAGCTCCGCCGGTTCCGCCCCGAGCGCGCGCACCTCGGCGTCCGAGACGAAGGGGTCGTGGGCCACGAGGCGCACGTCGAAGCGGCGCAGGTGCTCGAGGAGGAGCCGCCCGGTGGCGCCGAGGGAGACGATGCCGACGCGGCTGCCGTAGACGCCCGGGCTCGGGTGGCGCTCGGGCAGCCGTCCCAGACGGTGCGCGTCCCGCGCGTAGCGCAGGGTGTGCTTGAGCGCGAGGAGCGTCATCGAGAGGCAGTATTCCGCGACCGGGATCGCGTTGAGCGCCGCGGCGTGCGTGACGACGATGCCCCGCTCCCAGACGGCGTCGGTCATGAAGCCCCGCACCGAACCGGCCGCGTAGAACACGGCCCGCAGGCGGGGCAGCGCCGCGAGGAGCGCCGCGTCGAGACGCGGGAGGCCCCAGCTCGCGAACAGGACCTCGACGTCCCGCCACCGGTCGGGCTGCTCGCCGAAGTCGCGGCCGGCGACGAGGGGGCCGAGCGGATCGGTCTCCCGCGCGATCCAGTCCAGCGCCTCGGGGCCGTAGACGCTGTCGCTCAGCGACGGCACCATCACGACGAGGCTGCGCAGCCGCTCCGGAGGCTTCCCGGTACCGTTGGACGCCGGCGAGACGGCGAGTGGGGCGAGGGGAACGTCGTCCATGGGCGGAGGAGGGAAGGGTGGGATCGGTCCGCCGGCGCAGCGACACCCGGCGGTCCGAAATCGTTCAATCCGCCGGAGGCCGCGGCGCCTCGTCGAGCCAGAGCACGGCGGTCACGCCGCGCGGGTAGTAGCGCGACCCGAGGTCGCCCCCGTCGGTGCAGCGGATCTGGTCGGTGAAGGCGTGGCGCCCCACGGCGTCCCCCTGCTGCCAGCGCACGTGCGCGGCGTCGCCGCGCGCCGCGAGCTCGTTCCAGGCCCGGGGGAACAGGCGGCGCACGACGTGCTGGGCGAGGAAGATCTTGCTCATCCACGTGTTCGTGCTCGTGGAGGAGAGGCGCCAGCCGCCCTCGGGCGTGAGGCAGACGCCGGCGCGCAGCGCGTGGACGAGGTGCGACTCGTAGGCGGCGAGGAGCGCGGGAAAGCGCCGGCGCAGGGCCTCGGCGTCGCCGGTCGCGAGCGGGAACACCAGTCCCTCCACCGCGGGCAGGATGCGCGAGCGGTTGCCGGCTTCGAACACGGCGGGGAACTGTCCGGTGTCGGGCTCGAAGCGGTCGAGCAGGGTGCGCGCGAGGGTGTCGGCCGTCCGTCCGGCCGACCGCGCGTCCCCCTCGAGCCCGAGGCGGGCGAACGCGCGCTCCAGCAGCAGCCACGCCGCGAGGGTCTTGCCCGCGAGGTAGAGGTTGTTGCGCGCCTGCCCGAGCGACGCGTCGAGCGAGTCGTAGGTGGTGATCTCCGCGCCGCCGGCGCAGCGGTCGCTGTCGCGCTTGAGGAGCCCGTCGCGCGCGCGGGCGCGGGCGGCGTCGCGCGCGCGCAGGCTGCGGGCGCAGGCGCGGAGCACCGCGCGGCGGCGCGCCAGCCAGGCGTCGTCGCCCGTCCGGAGCGCGTACGTCGCGGCGCAGCAGACCCAGTTGACCAGCTGCTCCATCGTCATGTGCGAGAAGCAGCCGGTCAGTCCGTCGCACTCGTAGCTCGAGCGGCCCGGGGGCGAGAACTGGTCGCAGACCCCCATGTCGTGCGTGAACGAGAGGCCGTGCGCGTCCCGGTAGGAGTAGCGGCCGGTGAACTGGTCGAGGACGTTGCGCACGGCCCACGGGAACCAGCGGAGCTCGAAGAACAGGTGGTCGGCCGCGAGGTCGAACGTGTTGATCATCCGGTACTCGCCCTCGTTCACCACCCAGAGCGGACGGCCGCGGTGGTCGAGCAGCTGCGTGCTGCCGAGGTAGCTGTGCGTCGCCTGCGCGAGCAGCCAGCGCTGGTCGGCCGAGAGCGGGCTCTCCGCCAGCTCGCGGTCGCGCTCCGCGGCGAGGGCGGCGTAGCGGGCGTGGGCCGCGAGGCCGTGCCGCAGCACGGAGGCGAGGTCGGGGAAGTACCGCGTGTAGAAGTACCGCGTGGGCAGGCCGGTGGTCGCGGGTCCCGCGTGGTGGAAGCCGAGCACGAGGGGAATCGTGCGGCGCGCGCCGGCGGGCACGCGGAAGAGGAGACCGGACTCCGACCCGAGCAGGTGCGCCCCGCGGTGGTCGCGGAACTTCGGATCGAGGAGGTCGAAGGCCTGGCGGACCTCGGCGACGTCCGCGGGATGCGCCGCGAATCCGCAGGCGCCCTTGACCGCGAAGCCCGCGAGGTCGGGGGCCTCGTCGCCGAGCAGACGCGCGGGCTGGGCCGGGTCGGAGAAGCCGAAGAGCAGCTCGACCTCGCCCGCGCCGTCCCGGTTGTCGCACGCGAGCTCGGCGCAGACCAGCGGGGCGAAGGCGAAGCGCGCCGCCTCGGGGGAAAGCGTCGCCGGGTCCCCGACCGGACCGAAGGGCGTCAGCAGCGTGAAGCGCAGCGGGCCGCTGCGCCACGTGTCGGAGGCCCAGCCCAGCTCGCGGCGGAACTCGTCCGGCCCGAGGGGGGCCGGCTTGCACACGGTCACCTTCGTGACGTCGATGACCTCGCCGGTGAACGACGCCTCTCCCGACGGCGGTTCCGCCTCCGGGTAGAAGGGCAGGAGGCGCCAGGCGCCGCCGGCCGGGCGGTAGCCAACGAAGACCCTCTGGCCGGCGGCGCCGCCGAGCGACTGGCCGAAGCCTCCCGTGGCGCCGGACCGGCCCAGGGTGAAGCTCGCGAAGGCGCCGAACGGGGCATGCTGCGTGTGCCAGTGCATGGGGGTCCTCCAAGGCAGCCTGTCCGACGCGGACGCGGCGACGGCCCGGAGGCCTAAACCGTTCGACGCCTGAACGGTTTAGACGGAGCGGCGCGCGCCGCCCGCTTGCCAGGCCGGCGGCGCCGCGCGCAGCATGCGCCATGCTTCCCCGTTCGCCGCTGGCCCAGCTGGTGCCCGACCGCGTCGCCGGAGCCCGCCGCCGCCTCGAGGCGCTCGTCTGGCGGGAGCGCCGACCGGTGGAGGTCGAGGCCACCGCGGCCTCGCCCCGGCACCGGGGCCTCGGCGCGGCGCGGCGCGAGCCGCGGCGACCGGTGCGGGTCGGCGAGGCGTGGGGTCGGCTCTTCGACCAGCGCTGGTGCCGGGTGACGCTGCCGGAGCCGGCCGGCGGGCGCGACTACCTCGAGTGGGGCGACCAGGGCGAGGCGACGCTGCACGTCGACGGGGAGCCGTGGGCGGGATTCGACGTCGCCCACCGCCGGGTGCGGCTGCCGCGCGGCGTCCGCGAACTGTGGGTGGAATGCCACTGCGTGCAGAGCGCCATCTGGCACCCCGACGCCACCGGGCTCTCGCGCCGGGGCAGCGTCTTCGGCGGCGCGTGGCTGGTGACGCGGGACGAGGACGCGTGGCACGCCTGGCTCGACCTGAGCTGCCTGATGGAGGTGGCCGCGCTGCACCTGCCCGGCCCCCTGCCGACGCGGGCCTTCGGGCTCCGTCCGGCGCTCGACAGCTGCCCGCCGGTCGCGCGCCAGCTGCTCGCGCGCCTCGACGCGCTGGTGGACGCCCTCGACCGCAGGGGACCGGCCGCGGTGCGCAAGGGCGCCGCCGCGGTCTACGCGGAGTTCCGGCGCGAGCGGACCGAGCTCGACGCGGTCCTGACGGGCCACGCCCACATCGACCTCGTGTGGCTGTGGCCGGAGCGCACCGGCGAGGCCAAGGCCGTGCACACGTTCGCGACGGTGGACCGGCTCCTGACGGCCTATCCGGAGATGCGCTTCGCGTACTCGCAGCCGGCGAGCTACGCCGCGGTCGAGCGGCGCGCCCCGGGGCTGATGCGGCGCGTGCGGCGGCACCTGCGGAGCGGCCGCTGGGAGGCGACCGGGGCGCTCTACGTCGAGAGCGACACGCTGCTCGCCTGCGGCGAGGCGCTCGCGCGGAGCTTCGCCTGCGGGCAGGAGGATTTCGTCCGCCTGCGCGGCTCGCCCGCGCGGGTCCTGTGGCTGCCCGACGTCTTCGGGTACAGCGGCTGCCTGCCCCAGCTCATGCGGCTGGCGGGGGTGGGCGGTTTCTTCACCACGAAGCTGACGTGGAACGCGGTCAACCGCTTCCCCTTCTCGAGCTTCGTGTGGCGCGGGACGGACGGCAGCGAGGTGGTGGCGCACACGCCGCGCGAGGCCGGCTACAACAACACGCAGGCGCCGACCGAGCTCCAGCTGACCGGCCATGGGCACGTGCAGGCCGACGTCCATCCCGAGTTCCTGCATCCGACCGGCTACGGCGACGGCGGCGGCGGGCCGACGGAGGAGATGGCGGAGCGGGCGCGGCGGCTCAGCGCCCTGCCGGGCCTGCCGCGGATCCGCTGGGACCAGCCCGAGGCTTTCTTCGCGCGGCTCGAGCGGCGCCGTCCGCTCCTGCCCGTGCATCAGGGCGAGTGCTACCTCGAGTACCACCGCGGGACCTACACGACGCACCGCGCCGTGAAGTCCGCCTTCCGCGCGCTCGAGACCGCGCTGCAGGTGCGGGAGGCGGCGGCGGTCGTCGCGGGCACCGCTCCCGCGCTCGGCGAGACGTGGCGTCGGCTGGTCTTCTCGCAGTTCCACGACTACATCCCCGGCAGCTCGGTGCCGGAGGTCTATGCGGAGGGCGTGCCCGAGCTCCTTCGGCTCGCGCGGGAGCAGCGGGCGGCGGCGGCGGACGAGCTCGAGGCCGGCCGCGGCGTCGCGTGCGTCCTCAATCCCGTGCCGTTGCCGCGGACGGTCGTCCACCAGGGACGCCTGCTCCGGGTGCCGCCCCTCGCCGGGGTGGCGCGGTCGGCCGCGGTCATGCGCGAGTTCGCGCCGGTCGTGGGCGCGGCGCGGCGGCTCGCCAATTCCCGCGTCGAGGCGCGCTTCGGCGCGGGCGGCGAGATCCTCGGGCTGCGCTTCGACGGCCGCGAGGTGCCGCTCCGCGCGGGCGCCGGCGTGCTCTGGGTCTATCCGGACCGCGCCGCGAACTTCGAGCCGTGGGACGTCGACCGCGGCACGCTCGCCCTCGGGACGCCGGTCGGTGGTCCGGCTCGGCTGAGCGTGCGGACGGGTCCGCGGGGACTCTGGGCCGAGGTGGCGTGCGAGCGCCGGGTCGGACGCCGCAGCCGGGCCGTCGTGCGGTACCGGCTCGAGGCGGAGTCGGACACCCTCGGCGTCGTCGTCGAGTTGGATTGGCGCGAGCCGGAGACGCTCCTGAAGTTCGTGGTGCCGACGGCGTACGCGGGCCGCGACGTGCGCTGCGGGGCGCCGTTCGGGTCCGTCTGGAGGCCGCAGCAGCCGGGCGCCGCCACCGCGGAGGCGATGTGGGAGATCCCCTTCAGCCGGCACCTCACGCTGACCGACGACGGCGGGCGCACCGGCCTGACCGTGCTCGCGCAGGACAGCTACGGCGCCTCGGTGCGCGACGGCGTCGTCGGCGTCTCGCTGCTGCGCAGCCCCCGCGTCACGGGCTTCGACGGCGGTCACGAGCGGACCTATCCCCCGGGCCTGAGCCGGCTGCGTCCGGGGTCGATCCACAGCGACCAGGGAAGGCAGCTCGTGCGACTCGCGCTGGCTCCGTTCGACGCCGCCGCCCCGCGCGCGGCGCAGCCGGCGGCGCGGGCCGACGCGTGGTTCGCCCCGCTCATCGACTACCGCGGCGCGTCCCGCGTCACGGCGTGGTCGGGGCTGGACGGCGGTGAGACCCTCGTGCCCTGCTGGGCGCAGCCGTTGGGTGGCGGGAGCTGGTTGCTGCGGCTCCATGAGACCGGCGGGGAGCGCGGCACCGCCCGCGTGCGCCTGGCCCCGGGGTGGAAGGCGGAGAAGGTGGACCTGCTCCAGCGGCGCCTCGCGCGCGTCCCGCGCGACGGCCGGATCGACTTCCGACCGCACGAGATCATCGGGCTGCGGCTCTCGCTGCGCTAGGTATCCGCAGGGTGCGGCGCTACCGAGCGTTCCCCGAATGCGCCGGCACCTCCGTCCATTGCCAAGGCTGACAGTCCGAGTCGCTGACGTCGCCGGGCACCGTCGAGCCGTGCGCAACCGCGGGTCTGACCGTCCCGCCTGCGCGCCCGGTCCGCTTGGCGGTTGTTGTGTGCCCTCTGGGGTGACCGATGACGGAAAGGGTTGGTCAGCTTTGTTTTAAGATGCTGGTGCTCTCCCGAGCCGGATGCAGCTAGGTGTGTTCACGATATCCGCCTTGGGTGTATCGAATCGTGGTGGACTATTTGTCTCTAGAAACTTGAAAGAGAGTATTTTAGGAATGCTTATGTCAGTTGAGCTAATGACCAGAATGGCATGAATTTGGTTATTGTGTGTTCGATTAGGTCATTTTTTGTTGCAAGCGGCTCTCCCGTTGCTCAAGCAGTTCGGCAACACCCCCGCCGAGATTGCTGCCGCAGCCGGCCCATCGATACCCCTGACCTCTGCGAACCATGAAGATTCCTGCGCCATTCGCCCCGACGGCATTCAAGCTAATCCGCCATCGCCGCCGTCGACTGACCGGCCTGTTTGCCGTTGGCCTCGCCTTCGGACTTTTCGCCGGAGCCGGTCTCCACGCCCAGCTGGCCACCGCTCCCGCCGCGCCCGCGACGCCCACCGCGCAGAAGTCGCTCGAGAAGGAGGACGAGGTGGTCGAACTGAGCCCGTTCGTGGTCACGTCCTCCGAGGCGGTCGGTTATCAGGCGACCAGCACGCTCGCCGGCACCCGACTCAACACGAGCCTGAAGGAAGTCGGCGCGGCGGTCTCGGTCTACACCGCGGAGTTCCTCCAGGACATCAACGTCTCCAAGCTGGAGGACATCCTGACCTACACCGCCGGAACCGAGGGCGGCGGTCAGAACGGCAACTTCTCGGGCATCAGCACCGAGGGTCTGGCCGGCTCGACCAACGCCTCCGCCAATTCGGGTGACGCCCGCGACAATCCCTCCGACGTCAACCGCGTGCGCGCGCTCGCCCAGGCCACGCGCACCCGCGACTTCTTCCCCTCGGACATCCCCTCCGACGGCTACAACTTCGACACGGTGACGATCAACCGCGGCCCCAACGCGATCCTCGCCGGCGTGGGCAACGCGGGCGGCATCATCGACTCGGCGCTCCGCAAGGCGACCTTCAAGGACAGCTACCGCGCCGTCCTGAGGTTCGGCAGCTATGGCACCCACCGGCAGGAGCTGCACATCAACAAGGTCATCATCCCCCAGAAGCTCGCCGTCCGCGTCGACCTCATGAACGAGCACCAGGTCTTCCGCCAGAACCCGGCGTACTCGGACGACCGGCGCTTCTACGCGGCCATGACCTACCGCCTGCATGAGCCCAAGCGCAACCGCGCGGGCGTCCTCGGGCGGTCGACGCTCCGCGCCAATTTCGAGATGGGCGAGATCAAGGGCGTGCCGCCCAATCCGCTCAGCCCGCTGTCCACCATCGACCAGTGGTTCGGCTATTCGAATCCCGCCCTCAACAACTGGTACGTCGACGCCTCGACGCCCTACCGGAACACCGCGACCAACGGCATCGCCAATCCCCGGGTCTTCGACCGCAACGGCAACCTGATCGCGCCGCCCGGAACGACCTACAACCAGGCCGCGCTGACGACGCTGTTCCGCGACACCTTCGGCATCACGAATTTCCAGGGATCCCCGCTCTTCCGCAACTGGGCGCTCATCTTCGCCGACCCGAACTCCAGCCGGGCCGGGGTGGGCCTGTCGGGCTCGGCCCTCTCCTCCATCCAGGGTTTCCAGGGCACGATTCCCGGCGGCAACGCCTTCGATCCCGGCGGCGCCCTCCGCGCCACCGGCGACCGCTACCGCGGCGTGGCCGGCTTCTACCGCACCCAGCTGCGCGACCGGAACGTGTTCGACTACTTCAACCACCTCCTGACCGGCATCTTCGACTATCGGGAGCAGGAGTTCGACGCGACCGATGTCCGCTTCGAGCAGCTGCTCTTCGGGGGCAAGGCCGGCTTCGAGGTCGCCTACAACCAGCAGTCGTTCGATCGGACGCGCAACTTCCCCATCGCGGGCGGCGAGGAGGAGATCTACATCGACGTCAACAAGTTCCTGAGCATCCGGGACCCGAACGGCAACCGCATCGAGAACCCGAACTTCGGCCGCCCCTTCATCAACAGCAGCGACGTCTTCCGCGACCAGGCGAACAGCATCGAGCGCCAGGCCTACCAGCTGACGGGCTTCCTGAAGCACGATTTCAGCGGCAGCGAATCCCCGTGGGCGCGGATGCTCGGGCGCCACACGGTGTCGGCGCTGCTCTTCAAGACGGACATCGACCGCACGAGCCGCTTCTACCGCAGCACGTGGGATCCGGCCGGCGAGCTCAATCCCACCACCAGCACGGCCGCCGGTCCGGGCCTCTTCGCGTCGCAGGTGAACGGCTGGTTCTACCTCGGCGACTCCGTGGCCAATCTCAGCAGCGCCGCCGACGTGCGTCTCCGCCCCATCTCGGCCCAGCTGCCGCAGTACGGGCAGGCCTACACCCTGCGGATCTACGACCCCGTCTCCCGCACCTTCCGCACGGGCACGTCCACGCCGCTGCGGATCCTGAACCGGATCCCCATCCAGAAGGAGGACCTCAGCTCGACGGCCTTCGGCCTCCAGAGCAACTGGCTGAAGGACCACGTCGCCACCGTGGTCGGCTGGCGCGAGGACCGCGACCGCAACATCACGGCGCTCACTCCCCCGACCTTGCCCACGGGCAGCCTCGACGAGTCGCAGATCACGTTCGTCCCCTCCGTGTCCTCCGTCGTCCGCACCTGGACGAAGAGCGTGGTCGGCGTGTTGCCCTACCGGCTGCCGGGCGACACCGAGGTCCGCGCCTTCTGGAACGACTCGGGCAACTTCAATCCCATCGGCCAGCGCCGCAACATCTGGAACGAGGAGCTCGGCTCGCCCACCGCGACGACCGAGGAATACGGCATCATGATCAGCGCGCTGCGCGGCAAGCTCGACCTCCGCGTGAACCGCTACCGCACGGAGATCACCAGCCAGACGATCGGCAGCTTCAATCCGTACGGCTACATCAGCACGATGATCCAGCGCATGCTCGCCGCGCGCGACGCCAACCTCGTCCCCGCGAACTTCGGCTACGGCAGCGCCGGCCACACGTTCAACAACTTTTCCGACGTGGCCCTGGCCTTCTACGAGACCATCCCGCAGCGCCTGAAGTCCAACATCGGCCCGGACAAGAACTTCAATCCCCGCTTCACCGGCAGCGGCGCCACCCTGCAGTGGGAGCCGGACAACTTCGTCGGCCTCGCCTCGGTCAGCGACACGCGCTCCACCGGCACGGAATTCGAGGCGACGATCAATCCCACGCGGAATTGGCGCATCTCCCTCAACTACGTGCGCAACGAGGCCGTGAAGGACGACGTCGCCATCGAGGAGCTCGCCTTCGCCGCCGAGTGGAGGAAGAACCTCGAGTCGATGTACGGCGGCGCCCTGCGCAATGGCCATCGCCAGCCGACGTCCGTCGTCACCGGCGACAACACGTTCTGGTCCCAGTACAACGCCGAGACGCTCCTCGCCATCCGCACCGCCAACGCGCTGTCGGGCACGCCCAGCCCCGAGATCCGCAAGTGGCGCATGAACCTCGTCACGCGCTACGACTTCCGCAGCGGCCTGCTCAAGGGCGTCAACATCGGCGGCGCCTTCCGCACGCAGGCCAAGGCCATCATCGGATTCCCGCTCGTGACCAACGCGGACGGCCTGAGCGTGTCCGACCTCGCCAACCCGTACTACGGCCCGAGCGAGGTGAACATCGACGCCTCGATCGGCTACACGCGGCGGTTCAAGTTCGTGGGCCACGACCTCACGTGGAACATCAACCTCAACGTCCGTAACCTGAACGCGAAGGACGAGGTCATCCCGATCGCGGCGAACGCGGACGGCACGTGGGGCGTCTTCCGGGTCCCGCCCGATCGCCTCTGGGCGGTCAGCAACTCCATCGCCTTCTGATCTCCGCGCCTCCGCCCCGAAACGGGCGGAGGTCGCGTTTCGGCCCGCAGGGACGAGGGCAGGCGTGACCCGACGACGGGATCGCGCGCCTGCCCGCCGCGGCGAGGGAATCGGGTTCGGCGGACGCCGCGGGCCGGCCTGCGGGGAGTTCTCCGGCTTCCGCGCCGCCGCAGCGGCGCGCTGGGCAGGGTGGGGCGTCCCCCGGACGCAGGATTGCCGCCGGCGCTCCGCGAATCTGGCGGACCGCGGGCGCGCTCCGACCTAGTCGCCGCCCTCCACCGAGGGCGTGCTCTTGCTTCTCCGGTACTCGGTCGGCGTCAGACCGGTCGCGTCCCGGAAGAGCTTGGTGAGGTAGCGCATGTTCTGGAAGCCCGCCTGACGGGCCGCGTCCGTGACGCTGAGATTGGTCGAGGTGAGCAGGTGGCGCACCCGTTCCATCTGCACCCGCTGGATCTCGTCGTGGATCGAGCGGCCGAGGGACTTCATGAACTTCCGGTAGGCGGTGGAATTCGACATGCCCGTCACCTTCAGGACGTCGGCGGGCGAGATGGGGTCGCAGGCGTGCTCCCGGATGTAGCGGATGGCGAAGGCGACCTGCGTGTCCTCGAACGCCAGGTAGCTGCTGGAGTCGCGTTCCTCCACCTTGGCGGGATCGATGAAGGTGACGCGCGCGGGGGCGGGCTGTCCGGCCATCAGCTGGTTGAGGATGTCGGCCGCCGTGTAGCCGGCCGTCTCGACGTTGGCGTCGATGCTGCTCAGGCTCGGCTGGGAGAGGTCGCAAAGCCACCGGTCGTTGTCCACGCCGAGGACGGAGATCTCCTGGGGCACCTGG
This sequence comes from uncultured Opitutaceae bacterium, assembly GCA_964460895.1. GTDB lineage: Bacteria > Verrucomicrobiota > Verrucomicrobiia > Opitutales > Opitutaceae > Didemnitutus. The sequence goes on from CAYWTK010000007.1 coordinate 27,726, forward strand.
AGGTCGTGGAGCACGCAGGCGTCCAGGACCCACCTCGCCCAGCCATCGAAGAAGACGAAGACCCCCGCCGGCTTGGGGAGCTCCTCGAGCCAGTTGCCCAGGGACACGATCGCGCTCGGCATGCTGGCGACGGAACCGGGGTCGGGCTGGTAGTCGGCGCACGGGAAGCCATGATTCGCCAGTTCGGTCATGAAACCGGTCCGGCGCTCGTGGCACCAGGGGGCGCGCTCGGTTCCGCCGCAGAACGCGAAATGGCGCAGGCCCTTGTTGATGAAGTAGCGCGCCGCCATCCGCCCGATCTCGACCTGATTGGAGCTGACGATCGGGAACTTCAGGTCGCCGTCCTGGCTCTCGGAGTAGCTGCCGAACCCCACGATGGGGATGTCGGTGATGGTCGCGATCTCGCGGATCGCGGGGAGGCGGGTGCTGGTGATGATACCATCTGGCGCCCAATGTCTTAAACCCTCGATCGACGCCTCCGTCATGGGGTCCATGAGGATGATCCAGCCGGTGTGGCTGTGGATGTACTGGCCCACGCCGCGCGCGATGGCCCGGTCGAAGGCCATATCTGATTCAAGGAGCAGCGCCACCCGCTTCACGCGGCTCGGCTTTCGGCTCTTGGAGACTGGGCGCTTTTCGCTCGGCATGCGGCCTTCCGGAATGGGCCAGGGAGCAGGTCCGGACAAGGTAAAACTCCACTGGGACCGGTTGAAATGAGGATAAAACGTTCAAGAAATTGCCATTTTTCTTGTATCACCAAGCGCGGCCGTCACCTTGCGACGCATGATCGGGCGTTCCGGCACTCTCCGACGGGCGTGGGCAGTCCTCAGCGCGGGAGTCGTGCTCGTCGGCGGATTGGGCGCGGGAGCGGCCACGGGACCTGCCGCCGAGTCCCATCCGTTCGTCAGCCTGGCGGTGGGCACCCAGAGCATCGGGGTCCGCTACCAGTTCACGGCGGACAGCGCGCTGGAGGAGTCCGCGAAGGAAATCGCCGCGCTCGGTTCGGACACGCTCAAGATCGCGCTGACGCCGAATTACCCGAAGGACTACCTGATGAAGCGGGACAGGAAGATCCGCTCGCTGATGGACCTGCTGCGGGCGCGGCCCGAGTTCGAACGGGTGATGGATCTGCCGTTTCGGAACATCATGCTGTGGGTGTATCCGTTCAGCGACTCGAAGTCGGCCTTCGCCACCGGAGAAATCGGCCCGGAGGAGGCGGAGCGGGTTCACCGCGAGATCTACGACCTGACGGCGCACCTGTTGAAGCGCTACTCGGGGACCGGCAAGACGTTCTTCCTCGGGAACTGGGAGGGTGACTGGCACACGCTGCAGGAGGTCTACGACTACAACCTGGACCCGACGCCGGAAGCGATCCAAGGCGCCATCCGCTGGTTCACCCTCCGGGAAAAGGCGGTCGCCGACGCGCGGCGGGACACCCCCCACGCGGACGTGAAGGTGCATTTCTACGTCGAGCTGAATCACGTGCGCAAGGCGATGGACGACGGCCGCCCCACCATCGTCAACCGGGTGCTGCCCCACATCCGGACCGACTACGTCTCGTGGTCGAGCTACGACGTCACGAAGCCGGCGGTCGCCCTCGGCGGGGATGAGGGGCGGGCGCGCGTCTTCCAGGCGTTGGACTACATCGAGGCCCACTTGCCCCCGAGCGAGGTCAAGGGGCGGCGGGTGTTCATCGGCGAGTACGGCTTCGAACTCACGGCCTACAAGGACGCCGACGTCCAACGGAGGCACACGGCCTCGATCATGAAGTGGGCGCTGGAATGGGGATGTCCCTTCGTGCTCTACTGGGAACTCTACTGCAACGAGGTGGAGCCGGCCACGGGCAAGAGCCGCGGCTACTGGCTGATCGACGACCGCGGGGTGCGTCAGCCCGTCTGGTTCCTGCATCACGAGTTCCTCGCCCGCGCCCGGAAGTACCTCGAGGCGCACCGGCGGGAGCACGGCACTCTCCCCACCCAGGACACCTACAACCGGATGGCGGCCTCGTGGATCGAGGACCTCGCGACCCGCGACGTCCGGACTCCCTAGCCGTCGGCGACGAACCCCCCGGGCGACGCGCCCGCGTCGAGGACATCAAGAGCACCACTCGCATGAACCACAGCACACCTTCCCCCCAGTCCGACCAGGGCATGAAGATAGGATGGACCGAGAAGCTGGGATACGCGGCCGGCGACATGGCCTCGTGTCTCTACTTCGGCATCTTCATGAATTTCCTCGCGATCTTCTACACCGACGTCTTCGGCATCGCGCCGGCCGCGCTCGGCACGATGCTGCTGTTCGTCCGGACATGGGACTGGATCAACGATCCGATCATGGGGGCGATCGCGGACCGCACGGAGACGAAGATGGGCAAGTTCCGGCCGTGGCTGCTGTGGATGATCGTCCCCTACATGGTCTTCGGCGTCCTCACGTTCACGACGGTCGACTGGGGTCCGACGATGAAGCTGGTCTACGCCTACTTCACCTACACCACGCTCATGATGATCTACACGGCGATCAACGTGCCCTACGGGGCGCTGATGGGCGTCATGACCGCGAAGTCGGAGGAGCGCACGGTGCTGGCCGCCTTCCGCTTCGTCGGGGCGAACGCGGGCATCTTCGCCGTCACGCTGATGCTGCCGTACCTGGTGAAGACCATCGGCCAGGGCGACGAGCAGCTGGGCTACTCGGGAGCCATGGTGGTGATCGCGGTCATCGCTGGCGGCCTTTTCTTCTTCACGTTCAAGACCTGCAAGGAGCGGGTGCACCAGACCGAGAAGAAGCGGGAGTCCATCCGCGAGGAGCTGGCGCAGCTGGCGAGGAACGGCCCCTGGCTCCTGGTCATCGCGCTCAGCATCCTGACGGTGATGGGCCAGGCGATCCGCGCCACGTCGACGCTGCACTACTTCAAGTACAACGTCGGCAACGAGGCCTGGGGCACGACGCTGCTCCTCTACAATTCGGTCGTGGCGGTCGTCGCCGTGCTGATGAGCAAGTCGCTCTGCTCGATGATCGGCTGCAAGCGGCGCGCCTACGTGATCCTCAACCTGCTGTTCGCCGCGCTGCTGGTCTGGTTCTACTTCATCCCGGTGACGTCGTTCCCGCTGATGCTCGCCAACCAGGTCCTGATCGCGCTCGTGGCGGCGCCGATGATGCCCATCTTCTGGTCCATGATCGCCGACACGGCCGACTACGGCGCGGTGAAGTTCGGCCACCGGTCCACCGGCGTCATCTTCTCCGCCGGGACGGCCTCGCAGAAGATTGGATGGACGGTCGGTCCCGCGGTCGCGCTGATGTTCCTGGGCGGGGCGGGTTACGTGGCCAACGCGGAGCAATCGCCCGAGACGCTGAACATCCTCCGCCTGCTGATGAGCCTCGTCCCCGCGGTGTTCGCCGTGCTGACGGCCGTCGTGACCTGCTTCTACCCGATCGACCGCAAGATGGAGCTCGAGCTCGAAGCGGCGATTTCCCGGGAGGCGGCCGCGTCCAAGGCGTGACCGAGGCCGGCGCGCGCCCGGCGCCGCCGGCGCGCGCCCGGCGCGTCGCGCGCGGCGGGATTCCTGGTCGGTCGGGGGCTCCAGTCCCTCGACCGCTGGGCGGCGCGCGGGGCGGGTCGGGCGATTCCCCGGACGCGATCGCGCGGGGTGGGCGAGGGGGCGGCGGGTCCGGAAGGGAGGGCCGGAAAACGAAGCAGGCCGGTCGAGACCGGCCTGCGAAGGGGGAGCGCGGATGAACCCGGCTCAGGGCACGGGATTGGCCAGGAGGTGGGCGACGAACTCGTCCAGACGGGCCGTGGCCACGCAGCAGTGCACGTCGCCGCCGCCGTAGTAGAGGAAGTACGTGCCGTTCATCACCACATGGCCGCAGGGGAAGCACACGCCCTTGTAGATGCCCTCCTTCTCGTAGCGGGCCGTCGGCTCGTAGATCGGCTCCGGGGTGCGATGCGTGACCTTCATCGGGTTCTCGAGGTCGAGCAGCAGCGCGCCCAGCCGGTATTGCTTGTCGGCACCGACGCCGTGGTAGATCTGCAGCCAGCCGTGGGGGGTCTTGAGCGGAGGATTGTTGGCGCCGATCTTCTTCTCCCACGCGTACTCGCCCTTGGCCAGGAGTTTCATGTCCTTCCACTCGAGCAGGTCCTCGCACTCGGCGATCCAGATCGCGGGGAAGGCGTTCGGGAAACCGGCGCCATGCCACTGCATCGGGCGATGGATCGTGAACCACTTGCCGCCGATCTTCTCGGGGAAGATGATGACGTCGCGATCGTCCAGCTTGGCGTTGGTGAGGCGACCGGCGCGGATCCACTCCTTGAAGTCGCGGGTGAGATAGAGCTGGGTCGAGGTGAGGTTTTGCCGCAGCGCGACCGGAAACTCCTTGGGGAAGTGGCCGTTCGTGTTGGCGTGGTGATTCTCGTTCAGCCAGTACTGGCCCGGCGGGAACGGGCGCGTCGCGGCGGTGACGTAGTACCAATCCCCGATCTTGATGATGCGGGGGTCCTCGACGCAGCCGTTGTCGATGCTGCCGACGAGCGGGGAGAGGATGGGCTCCGCGTTGACGCGGGTGAAATGGAAACCGTCCTTGCTCACCGCGAGGCCGAAGTGGACGCGGTGCTCCACGTCGTGGCCCGCGGCGCGGTAGATGAGCTTCACCTCGCCCGTGGCTTCGTCGAGCCACGCGGCGGGATTCGTCGTGACTTCGCTCTCCCAGGGAGAGCCGGCCAGCGGGCTGAGGATGGGGTTACCCTCGTAGCGGTTCAGTTGAAAGGTCTTGGAGAGCATCGTGCCGAAAACATCGGGGCGGGCAGGGCCCGGTGGCAACCCAAAATGACCGAAAATACGACACAAACTACAAAAAAGAGCCATTTTCGGCTTGTGACGCCCTCACTTCCGGTCACACGGTACTTCGTGGTCACCGTTCTCAGTCGGATTGGAGTCTCCCGAGAGTCGGAACCGGACCGATCCGGGGCTCGGAAGCCCGCGGAAACTCCGTCGGCGTCTAAGCCCATCGTTTAACTGTCGTGAAGAAAGTGTGTTGAGGGAGACTGAATCCATTTTATGAGCGTGGTGTCACTTTTCACCAGGAGTCGGCCGCCAGTCTGCAGGCTTCAGGCGTGATTTCCCCAGTCGACCGCATCCCCCCGCGAACTCCCCGCTCCGAATCCTGGGGCGGATCGTCACGTTCCGTAGCCCTTCCCGAAGCCGGCATCCTCGCACCCACCAAGCCCACGATGAGAAATCCCCACTCCCGTCCCTCGCTGCTGTTGGCGGCGCTCCTCCTTGTCGGTCTCGCCTCGCCGCTGCGCGCGGAGGCGAGGAAGCCCGACGTCCTGTTCGTGCTGCTCGACGACCTGCGCTGGGATGCGCTGGGCTACATGGACCATCCCTACGTCAAGACGCCCAACATCGACCGCCTGCGGGCGCAGGGCGCCCTGATGGCCAATGCCTTCGTGACGACCTCGATCTGCTGTCCTTCGCGGGCGACGTTCCTGACCGGAACGCTGGCGAACCGACACGGGGTCATCGACAACGAGTCGTCCGACTACAACCCCGAGGTCACGCCGCCGCTCACCAAGTACCTGCAGGAGGCCGGCTACCGCACGGCGATGGTCGGCAAGTGGCACATGGGCAACAGCGGCGCCCCGCGGCCCTACTTCGACTTCTGGCTCAGCTTCAAGGGGCAGGGCGTCTACCACGACCCGCTCTTCAACATCAACGGCAAGCGGGTCGAGCACAAGGGCTACACGACCGACCTGCTGACCGACTACGCCCTCGACTTCATCAAGCAGCAGCCGAAGGACCAGCCCTACTTCGTCATGCTGTCCCACAAGGCGGTGCACGAGCCGTTCATGCCGGCGCCGCGGCACAAGCAGGCCTACGGCACCGACGCGCGGTTGCCGGAGCCGCCGAGCTACGCGGAGGACTTCGCCGACAAGCCGGCCTGGCAGCGGCGCCAGGCGACGCGGGAAGTGCGCTGGCATTACCGGACCCGCGAGATCGAGCAGGAGAAGCTGCCGGCGGCCGTCACGCCGGAGCGCTGGAAGGACTACAACAAGTACGTCGACCAGCTCCGCTGCCTCGCCGCGGTCGATGACGGCATCGGCCGGATCCTCGACCTGCTGCGCGAGCGCGGCACGCTCGACAACACGATCATCGTCTTCACGAGCGACAACGGCTACTTCCACATGGAGCACCGCCGCTGGGACAAGCGCCTCGCCTACGAGGAGAGCCTGCGCATCCCCCTGCTGGTGGTGTACCCCGGCCGCATCCAGGCGGGCTCGACGGTCACCCAATTGGTGACGAACGCCGACTTCGCTCCGACCATCCTCAGCTACGTCGGACTGCCCGTGCCCCCGCAGATGCAGGGCAAGAGCATGAAGCCCCTGTTCGAGGAGAAGAACCCCCTCTGGCGCACGTCCGTCTTCTACGAGTACTGGAAGGACCTGGTGCACTCCATCCCGACGATGACGGCGCTGCGCACGGACCGCTACAAGCTCATCACCTATCCGGAGATCGACGACCTCGACGAGCTGTTCGACCTGGAGACGGACCCGCACGAGATGACCAACCTCGCGCGCGATCCGGCCCACGCCGCGCTGCACGCCGCGATGAAGGCCCAGCTCGAGGAGGCGAAGATCGTCTCCGACTGGAGCCCGCACGCGTTCCCGAAGAACTTCCCGCGCGTGCGGGGCAAGGAGGGCGTCCTGTTCGACTTGGCGGTGCGCAACGGCGCGTTGGTGGACCAGGTCGGATCCGGCGTGGCCTTCACCCCGCAGAACCTGCAGGTGCGCGACGACAGCGCCCACTTCGACGGCTCCGCCACCTCCGTCCAGGTGCCGTTCCACCCGCGCATCGATCCCGCCGGCTGGCCCTTCCGCCTCGACATCGCGGTGAACGCGCAGGCCGACGGCGTCATCGCGGCGCAGTCGACGGCCGACTACGGGTTCAAGGTCTTCGTCCAGGACGGCCGCCCGGGCGTCGCGGTGCATTGCCGGACGTGGATCGACACCACCACCGTCATCGACGGCCCCGCCTCGATCCTCGGGAAATGGACCCGGCTCGAGGTGCTCATCGACTACAACCGCCTGGTGCTGCGCGTGGACGGCGTGGTCGCGGAGAGCGTGTCCTTGCCCTTGCCCTTCACCGGCTCGCCCAAGACGCCGCTCGTGATCGGCATGGGCGGCGGGCATCCCGTGGCCGCCGGCCTGCCCGAGCAGGCCTTCACCGGACAACTCAGGCGCTTCACGCTCCGGCGGGGCCTGTGACGACGGCGCCCTTGCGCGGCCGCGGGCCGCTCGCCAGCGTGCCCGCCGAGAAGGTCGCGCCTCCGCGCGACGGGACCCGAGCCTCAGGGCGTTCGCCGGCTCCCGCGGACGGAGGCGCGCCGCGCCCCGTCGCCGCCTCCCGGCCCACCGCTCCGCCATGAAGATCGCCGCCTCCCTGTCCCTCTGCTTCGGCCTCGCCTGGTCGGCGGCGGCGTCCCTCGCGGCGCCGTCCCTTGTCCCCGTCCCGCGGGAGGTCGTCCCCGAGCGCGCTCCCGGCGCCAAGCCGCTCAACGTCGTCTTCATCCTCTCCGACGACCACCGCTACGACGCGATGAGCTTCATGGGCCACCCGCTGGCCGAGACGCCGAACCTCGACCGGCTCGCCCGCGAGGGCGCCCACCTGAGGAACGCGCTGGTCACCACCGCGCTGTGCTCGCCGAGCCGCGCCTCCATCCTGACCGGTCTCCACACGTTCCGGCACCGCGTGATCGACAACCAGCGCGCCATCCCGGCCGGCACCGTCTACTTTCCGCAGTACCTGCAGAAGGCCGGCTACGCCACCGCCTTCATCGGCAAGTGGCACATGGGCACCGAGGGCGACGGCCCGCAGCCCGGCTTCGACCACTGGGTGAGCTTCCGCGGCCAAGGCGAGTACTACGCGCCGAGGCCCGACTACACCCTCAACGTCGACGGCCGCCGCGTTCCCCTCAAGGGCTACATGACCGACGAGCTCACGGATTACGCGGTCGCCTGGCTCCGGAAGCAGCGGCCCGCCGAGCAGCCGTTCTTCCTCTATCTCTCGCACAAGGCGGTCCACGCGGAGTTCGCGCCGGCCGAGCGCCACCGCGGCCGGTTCGCCCAGCGCACGTGGACGCGTCCGAAGTCGCTGCCCGTCACGGCGGAGATGGCCCGCAAACAGCCGCGCTGGCTCCGCGACCAGCGCAACAGCTGGCACGGGGTCGATTTCCCGTACCACAGCGAGCTCGACATCGACGCGTACTACAAGGCCTACGGCGAGACCTTGAGCGCGGTGGACGACAGCGTCGGCCGCGTGCTGGCGGAGCTGGAGCGCATGGGGGTGCTCGAGGACACGCTGGTGGTCTACATGGGGGACAACGGCTTCATGTTCGGCGAGCACGGTCTCATCGACAAGCGCGTCGCCTACGAGCCGTCCATCCGGGTGCCGATGCTCATGCGCGCGCCACGGCTGATCAGGCCCGGCACCGTGGTCGATCAGGTCGTCGCCAACATCGACGTGGCGCCGACGATCATGGAGGCGATGGGACTCAAGCCCGCCGCGCACTTCGACGGACGCACCCTCCTGCCGCTGCTGCGGGGGGAGAAGGTCGGCTGGCGCGACCACTTCCTCTACGTGTACTACTGGGAGCGGAACTACCCGCAGAGCCCCACCGTGTTCGCCCTGCGGGGCGACCGCTACAAGTTCATCACCTACCACGGGCTGTGGGACTGCGACGAGCTCTACGACCTGCAGGCGGATCCCGACGAGATGAACAACCTCATCGACGATCCCGCCCATCGGGACACGGTCGCCGCGATGACGGCCCGGCTCTACGCGATGATGGAGGAGCTCGGCGGGATGCAGATCCCGCTCAATCCCCCGTCCGGCGAGATCAACAACCTGCGTCTCCGCTCGCGCGGCGGCGAAAAGGCGGCCGATTTCCCGCACAGCCTGGTGCGGTGAGGCGCGCGCCGCAGCATCGCCGGTGGGTTGGGCCCTGAGTGGTCACTCCTTCCGAAGGAGTGAAGACGCGCCCGGGCGGCGGGCCTCCAGCCGGAGGCGGTGCGTGGCCGGCTGCGCGAGCGCGACGACCACGCGCGCGGCGTCGGAGGGCGTCCAGGCATCGCGCATCGGATGGATGCGGTGCGCCGAGGCGCCGGGGCCGAGCGTCCAGCGGGCGCCTCCGCGGCGCAGCTCGAGCGGCGCGCCCCGCCCGGCGAAGACCGTCTCCCCCGCCCGCAACCGGCGCCAGCGTCCGGCGGTCCGGATCGACAGGCCCGGGTCGAAGTCGAGGGCGAGTTGGACCGGCACGCCGCGCAGCGCGCCGCGGGTGCGCAAAGTCAGCTCGGCGAGGTCGCGTCCGGGATCGAGCCGCAGCTCCAGGCGACCGCGGATCTCCGGCAGGCGACGGAGCGGCCGGACGGACAGGGTCTCCTCCCAGCGTTCGACCGGGACTGGGCGGCCGAGCGGCAGGTCGTAGCCGGGACGCCGGGGATGCGGCACGCCGCCCAGGTCGAGGACGAGGGTGGTGTCGCGGCCGCGCAGCCGGCGAGCGAGGCACTGGCCCACGCCGAAGTAGGGGAGCGCCACGCTGACGGCGCGGAGTCCGAGCCCGCGGTGGCCGAGGCGGAGCAGCTCCGGTCGTCCGAGGAACGCGCTCGCGGACCAGGCCGCGGCGCGGGCGCGACCGAGGCCTAGGCGGGGCAGGACGCGCGTCCCTTCCCACGCGTGCGGATCGGCCGCGACGGCGGGCAGGGGGGCCGGACGGGCGGAACCGGCCGTCAGCGAGAAGAGGAGCCAGAGCGCGTCGGACAGCGTCGGCGCGTCGCTGCGGGACCAGAGCCAGGCCGCCCAGGGACGGTCCCCGAGGTCCCACGCGACCGCCGCGAGCGACGCGGGGGCGATCCGCCAGGCGCGGTCCTGGCGGCGCGATTGCAGCGACTCGATGGTTCCGTCGGCGTCGAGGAGCGTCCGCGCGAGCGCGAGGTTGCGCTCGACCGCCGGCCGCGCCGCGGTCCAGCCGGCCTGCCGGGCGAGCAGCAGGAGGGAGCGGTTGGTGACCGCATCGTACACGACCGGACTCCGCTCCTGGTACGCGCCGTCCGCGTCCTGGTCGATCCCCTCGGCGAGGTAGGCGCGCAGGGTCCTTTTGCCCCGGCGGTCGCCGACGAGCGCACCGGCCCAGGCGAGCGCGGAGGCGACGACCCAGCGGTGGTTGGGCGTGTGGAAGCCCCCGGTCGCGAGGCCCGGCAGGGAGCGGCGCACGAACGCGAGCAGCTCGCGGCGCAGCAGCCGGGCCGCGGGGTCGGGGTGTCCGGCCGTGCGCTCGATCACGGCGCAGAGCAGCTGGACAAGGAAGGCGGTGTCGGGCGCCGAGTCCCAGTTGCAGCCCGGCAGGTCGATGAGTCCGGACGGGCGCTGCGCGCGCCGGAGGTGGCGCGCTGCGAGCCGGGCGCGGCGCCAGAGCCCCGCGCTCCGCGCCGGCGCGCCCCAGAGGGCGAGCCACACGCAGGCCGTGAGCAGCGCGCCGGTGCCGACATGGCCCGAGTTGGGCAGGCCGGTGGACGGGTCGATCCACGCGCCACGGTGCGGGCTGCGGGCGTCGGTGACCTGCCGGGCCAGCCAGCCGGGCGTGGCGCGGGCGAGGAACTGGAGCGGGGAGAGGCGCATGGGAGCGGAGGTCGCCGACGGACGGGCCTAGCCGACGGCAGGCGGCGCCGGGCGGGTCCGGAAGCCGTGGCGGCGGGCGAGCGCGAGGCAGGCGTCGGCGGACTCGACCGCGTCGCTGCAGCTCGGGTGGCGGAGCGACGCGGCGGCGACGGCGACGCCGAGCTCGAGCGCACGGGGCAGAGGCCAGTCCTCGTGGAGGCCGTACAGGACGCCGGCGGCGAGCGCGTCGCCGGCCCCGGCGGCGCCGGCGATCTCCGTCGGGGGCACCGCGACGGCGGGCTGCCAGAGCGTCGCGCCCTCCGCGGTGGCGGCGCACGCGCCCTCGGGCGCGTGGAGCACGACGAGGCGGCGGACGCCGCGGTCCAGCAGGTCGCGGGCGGCGGCGGCGCAGGCGGCGGTGTCGAGCGCGGCGCCGCGGCCGAGCGGGCGGCCGGTGAGCTTCTCGGCCTCGAAGTCGTTGGCGAAGAGGACGTCGACCTCGGGCAGCGCCGGGGCGACGACGGACGCGAAGCGGTCGCTGTTCTCGCTCACGCAGTCGAGCGAGGTCACGAGCCCCGCGGCGCGGGCGCGGGCCAGCACGCCGACGAGCGCCGGGCGGCCGGTGCCGTCCGGCGCGTCGAGCGTGTCGAGCAGCAGCGCGTAGCCGAGGTGGAAGTGGCGCGCCCGCGTCCCCGCGAAGTCGAGGTGCTCGGGGGCGAGCCGGGCGTTGGCCCCGCGCTGGTGGAAGAAGGTGCGGCGGCCGGAGTCGCGGACGGTCATGACGTCCGTGTAGCTCGTGGCGGCCTCGCGGGTCGGCCGCAGCTGGCGCGTGTCGATCCCGTGCGCGGCGCAGTCGGCGAGGATGAAGCGCCCGTCGGCGTCGTCGCCCACGAGTCCGGCGGCGGCGAGCGGGAACGGCGCGCCGAGGCGGGCGAGGTCCTTGAGGACGTTGTAGGGCGAGCCGCCGTTGGCCGCGCGCTCCGCGAGGATGTTGGCGAGCGCGTCCTGGGGCGGCCAGGAGTCGATCAGCTTCACGTGGTCGACGATGAAATTGCCGGCGGCGAGCAGGCCGCGGCGGGTCGCGGGGGCGGTCATGGGGCGGCGAGGAAGGTCCAGTCGAGCGGGAGGCGCACGACGGCCCCCGATTCCCCGCGCAGCGCGGCGGCGTCGCGCGGGGCGTCCGGGTCCGGGGCGAGGTCGGCCACGCCGCCGAAGTCCGCGGGCACGGCCGCGACGCCCTGCACGTGCGGCAGGGCCACGGGACGGCCGGGGTCGAAGTCGCGGGCGGTGGGGATCCCCTCGGACGCGAGCAGGTCCCGGGCGGACACGTCGGCGCCGTCGCAGTAGTGCGAGCAGACGTCCTCGACCCCGATGCGGCGGTCGTGGCGGCCGTTCCACGGCGGGAAATCCCGGCCCGCGTCGCTGAGCCAGAGGAGCGTGGCGGGAAAATCGGCGGTCCGGCGCAGGCTGAACCAGACGTAGCCGTCGAACGTCAGCGCCGTCCACGCGAGGGGCGCGGCGAAGCCGGCGACGAGCGCGATGTCCTCCGTGCCCGGCCGCGTCGGGTAGCGGGCGAGCGACGTGGCGCCGCCGGCGGCGAGCGGGACGGAGTCGAGCGAGGCGAAGCGCGCCCCGGCGAGGAGCGCGCCGCGCTCGCCCGGAGGGCGCGCGGCCGCGCCGGGATGGACCCCGCCGAAGCGGAACGCGCTGGTGCGGACCTCGGCGGTGACGCCGGCCGGGACGTGCAGGATCGGGTGATGGCCGTAGTTGAGGCGGCCTTGCGCGCGGACGACGTGCCGCTGGTAGAGGGCGGTGTGGCCGGGGCGCAGGGCGACGTGCTTGTCCACGACCGCGCGGGGCGCGTCGGTCTCCAGCCGGAGGTGCGCGGCGGTGGGCGAGGCCGCGACGACCTCCCAGCGTCCGTTGGCGGTGGGGCCGTGCGGGACGGGCACCCCGGGCGTCTCGCCGAAGGGGAGGCAGAAGAAGTCGCCGCGCAGGACCTGCAGGAGCGGCGGAGCGCCGGCGGCCTCGGCGGGGGTCCACGGCGCGAGCGAGTAGGGCCGCACGCGGCGGCCGGACGGGAGCGTGAACTCGACCGGGGCGAGCATGCCGCCGCGCGGGGTGAGCGCGGCGCGCACCACATCGGACGCGAGCTCCAGCGACGGCTCGCCGTGGAGGAGGGCGAGCGGGGCCGTCATCGCTCCGAGACGAGGCGGACGGCGGCGGGTTCGTCCTCCTCGATGCCGGGAAAGCGGCCGACGGCGGGGTCGACGAAGAAGTTGTCGTTGACGTCGTCGTTGGCCGTCGAGACCTCGCCGATGATGCACTCGTCGGACGAGGCGACGAACTCGTGCCAGACGCCCGGCACGAGGGTGACCCGCCAGCCCGGGGGAAGGACGAGCGGCTGGCCCGCGCGGAGCGCGAGCGGCTCGCCGTTCACCGGGACCTTGAACGCGCGCCCCGGCGTCGGGGCCGTCAGGTCGGCGCTCTCCGGGGGCGACGGCCACAGGCGCAGGGTGAGCTCCCCGGCGCGGCAGATGATGTCCTCCTTCTTCGCGGCGTGCGTGTGGCAGGGAGTGGTCTGGCCGCGGCGGGCGTACATCAGCTTCTCGCAGTACTCGCGCTCGGTCGCGAGGTTGACGAGGGTGAGGCCGTGCCGCGCGAAGTCGCCGAGGCCGAAGTCGGTGATGTCCCATCGCGGCTTGGGCGGCAGGGCCCAGTGGTGACGGCGGAAGCAGGCGAGCGCGTCGCGGTAGGCGGCGTTGAGGGTGGAGCGTTTCATGGGGCGGGGTAGGGGGGCGGGGCGTCAGAGGGCGACGACCGTCTGGCGCTCGTGGGATTCCAGCGCCGCGGCCCAGAGCTCGTGGGACGCGACGGCCTCGTCCGGCGTGGCGCAGCCGAAGCGGTCGCCGAGCCGGCCGGCGCGCTCGGCGAGGAAGGCGGCCCACATCTGCTGCAGGAGGTCGGGGAAGCCCGGCTCGAAGATGGCGCCGGTGATCGTCCGGAACGGCGTGGCGAAGCCCAGGTCCGCGGCGGCCCAGGACTGCTCCCGGCCGCGGGTGAACGTCCAGAGCGTCTTCGGGTGCTTCGTCGAGTAGCGCAGGCCCGCGTCGGTGCCGAGGACCTCGATCTCCCACGAGTTCGTGTCGGTCGGGCTGAGGCGCTTCATCTCCAGCGTCAGGGGCACGCCGGCCTGGCCGGGAAGGTCGACGGTGGCGTGGAGCGCGGCGTTGTCCCACGTGTCGCAGGCGGCCACGCCGCCGCGACCGTCGGGACGGGTGGCGTACACCTTCTGCAGCTGGGCGTAGAGGCGGGCCGGCCGCCAGCCGAGGCGGAGCGGGACGTGCGCGACGTGCAGGCCGAGGTCGTTCATCACGCCCGCGGTCCCGCAGAACCGGTTCTGGCGTTTCCAGTTGATGGGCTTCGTCGGGTCGAGGTCGCTCGAGTGCAGGAAGCTGCACCGGAGCGAGAGGAGGCGGCCGAGCCCGCCGGCGCGCACGGCGGCGACGACGCGCTGCGCGCCCGGGAGGAACGGGAACTCGGACGACACGCGCACGAAGCGGCCGAGGCGGCTCGCCTCCGCGCGGACGCGGCGCGCGGCGTCGAGGTCGATCCCGAAGGGCTTCTCGGCCAGCAGGTCCTTGCCGGCGCGGAGGACGTCGAGGTAGATCGCCTCGTGGAGGTGGTGCGGCACGGCGACGTAGACGACGTCGATGTCGGCGTGGGCCAGCAGCTCCCGGTGGTCGGTGGCGAAGTGGCGCACGCCGGGGACCTGCCGGAACCACTCGAGCGCGGGGGCGTGGGTGTCGCAGACGCCGACGAGTTCGGGTCGGACGGGGCAGTCGAGGAGGGCGAACCAGCGGCCGAAGGCGCTGGCGACTTCGCGGCCCATGAGGCCGGCGCCGACCACGGCGACGCGGACGGAAGGGGAGGACATCGGGGGCGGGGGCGGGGGTGGCGGGCGGACGGTCAGGCGAGGAGCCGGAGCGCCTGCTCCGGCGTCGCGCCCTCGTGGAGCACGGCCAGGAGGGCCCGGGTCATCGCGGTCGGCCGCGGGTGCTGGATGATGTTGCGGCCGTAGACGATGCCGGCCGCCCCCTGGGCGAGGAGCGCCGCGGTCCGCTCGAGGATGACCGGCTCGGGCGCCTTGCTGCCGCCGCGCACGAGGACGGGGATGCCGCCGGCGGTCTCGACCACGCGGTGGTAGACCGAGACGTCGTCGGTCGGATCGGCCTTGATGATGTCGGCGCCCAGCTCGACCGCCTGGCGCACGAGGGGCACGATCTTCCGCGGGTCGCCGTCGACCTGGTAGCCGCCGGCCGGCGCGTTGGGGGCGAAGACGAGGGGCTCGACCATCAGCGGCATGCCGTAGTGGTCGCACTGCGGCTTCAGGCGCAGGATGTTCGCGATGCACTGGTCGGCGACCTCGGGCTGGTCGGGGATCCGGAAGAGGTTCACGACCACGCAGGCGGCGTCGAGGCGCACGGCCTGGAGCACGGGCTCCTCGATCAGCCGGGAGAAGAGCGTGCGCGGCAGCTGCGGGCCGTAGACGTTGGCCACGTCGGTGCGGACCACGAGGGCGGGCTTGGGACGGACGGGCAGCGCCTGCAGGTGCCGCGCCTGGCCGGCGGTGAGCTGGATGGCGTCGGGGCCGGCGGCGACGAGCGCGGCGACGGCGGCGGGCAGGTCCTCGATGCCGGCGAGGAAGGACGCCTCGTTGAAGAAGCCGTGGTCGAGGGCGACGTCGAGGCAGCGGCGCGAGTGCGGGTGGAAGAGGCGGTGCAGGCGGGCGGTTTTCATGGGGCGGAGGGCCGGCCGCGCGGCGGCTCGTCCGCGGGGCGGGGCCGCGGGCGCGGCGGGAAACACACAGCCGCGCGGGGCGGCGACGCGCAATCGCGCTCCGTCCGAAACGAACGAGTTCACATCCTCGGGCCGCGCGCCGGCGGACGAACGAACGATTTCAACGCGCCGGCCCGTGACGGCCGGGAGGGACCCGGGATTGAGTGCTGGCATTCCCCCCCAACGGTGCTCGGCTTGCCCCGAGGCCGCGGTCCTACCCTAAACAAACCTCCCCCATGAAACTCGACACCCCGATTCGCCTCGGTGTTCTCGTCGCCGCGCTCGGCCTCGCACCGGCGTGGCTGTCCGGCCAAAGCGCGCCGGCCAACCGGCCCGCGACCGCCGCCGGTTCCGCGTCCGACGAGGAAGTGGTCACGCTGAACGTGTTCCAGGTCGACGCGACCCGCGACCGCGGCTACCGCGCCACGAACTCCATCTCCGGCACCCGGCTCAACACCCCGATCAAGGACCTCCCGATGCCGATCGAGGTCTTCACCAAGGATTTCCTCTCCGACATCGGCTCGATCGACGTGAAGGAGGCGCTGCAGTACTCGGCGGGCGCCACGCTCGAGACCGTCCAGTCGTCCACCAACTTCCTCTTCTCCCCGTCGCCCGTCTCGTTCGACCGCACCTCCGCGGCCGTCCGCCTCCGCGGCTTCTCGACCCGGACGCAGCTGCGCAACGGCTTCATCACGCAGACCTCGCCGGACGCCTCCTCGGTCGAGCGCGTCGAGATCGTGCGCGGCCCCAGCGCGCTGCTCTACGGCGTGTCCGTGCTCGGCGGCGTGGTCAACACGCTGACCAAGACGCCGACCGCGACGCCCCGCTACGAGGTGAAGGGCACCGTCGGCAACTACGACTTCTACCGCACCGAGGTCGACCTCTCGGGCCCGGTGCCCTTCCTGCGCGAGGGCCTGATGGGCTACCGGCTCACCGGCACCTTCCAGGACGCGGGCGACTGGACCGACCACCTCACGACGAAGCGCGTCATCGTCAACCCGTCGTTCGTGCTCAAGCCCTTCAAGGGCACGACGGCCAACGTGGACGTCGAGTTCTTCGACCTCGAGACCCAGGGCAACGGCTTCCAGGACGTGGAGGACACCACCGATCCGGTCTTCCTGAACCAGTTCGGCATCTCCACGCGGAACAACGTCTACAACGAGACGAAGAAGGTCGCGCGCGACGTCTTCCAGAAGGGCGCCGACTTCCGCTGGTCCGGCTCCGACGTCTTCACCCGCAGCGAGGGCTACACCGCGACCGCGGACCTCATGCAGGAGGTCGGCGACCGGCTCGTCGTCCGCGCCGGCGCGAGCTACAGCGACTTCGAGAACACCCAGCGCCAGTTCGGCAACATCTCCGTGCAGCGGAACAACAATTCCGTGCCGGCCGAGTTCCGCACCCCGCAGGCGGACGGGAGCTTCAAGGCCTTCCAGTACGCGTGGAACCAGAACCCGACCGCGATCGAGCGCCTCCAGACGCGCGTCGAGGCGGCCTACTCGACCGAGTTCCTCGGCGGCACGCACACCCTCCTGCTCGGGCGCCAGGACGCGCAGAGCACCTCGAAGGAGAACCAGCTGGCGAACGCGACCACGTTCTTCAAGCGCTACGACGACCTCACGCCGTTCCGCTACACGGGCGACACGTTCCGCAACTTCCGCGACCGCCAGTTCCAGGAGTGGAACACCGGCCACTACGTCGTGTACTCCGGCAAGCTCTGGAACGAGCGCCTCTACCCGATCGTCGGCATGCGCTTCGACCGCTACCACGTCCGCGACCTCTTCTGGACCTACCAGCGCATCGACCCGGCCGGCTCAGCGACCGACCCGGCCAACTGGCGCCGTCCCGACAACTACGACGACCTCGTGGGACTGAATCCGAACGGGACCGGCATCTTCAACAACACCGGCGCCAACGCCGGCACCGTGGCCAACAATCCCCCGGGCGAGACCCCGCGCGTCGCCGGCTACCGCTTCGGCGGCAAGGTCCAGCGCGAGGACAGCCCGACCTTCGGCCTCAGCTACAAGGTCAACGACTCCCTCTCGATCTACGCCCTCTCCGCCACCGGCCTCTTCCCGAACACCGGCCAGCGCATGGGCGACGGCACGCCGTTCCAGGCCGAGTCCACCAAGAGCGAGGAGATCGGCATCAAGCTCGACCTCTGGGACGGGCGCGTCTCCGGCACGGTCGCGGCGTTCCGCATCGACCGGGACAACGCGGTCTTCAACTTCCCGTTCGCGCCCGCGTCCCGCAACAACAACACCGGCACCAACCTCGGCCTCATCAACTCGAACCGGTTCCAGACCAACGTCGCGACGAGCTACTGGGTGCCGGCGGGCTACTTCCAGGCGGGCCAGCTGACGCCCGCGGAGGTCACGGCGGGCGGACGCACCGTCCTCTACGACTCCATCGCCGGCAGCGCCGTGAACCGCGCGGCGATCGAGGCCGCCTTCGCCGCCCGCGACTTCCAGCTGTACAACAACAACCTCTCCAACAACCCGTCGGAGAACCGCAACTCGGACGTGCCGATCAGCGACCGCACCGAGGGCGTGGACCTGCAGCTCAACATCCAGCTCCGGACCAACTGGGCGCTCATCTTCAACTACGCGCACCTCCAGCAGGAGATCACCGAGAGCTTCATGCTCACGGCCGAGGCGCGGGCGACCGAGTACGACGTCTGGGCGATGCAGCTCGGCCGCGACAACTTCGCGGACCCGAAGCGGCCCGAGACCTACCGCGGCCAGCAGGCCGTCGGCGTCCGCATCATCGACGACCCGGAGAACGCCGCCCGCCTGTTCACCAACTACACGTTCGTCGACGGCGCGCTCAAGGGCTTCAACCTCGGCGGCGGCCTGATCTACGACGGCCAGCGCCAGAGCGTGGTGGCCATCACCAACGGCGGCGTCGCCGCGGCGCGCGTCGCCCCCGACCTGCCCGAGCGCCTGACCGCCAACCTGCTGCTCGGCTACAACCGGAAGATCGGCTCGGCCCACTGGCGCTTCCAGCTGAACGTCTCGAACCTGTTCGACGACCAGAAGGACGAGTCCTTCAACACCTCCACCGTGTACGTGAACGCGACCGGGACCACGGTCAGCGCCACGCCCGGCACCGGCCTGGTCGAGCAGGTCGTGCCCAACCGCGCCGTGCGCTACTACACGCCGCTCACGTTCCGCCTGAGCGCGTCGGTGCAGTTCTGATTCGCCACCCGCTTCTCCCCCAGGGATACCTCGGACCGCGGGGTATCCCTTTTTTCCGTCCATGCGCCTGCTCCTCCTCCTGACGCTCGCCGGACTCGCCGCAGCGGCGGCGACCCCGCCCGCCCCGACCGCGGCCCCCGACCCGCGGCCGGCCTATCCCGACGAGGACGGGTACCGCCTCCGGCTGGAGGGCATGCTCGGGCGCATCGCCGCCCAGGGCTTCGCGCAGCGCGTCCGCGCGGCCTCGCGCTGCCCGGACACCGGCCTGCCCGTCCTCACCCTCGCGCTCGAGGGGGAGGAGATCGTGTCGCCGTACACCGGCCGACGGTACCGCCAGGGTCCGACCGGCTACTTCGGCCCCAAGGCGCGCGGAACCGACGGCCAGATCACCGCCTTCGGCGGCGACCCGCTGAAGGCCGACCTGCCGCCGGCGACGGCCGCGCTCCTGCTCGCGCGCGAGCGGCCCGACGATCCGGCGCGGGCCGAGGCGGCGGTGCGGGCGCGGGCCTACCTCGCCGTGCCCGGCAGCCTCCGCCAGCACTACCATTTCGCCGCGGTGAACTGGGCCCGCTTCCTGCCGCTCGTCGGCGACCAGATGCCGGAGGCCTGGCACGCGGCGTTCCGCGAGAGCGTCGCCGCCTACGAGGAGCGCCGCCGGCCCTCCGACGGCGTCGTGCGCGAGTACCAGCCGCTGCCGCGCACCGAGACGCTCGTCGGCGTGGCGGGCGAGCACCTCGGCGGCGGCGGCACCGAGAACCACAAGACGATGTGGCGCTCCGCCGGACTGCTCTACGCGCAGCTGCTGCCCGGCGACTCGCCGATCTCCGGCTTCCCGCGGGCCGAGGCGGCGGCGCTGACCGCGGGCATGCTCGAGGACTACGTGCGGCGGCTCTTCCTCGTCGGCAGCGGCGAGTACGACTCGACGACCTACTACCCGTACTCCTTCCGCGCGTTCGTCAACCTCGCCGACTTCTCGCCCGACCCGCGCACCCGCGCCTGGGCCCGGGCCGCGCTCGACTACTACGTCGCCACCTCCGGGCTGAAGTTCCTCAACGGCTTCCAGAGCGGCGCCCAGCGGCGCGGCTGGTCGGACGGGCGGACCTTCACCGAATGGGAGACGCACGTGTACTTCTGGGCGGCGGGCACGCGCGGCGCCGACGGGGCGCCCTACACGACGGCGGCCGTCGCCCCGGGGGACCTCGTCACCTCGCTCCACCAGGCGACCAGCGCCTGGCGGCCCGACGGGATCGTGACGCGCCTCATCGCCAAGGACCTCGCCCTGCCGTTCGACGCGCGCATCGCGCACCCGGACTACGGGATGACGCGGTCCGGCGCCCATCCCGAGACCCTCCACGTGGCCCGGACCTTCGCGCTGGGCAGCGTCCAGCCGGATGTCGTGAACAACTCCGCCCAGCAGACGACCTGGCACCTGAACGTGCGGGGTCCCCGCGGCTCGCTCGTCTTCGGCGGCGGCCAGCCCCGCTGGGTCCATCCCGAGGGCCACAGCCCGTACGACCAGTGGTTCCAGCATCGCCACGCCCTCGTCCTGCTGACGGCGCCCACCGAGGCGCCGGCCGGAGCGCCGGCGCCGGAGCGCTACGCCTTCGGCAAGCTCGAGGGGCCGAGGGGCTACGACCGGCTCGCGGCCTTCAGCGGGCCGCTGGATCCGGCGTCCCCGCCGACCTCCTACGAGCGGAGCTCCCTCGCGGCCTACTGGGAATCCGCCCGGACCGCCTCGGCGCAATGGCTGTGGATCCCGCGGGCCGCTCCGGGCGTCCGCGTCGTCGAGCAGCGGGACCGCGTGGTGGTCGAGACCGAGGCAACCCACGTCGTCGTCACGACGGGCGACGCCCCGCGCTTCTGGATCGCGCTGCCGGAGGGCGAGACCCTGCCGCCCCGTCATCCCGCCGCGCTCCTGAACCACTACCGCGTGCTGGTCCTACCGGCGCTGCCGGCCGCCAGCGCGATCGAGGCGGTCGCGCGCACGGGCCCTGCGGAGGACCTTCCGGCCACGCGCCTCGAGCGCGCCGGCGCGACCGTGCGGTACCACGGGCTGGCGACGCCGGTGCTGGAGATGGAGTACGACCCGTCCGGCCTGCGTCCGCGTCGGGTCGCGGTGGACGGCGCGCCGCCGCCGCCGTCCCCGGCCGGCCTCGTCTGGGACAGCCCGTACCTGCGCATCGGCGGCGGGCGGCTGTGGGCCAGCGACGGGCGGGAGGCCTTCCTGCTCGACACGCGGGGCGACGTTCCGGTCTGGAGCCGGGCCGACCCGCGGTCGCCGGGGTGGTGAGGCCGGCACCCGGTGCGCCGCCGTCCCTTCCCGTGAAGCCCTCCCCGTCCCCGCGACCCCGCCGCCGCCCCCGGGCCCCCCGGTGAGCGTGCGACGAACCCCCTTCCAGCGGTTCCTCGAGCTGGTGCGGCCGCACCGGTGGCGGCTGGCCCTGGGCGTCGTGCTGATCTTCGCCGCGAGCGTGCTGACGCTGCCCGCGCCGTGGATCCTCAAGCTCGTCATCGACGACGCGCTGCCGCGGCAGGACGTCGGGCGGCTGGCCGAGCTCCTCGCCGTCTTCACCGCGCTGTTCGTGGCGCGCGGCCTGCTCACGCTCTGGCGCAACCGGCTCCTGCAGTACGCCGCCATGCGCATCGTGTGCGACGTGCGCATCGCGCTCTTCCGCCACCTGCAGACGCTCTCGCTCCGCTACTTCGACGCCAACCAGACCGGCAAGGTCGTCTCGCGCGTCACGCAGGACACCTCCGAGGTCTACAACCTCACGAACGGCTTCCTCATCAACCTCATCGCCGACATCGTGACCGTCGTCGGCGTGCTCGGCTTCCTCTACTGGGTCGAGTGGCGGCTGGCGCTCGCGACCACCGCGGTGATGCCGCTGTTCCTCGTCAACTACCTCCACAACCGCCGCCGCATGAGGGAGGAGGCGCGGGTGCACCGCGACAACTGGGACCACGTGATGGGCTTCCTCCAGGAGCGCGTGGCGGCGCAGCGCGTCGTGAAGTCGTTCGCCGCCGAGGGCCTCGAGGGCGACGCGTTCGCCGGGCGGATCAACGCCGACTACTTCAACTACTCGCGCATCGTGCTCCGCAACACGCGCCTCGCGGTCGTGGCGGACATCCTCGGCGGGCTCGGCGCGCTGGTGGTGCTCGGCTTCGGCGGCTGGCTGGTGGTGGCGGGCCAGATGCAGGTCGGCACGCTCGTGGCGTTCAACGCGTACACGGCGTTCATCTTCCCGCCCATCGTGCGATTCGTGGACCTCGCGGCGCTGTTCCAGCGGGCGAACACCGCGATGGAGAACATCTTCGCGCTCTTCGACACGCGCCCGGAGGTCGAGGACTCCCCCGGCGCGGCGCCGCTGCCGCCCGCGCGGGGCGCGGTGGAGTTCCGCGGCGTCTGCTTCGACTACGACCGCGAGCCGCCGGGCCGCGGCCGGCCGCGCACGCTCACGGACGTCACGTTCGCCGTCCGGCCGGGCGAGATGGTGGCCATCGTCGGCCCCTCCGGGTCCGGCAAGAGCACGGTGATCAACCTGCTGGCGCGCTTCTACGACGCCGCCTCGGGGGAGGTGCTGGTCGACGGCTTCGACATCCGGCATGTCACGATCGAGAGCCTCCGGCGCCAGATCGGCATCGTGCTGCAGGAGAACGTGCTCTTCTCCGGCACGCTGGAGGAGAACATCGCCTACGGCCGCCCCGGCGCCGCGCGCGGGCAGATCGTGGCCGCGGCGCGCGTCGCCAACGCGGACGAGTTCATCGCGAGGCTGCCCGACGGCTACTCCACCGTCGTCGGCGAGCGCGGCGCCAAGCTCTCCGGCGGCCAGCGCCAGCGCATCGCCATCGCCCGCGCGATCCTCAAGGACCCGCGCATCCTCATCTTCGACGAGGCCACCAGCGCGCTCGACACGCAGTCGGAGCGCCTGATCCAGCAGGCGATGGACCGCCTGATGGAGGGGCGCACGACGTTCGTCATCGCGCACCGCCTGAGCACGATCCAGCGCGCCGACCGCATCCTCGTGATGGACCAGGGCCGCCTCGTCGAGCAGGGCCGCCACGGCGAGCTCCTCGCGCGCGGCGGGCTCTACGCGCGCCTGCACGCGCTCCAGTTCCAGGACCCGGCCTGACGCGCCGGGACGGCGGTCAGCCGTCCGCGCCGGGCTTGGTCGTCCAGATGGTGAGCCCCGTGAGGTCGCGCGGGGGCAGCCCCCGGATCCGCGCGTAGGCCGCGCTGGCCGCGTAGCCGGTCGCGAAGCAGACGACGAGCGTGGAGAGGCCGTACACGGCGAAGTGCAGCCGCGTCGCGGTCGCCACCCAGAGGACCCAGACCGAGCCCGCGGCGATGCTGCAGTACACCCCGAAGGTGTTGGCCCGCGTCGTCAGCATGCCCAGCGCGCCGACGCCCGCCATGCCGCCGCCGAGGACGGCCATGGTCCGGGAGAAGTTGTCCCAGAGCGAGGCCACGCTGAGCTGCGCCATGTAGAGCGCGGCCCCGGTGGCGAGCGCGCCGCAGGCGTAGGTCACGATCCGGGCCAGGCGGACCTCCTGGACGTCGTCGGAGGCTCGGCCGCTGAAGCGGAAGTAGTCCCGCACGACCACGGTCGCGACGGAGTTCATGCCGCTCAGCGTGCTCATCGCCGCCGCGAAGATGCCGGCGACGATCAGGCCGGCGACTCCGGCGGGCACGTTGTGGACGACGAAGTGCGGCACGATGTTGTCGTTGGCGAGCAGCGGCGGCAGCTGCCCGGGGTGGGTGTGGTAGTACGCGAACAGGGCCGTGCCCGTGCCGAAGAAGATCAGCGTGCCGGGGATCGAGACGGCCGCGGCCGTGATCATCGAGCGCTGGGCGGCGCGGACGTTCGGCGTGGAGAAGGCCCGCTGGGCGAAGTCCTGCGTCACCCCGCCGAGCAGCTGGCCGACCGTCCACAGGCCGAAGACGTGGACGGTCGCCGTCGTGAGGTCGGGGGTCCAGTCGAACGGCCGGAACTTGTCGTACTCGCGCGTGATCTCGAGCACGCCGCCCACGCCGCCGGGCACCTGGGCGACGACGATGCCGAAGGTCAGGAGCGCCCCGCCCAGCATCAGCCCCGTCTGCACGACGTCGGTCCAGATGACGGCCTTGAAGCCGCCCATGGCGGTGTAGACCGTGGTGACGATGCCCATCGCGAGGATGGAGGCGGTCTGGCCCACGCCCGTCGTCGCGCTGAGCGCCATGGCCGGCAGCAGGAGCGTCGTCGCCATCCGGCCGCCGATCTGCGTGAGCACCATGAAGAACGTCGCCACGAGCCGCAGGGACGGGTGGAAGCGCAGCTCCGTGTGCTCCATCACCGTCGTGAGGTTGAGCCGGCGCAGGAGCGGGATGAACAGGTAGGCGCCCCCGACGAGCACGAGCACGTTGCCCATCGGCTCGGCGATGCGGTGCCAGTTGGTCGCGTAGGTCTTGGCCGGGATGGCCATGAAGCTGATGGCGCTCACGCCCGTCGCCCAGATCGAGAGCCCCGCGGCCCACCAGGGGATCCGGCGGCCGCCGAGGAAGTAGCCGCTGGCCTTCGCCTCGTCGCGGGAGAACCACGACCCGATCCACACCATCGCGCCGAGGTAGAGGACGATGACGGTCCAGTCGAGCCACCCGAGGTTCGGCAGCGGGCTCACGATGCGGCCCCGCCGCAGCTCCCCGTCCACCACGGCCCAGACGCCGCCCGCGCCGCCGGCGAGGGCGGTGACGCGGCCGGGGCCGAACGGCACCTCGACGAAGGTCCGCGTGAGCACGTGGAAGGCGAGGACCCGGCCGGGTTCGTCCTGGAGGAAGACGTGCGTCGGTCCCACCGCCGTCCCGGTGCGCGGCACGAAGCCCGGCGGCGCGGCGGCGAGCCGGGACCAGCCGCCTCCGCCCGCGGCGGTGTGGCGCCACACGGCGTCGCGCGTGAAGACGAGCAGCGACTCGCTGTACGCGAGGTCGTCCCAGCGGAGGGCCAGCACGGCGGAGTCGAGTTCGGACGGCGCCGGGCCGCCGGGAGGCAGCGGCCGCCAGGCGGAGGCCCCGGCGTCGCTCCGCACGATGCCGGTGGCCGGGGAGGCGAAGTAGAGCGTCGGCCCGGCGGCGAGCAGGACGCCGGCGGCGGGCGCGGCGCCGAGGCGGGGGAGCGCGCGCGGCGACTCGGGGCGGTCCGGGGCGAACGCCGTGACGGTGCCGTCGGTGCCGACGACGACCAGCTCGCCCCCGGCGGCGGCGAACGCGGCGAACGGACCCGGCAGCGCGACCTCGCGGGCGCCGGCGCCGGCCGCCGGCCAGAACCGCAGCCCGCCCCCGCGGGGCGCGGCGACCGGGCGGTCGCCCAGCACGGCGAGCGACGCGTCCGCCGGGACCGGACCGAGCGCGTCGGCGGACCAGGCGAGGCGCGAATCGGAGACGGGCAGGGCGCCTCCGGGAACGGCGGCGGCCGCGGCGGCGCCGGCCAGCAGGGCGGCGCCGAGCAGGGGCCGGAGGAGGAGCTTCATGGGCGGGAGACGCGTCGCACGGCGTAGAGCGTGCCGCCGCGCGGCGGGATCGGGGTGAGGACGGAGACGACGGGGGTGTCGTAGGGCGTGCCGACGACGTAGACGGCGTCCCGCTCCGCGAGCGGTCCGCGGCGGGTGAAACCGGGCACGCCCTTCGAGGTCGGCTCGACCCGGAAGAGCAGGTTGCGCGGACCGGGAGGACCGTGCTGGCGGGGAACGCCGCGGGCGACGGCATCCCAACTGTGCCAGACGGGCGTGGCGAAGCGCGCGCCCTCGACCAGGTTGTCGCCGCTGTCGGCGTCGTGGAAGTTGAGGTCGGTCTCGAAGTCGCCGCCGAGGACGACGTTGTGGCGGGCGCCCTCGAGCATGATGGCGAAGTGGCGGATCCGCGAGACGCGCTCGTCGACCACGAGGCAGTGCGACGACCCGAGCAGCCCGTAGTAGCCGCCGTGCCGGCCGTCCATCTTGACGTAGGCGCGGTCCACGCGGTTGCCGCGGAGCGTGCAGTGTCGGCAGCGGGAGAGGACCAGCGGGTGGGCGCCGGCCCAGAGGAGGTCGCAGCCGTCGACCCAGCAGTCCTCGCCCTCCTCGAAGGACACGAGGTGCACGTAGAGGGAGTCGTCGCGGTCCTCCGGGACGTGGAACACGCGGCGGTCCCAGGGGGCGGAGGGATCGGCGAAGTCGCGCGGCTCGAAGTCCACCCCCGCGTACCGCACGGTGAGGTCCTCGAGCCCGGCGCGGCGGACGCCGCGGCCGACGAGGGCGGAGACCTGCGGACCGCCGCTGGCGCGGAAGAACGGCGCGCGGATCCGCACGGCGAGCACGGTGCCGTGGCGGTCGGCGCCGCGGAGCACCACGCCGCTGCGCAGCTCGACCGGGCGGACGAGGTCGTGCGTGCCCGCGGCGAGGAGCACGACTCCCCCGCCGGCGGCCGCCGCGCGGTCGAGCGCGGCCTGCAGGTCCTCCCCCGGGGCGACGCGGGCGACGACGGGCAGCGCGTCGCGCGCCGGGATGCCGCCGCGCACGCCGGCGCGGGCCCATTCCGCCATGGCGGGGAAGCGGGGATCGAAGCGCGCGGGGTCGGGCTCCCAGCCCGGGTCGCCGATGCGCGGCGCCGCGCCGCCGGACGGCGGCAGCAGGGCGAGCGCGGACAGCAGGGCGAGCGTGCGCATCCGCCCTCAGAATCCGGCGGGCGCGTCGCCGCCCACGAAGACGCCCCGCGCGACGCCCGGCGAGGAACCCTGCAGGCCGGGGCAGTCGATCCGCGCGCCCCGGAGCCGCCGCCCCCAGAGGCCGTGCATCGGCGCGGCCACGCGGGCCGGGTCGGCGGGCCAGGTCGCGGCGACGTTCGCGAGCACGAGGCCCGCGACGTTGTCGGCCACGACGGCGGCGCGGGCGACGCGCGCCTCGGGGGAGAAGTTCGACAGCTGCACACTGCGGCTGCGCGGGACGGTGAGCGCGGGGTCCTCGACCTCGGGATAGACCAGCCGCACGTCGCGCAGCGTGATGTCCTCCATCGTGGCGCCGTCCTGCGCGGTGAGGAGGATGCGGCCGCGCGTCTCGCAGGTGATGTTGCTGGCGACGATGTGGCGCATCGTGCCGAGCTGCGGGTTCTCGCCGTTGTGCTGCTGGATGTCGAAGTGGATGGCGCGGTCCGTGCCGATGGACGTCAGCGCGCGGCCGGTGATGTTGCTGAACGCCACGTGCTCCACGATCCCGCCGTCCCACATGATGATCTGGATCATGCGGATGGCGTTGCGCACCGAGCAGTTGCTCACCGCCACGTGGCGGATGCTGTTCCAGGTCTCGGCCCCGAGCCCGATGGCGGAGCAGGTGGACTCGAGGACGCAGTTGGTGACGGTGATGTGCTCGGATCTGCGCGCGTCCTGCGTCGACTTGATGCAGATGTTGTCGTCGCAGCCGCGGATGAAGCAGTTCGAGACGGCGACGCGGCGGCAGCCGTTGATGTCGAGGCCGTCGTTGTTCGGGCCGTAGAGGTGGTTGTCGATCGTGAGCGCGTCCACGCGGACGTCGTCGCAGTCGTGGAGGTGGACGGTCCAGCCCGGGCTCTCGAGGATGGTGAAGTCGCGGAGGGTGACGCGGCGGCAGCGGCGGATCTCGAGGAGCGGGGAGACGCGGCGGGGCTTGGCCTTGATCCACGGCATGTCGGGGTAGACGAGGCCCGACCAGAAGGCCGGTCCGTTGCCGTGGATCGTGCCGCGGCCCGTGAGGGCGATGTCCTCGAGGTCCTCGGCCACGAGCAGGTGGAACGGCTGGCGGTCCTTGTTGTGGCCGTGCTTGAGCTCGGGGTAGAGGCCGAGGTCGGCGGTGGGGGTCAGGACCGCGCCGGGCGCGAGCTCGACCTCGAGGTGGCTGCGCAGGAAGAGGGTCGTGACCTCCCACCGGCCGGGCGGGATGACGACGCGGCCGCGTCCCTGCGCGGCGGCCTCGTCGAGTTGCGACTGGAGCAGGCGGGTGTTGGCGACCGGGTCGGGGGTGGGGGTCATGGCAGGGTGAGCCCGCAGTGAGGCTGGCGCGCGGAGAGCGCGGCGGTGAGCGTGCGACCGGCGGCGGTGACGGCGTAGCGGCCGTGGAAGCCGCGGAAGGAGGCGCGGCCGTCGGCGTCGGTGACGACCCGCGCGTCCGTGCTCCACTCGCGCGTGAGCAGGTCGGAGAGGCGGAGGCCGGCCTCGGTGGGGTGCCAGTCGGCGTCCACCAGCGCGGCGTCCGCGCCCAGCCAGTGGCACCGGGCCCAGAAGCCCCAGAGGTGGATGGATTCCACGGCCGGGTGGGCGAAGCCGAGCCGGTAGAGCATCTCGAGCGCGTCGGCGCGGCGCCGCGGGTCGGCGGACTTGGCGCTGACCTCGGTGAGGTGGATGGGCAGGCCGGTGGCGGCGAGGCGGTCGAGGGTGTCGTTGCAGCCCGCGGCGGTGAGGCCCTCGCGGCGCGCGCGCTCCGGGAGCGAGTCGGGCTCGTCGGGGCGGTCGCCGGGGACGATGAGGCGCTCGGCGCCGTGCTCCTGGAGGCCGATGCCCCCGACCGGCGCGCCGCGTTCGCGCAGCGCGGCGACGAGGGCGAGCAGGCGGTCCGTCTTCTCGTCGTGGCCGAGGGCGGCGAACTCGTTGACGAAGAGCGGCGTCCCCGGCGTGAGGCGGGCGGCCTCGCGGAACATCCACGCGTCCGCGTCGGGGCCGAGCCGGGCCGAGTAGAAGGCCCCGTCGAGCATCTCGTTGTTCACGTCCCAGCACGTGACGCGGCCGTGGTAGCGCGTCGCCTTGGCGGCGAGGTGCGCCGCGACGGCGCGCCGGAGGTCGTCCGGCGCCAGCGCCCGGACCCAGGGCTGGACGAACTTGTTGCGCGCCCAGAAGAGGCAGTGGCCCCGCATCGTCAGGCCCTGCGCCTCCGACCAGGCGAGGAGTTGGTCGGCCGGGGCGTAGTCCTCGGCCGGACCCGCGGCGCTGACGGCGTACCACTTCATCTCGTTCTCGCAGACGAGGGAGTTGAAGTGGCGGAGGATGAAGTCGCGGTAGCGCTCGCCCGCGTCGGTCGCGTCGGCCCACGGCGCGTGCGCGAGGGCGGTGCCGAACTGGAAGTCGTGCCGGGTCAGGCGGGCGCGCACGGCCTGGCCGGCGAGCGGCCGGCCGGCCGCGTCGGTCAGGCGGAGCGTGAACTCGCCTTGGCGATGGCGCGCGATGCGCGCGTCGGCGTCCGCGCGCCAGGCGTGCGGGCCCGATGACGGGGTGGAGGCGGGCGGGGCGAACATGCGGCGGGGGCGGGGCGTGGACGGGCGGCGCGCGGCGGGGTCACCAGGCCACGACCTTGGCCGGGGCGGGATCGTAGCGGCCTTCCCGGTCGTGCTCGTTGCCGTGGCGCGGGTTGGGCTTCGCGGCGTCCCAGTCGACCACCTGGCCCGCGGCGAGCAGGAGGGGCTGCAGGTCCGCGTAGGGCACGTCCTGCACGGCCACGCGCCGCCGGAGCGCGAGGCCGGCGGCGAGCGCGGCCGACTGGGCGAGGACCATGAACACGGGCTCCATCCGGATGGAGCCGTAGGCGATGTGCGAGGCGGAGAGCGCCACCGGCACGAGCAGGTTGGCGCACTCCCCGCGGCGCGGCGTGAGCGCGCCGTAGCCGATGCCGTAGGGCTTGGGGAGCTTGATCTGGACGTCGCCCTCGTTCCACACGCGGCCGTCGCGCACGAAGCGCCGGCAGTTGTGCGAATCCATCTGGTAGGCGCCCAGGCCGACGATGCCGGCGGCCGTCGCCCGACCCATGCAGTGGTGCTCGGTCATCACGTCGGCGCCGAGGAGCCGGCGTCCCTCGCGGACGTAGAGCTGGTGGGGCCAGCCGTCGGAGTCGGTGAACTCGTCGGCCGCGAGGCCCCACTCGGCGTAGAGCGCGCGCACGCGGCCCGGGACGGCGGGGTCGTGCTGGTAGAACCAGTGCAGGCCCATCACCCAGCGCAGGTGCGCGGCGAAGAGCGCGTCGCGCCGGTCGTGGGTGGCGGTCGGCCAGCTCCAGTTGGCGCCGATGAAGTCGGTCGAGACCGGACCGTGGTTGTTGCGGTCGATCTTGTGGCCGCGGATCGGGTCGAACTTGCCGAAGACCTCGTTCCACCCCGAGGCGAGCGCGCGGGCGAGGAGCTCGTACTCGCCCCGGTCGTAGCCTTCGGGCCGGGGGAAGGGCCGGCGGATCGGCGCGTGCCGCGTGAGGCAGAGGCGGAAGTTGTACGCCTGCACGCGGTGGTCGGCGGCCCCGGGCTCGTAGCGGCCGTCGGGGTCGATGCCGGGCAGCAGGCCGCTCGCCGGGTCGCCGGGACGGACGTAGGGGTCGACCGGGAAGGGGAAGTTGTGCGACGGGTGGACCTGCTGGCCGTTGTAGGTCTCGCCGTAGGTGGCGTTGGCCTCGCGCCCGACCGTGAACGCGACGCCCGCGGCCGCCATCAGGTCGCCCTCGTAGCTGCAGTCGAGGAACTGCCGCGCCTCCACGCGGAGTCCGGAGGTCGTCGTGACGGCGACGAGCCGGTCGCCCTGCTTCTCCGCGCCCGCGAGGTAGTGGCCGTGGAGCGGCGCGACGTCGGCCTCGCGCAGGAACGCGAGCAGGACCCGCTCCGCGGCCGAGGGCTCGAAGCAGTACTCGGCGTCGCACCCGTAGTGGGCGCCGAGGCGCCGGTAGAACTCGAGGGCCAGTCCGCCGACGGCCTCCTTGTTGCCGAAATCGGTCCAACCCAGCCCGCCGGAGGTGAGCCCGCCGACGTGGCGGGCGGGATTGAGCAGCACGACGGAGAGTCCGGAGCGGCGCGCCTGCACGGCGGCCATGACGCCGGCGGCGTTGGCGCCGTAGACGCAGAGGTCGGCGGCGAGCGGCGGGGCGTCGGCGGCGACGGCGGGTGCGGGCTGGTAGTAGCGGGGGAGCGGCATGGGGTCAGCGGGGGAGCGCCCCGGCGCGTCCGCGCGGGAGCGGCGGGGCGTCGGCGGGGGTGGGCGGCACGTCGCAGTGTCGGCGGCCGCGGGGCACCGCGTAAACCGCGGCTCCGTCTAACCCGTTTGGCGGTCGGG
>CAYWTK010000008.1:0-57865 GCA_964460895.1 uncultured Opitutaceae bacterium
GAGTGTCACCCATGTCCTGAACCTGTTGTGTCACCTATGTCCTGAATCTGTACCATCCAGGAGGCGAAGGACCTGCACGCGATGCAGACCAAGCTCGCCTGCAAGGCGCTCTTCGAACGCAACCCGGCAGGCTTGGACAACCCGGAATTGTTCAAGCAGCTCTTCTTGCGCGAGGCAGCGCAGACGGCGCAGGCCTCGCTCAATCGGACGAAGGCCGAGTTTGAAGCCAAGGGTCTCCACCAGAAAGTCGAAGTTGGAGTGCCGGAGGTTTTGAGCACGCGCGACAACGCCTTCTACACGTCGGCCGACGTGCAGTTGATCCGCGTCGGCTCATATCAGGGAGCACCGATCACGGAGGTGCTCCGCTATCGCGTGAAATTCAAGTTCCTCGTCAACCCGGACCTGACTCGCAACGGCCGGTTTCCGACCGCGGTCGCAGCGTTTCAGGTGGAGCCCATCAAAACGTGAGGACACGCCATGTTGAAAACCCTGCCACTCTTCATCGGACTCGCCTCGGCGCTCGCGGCTCAAACGATTCGCGAGGCGAATCTTGATCCAAGGCAGGCGGTGGACCTGCCGGTGTCCCGCGAGGTCACCACCGTCATGTTCCCGGGGCCGATCACCGCCGTGGCGGGAGCGGACATGCTGATTGAGGGCGGCAAGGCGGCGGTCGAAGTCGAGGAAGGGACGCCCTTACGCTTCCATGTCTCCCAGGCGCCCGGCTCGAACTTCATCCTCGTGCGCAGCCTGCAACCGGAAGCCGACGCGAGGTTGACGGCGATCTACGAGGGCTCGGCCTACGTTCTTAACCTTCGCACGGTCGCGGCGGGTTCGGTCGCCAGCGTGATTTTCCAGCCCGCGACGCAGGCGACGGCCGTTCGGGTGGAGGCGCCGCCGGAGCCCGTGAAATTTTCGCCCCGTATCGGGCTCAGTCTACTGGATCGGGCGCGGGCGTATCCTGTCCTGGCCAAGTCTCTGCCGAAGGCCGTCGAGGGCGTGACGCTCCGTGCCCAGAATCGCATCGTCACCCTGCCTGACGTGGAGGTGACCGTGCAGGAAGTTTACCGCTTCTCCAAGGAAGACGCCGTCGTTTTCCTGCTCCGCCTCAAAAATACCACGGATAGAATCATCGATCTCTCCCCAAGCACGTTCGCGGCCCGCGTCGCGAATGAGAAATTCGAGCAATCCATCGCCAACGGCCCGCGCAGCCTCGCCCCGGGCGAAAGCGCCGAGGCGGAGTTCGCGGTCGTCGGGATGCCGGACGGCACCCGCAACGATCTCAGTGCCGACAACGCCTTCACTGTTCTGGTCAACACCTCGCGGCGGGAGGCCGTCGCGACGACGGAGCCCACGCCGTCATCGACAACGGAGGCCCCGAAGTCATGAACCCGCGCAACCTCGGTAATTTCTTCAAGAGCAAGTTCGGCTTGTTCGTCGTGTTCGTGGCCGTGCTGTTCTCGGGGCTGGCGATTTACGGACGCCAGCAAGCGCAGGAACGCGAGGCGGCGAAGCTCGCCGCGCAGAACGCGAAGAAGGTCGAACTCGGTCAGGTGCGCGTGCCCTTGGATCAGGGCCTCGAAAGCGGCCTGCCGCAACAAGCCCGGCCACCGGCGGTGGCCCAAGCGGGGGAACCTGCAACGGCGAACGGCATCGTGCCCTTTCGGCCGGCGTCAGCAACGGCGGGAAACGGGACGGGACAGAGAGCACACGGGGCCGCACAGACCGCTGAGCCGAAGCCGCGCAAGGTGCGCTACGCCTCGTTGCTGGCCTCCTACGAGGCACCGCCGGCGCGGTCGGAACGCACGGCTCCTCCGCCGCCGGAGAAGTTCATGCCCTTCGGGACGCTCCTGAAATGCAAACTCGTGAACACGATCGACAGCGCGAATCTGGAGACGCCCGTCATCGCGGTGCTGCTCGAAGACGTGTGGCAGAACGGCAAGAAGG
The DNA here is from genome assembly GCA_964460895.1 of uncultured Opitutaceae bacterium. Taxonomy (GTDB): domain Bacteria; phylum Verrucomicrobiota; class Verrucomicrobiia; order Opitutales; family Opitutaceae; genus Didemnitutus. The sequence goes on from CAYWTK010000008.1 coordinate 1,945, forward strand.
TGATTCCGGCAAATACGCTCGTGCATGGCACGGCGCGCGCCGGCCGGCTGCGCGACCGCGTGACCGCAACCGGCACCTGGCGCTTCGTTTGGCAGGATGGGCGTGAACTGGCGTTCAACGGCGTGGCCTTGGATCGTGAATACGAGCACGACATCGATGGCTACGGCATCACTGACGGATCGGGCGGCATCAAGGGCCGCCTCATGGCGACGGATGATTTGCAGGAATTGAAGTTGCTGGCCTCGGCCGCGCTGAGCGGCTTCGCGCGCGGGACGCAGGATCGGACGCAGACCGCCTTGGGCACGACGATCACCGGCTCGGTCTCTAACGGCGTGCGCGAAGGGGTCGGCGATGTGTTCGATCTCTACGCGAAGCGCACCCTCAAGGACATTGAGGAAAACGGCTACTTCGTCCGGGTGGCAGCCGGTAAGGAATTTTATGTCTACGTCCTCGAGTCGGTCGATCCGCAGAAGGCGAGCCTCGCGGGCATGAAACTGCCGCCGCCCGAGGCCAACCCCGTTTCTCCTCCACCCGCAAACAAAGGCTAATCATGAGACACATCCTGCTGACCTTTCCGCTTCTCGCCCTGGTGGGCTGTGCCACGCATCGTCCCGTGGCCTTGGTGGCACCTCCTCCGCCGGCCATGGCCGCAGCAGTGCCAACCAAGGTCGTGGAGACGCGCTACGAAGTGCGCGGTTATCGCGAGGCGGCCAATCCGTCGATCCGCCACGAAGCCCATGCGATCTACCGACAGACTCGCGTGCCCTTGAATTCGGACGAGTCGGGCGAGACCGTGCCGCGCACGGCCTACGCGCCGGCGAGCTACGCGCCGTTGCCGGCTGCGATTGAACTCAACGCCGAATTGACGAACCAGAAGACGATCAGCGGCGAGTTGCGCGGGATGAAGGTTGCCATGGCTGAAACGCAGCAACGCATGGAAACACAGTATGCGCAGCTCGTCCGCCAGAGCGCCGAGGCGGCGAAGCTCCGCGAACAACTTGAAGCCGAGCGCAACCGCCTCCGCATCGGTGGGCCTCCGCCGGAATCCGTCGTCTCCAACGCCACGGCCTCCACGGAAGCGAAATGGTGAGAGTGCGTCATGACCATCGCCGCCGAACACCTCGAAAAGCTGCGGACGCTCCCGGACCGCCTCAAGGCGTGGCTCACCGGGCAGGATGCCGCCATCGAGCTGGTCGCGGAGCGACTGCAACATGGTGAACTCGGTCTCACCGTGCCCGGTCGGCCGAAGGCGAGCTTCCTGTTTCTCGGACCGACCGGCGTGGGCAAGACGGAGCTGACGCTGCGCTTCACCGAAGACCTGCTCGGCCCGGACCGCGTCGTCCGTCTCGACATGTCGGAATACCAGACGGCGGACCGACTCGGGTTGTTGCTCGGGACCGCCGATGAAGCCGGCCGGATTGCGGAAGGGTTCGATGTGTGCAGCGGTTGCGGCACGCTGCTTTTCGATGAAATCGAAAAGGCGCATCCGCGCGTCCTAGACGTGTTGCTGCAACTGCTCGACGCCGCGCGCCTGACGACGGGGCGCAATCGCGTGCTGGATTTCTCGGGGTGGTATGTCGTGCTCACAAGTAACATCGGGGCGCAGCGCATCATGACGCTTCGCAAGTCGAAGTATGAGACGATGGAGCGGCTCGTGCGGCAGGATGCGCAGCGGGAATTGCGACCGGAAATATTTGCCCGCATCACGCTGACGGTGGTTTTCAACCGCCTCGACTACGAGGCCCAGTGCGTCATCGCTGCTGGTTTGGTGGAGAAGGAGTGCCGGACGCTGGCCGGACTCGGGTATCGGGTTTCCCCGGAACCATCCGTGCAAGGAATTGTCGTTAGTCGCGGGTATCACGAGCGGCTTGGGGCCAGGCCGATGCGGGATGCCGCCGAGCTTCTGGTTCGGAACGCGCTCGCGCGCGAACTTTTGCGCGGGGGCGACGGCTCAGGCCGTCTGCTGCCGCATTCGGATGGAATGAAACTGCACCTGAACCCTGCCGCCTCATAGCCATGCTGCCCAAAACCGCCACGCCACGCATCGTGGTGCTGAAAGGCGATAGACTTTACGGGGATTTGATTAGCCGCCACATCAAGGATCTCTGGCGCAATGCTGACGTGCAGGTTTTTCAGCTCGGGTTCGACGCGCTCGATTCCATTCAGGCACGGGTGCCGGACCTGTTTATCACCGGCGTGAAGATCGACGACATGGACGGGCTTGAACATTTGGAGCCGTTCATCGAAACCGCACTGCCGATCCTCGTGCTGACCTCGCGCAAAGATGCGCGGACCTTCGACCTGCTGCGCAGTATCCGTTACGACGGGCTTTACGATGGCCACGCGGAAGGCATGGAAAATCTGCCGACCGCGCTGCAACAGGTGATCCAGCGCCGACTCTACGTGAGCGCGACGATGCTGCCGAATCTGAAGCGTCCGAAAAACATCACGCTCGATACACTCACGGAAAAAGAACAGATGGTCCTCTCGGTCATCGGTGACGGGTCGGACGATCAACAGGCCGCCGAGCGCCTCGGCCTTTCGCCCTACACGGTGAACACGCACCGGAAAGCGATCATGGCGAAGATGAAGCTGCACCACAAAGGGCAGCTCATGCTGTATGCGCTTCAGAACGGCTACATCTGGGTGTCTCCACAGCAAATTCACTATCCCGGATTCCAGCGCCGCCTCCTGGCGGCCGTAGGCGCGGCGAAGGCGACGCCGCCGGAGCGCGCCAGTGCTTGAAGTAGGTCAGACGAAAAAGGGGGCCGAAGCCCCCTCGTTCAGTCCTCGTAGGGAAGCATGAGGGTGAGCACCGGGGCCGCGGTGTCGCCCGGGCCGATGTGCAGTTTCAGGGCGTGCGTGCGCTCCGTGATAATGACGCTGAACCGGACCAGCTCCGGGTCCGTCGCGCTACGGATCGCGAGCTTGGCCATGGTGGAGATGTCGTGGCAGATGCCGGAGACATCCTGGTCGGGCTGTTGCAGCGCCTCCTCGATGATGGCCCACACCGCCGAGGTGCAAGCGAAGGGGTATTTCCAGTGTTGGCGGATGGAGTCGGCCTGGCTCAGGTCCACGAGGACGCCGTCCTCGATGGCTTGGGAACGGGAGTAGGAGTAGATCGTTTCCCCGAACGGATTTTCACAGGACATGGTTTGATGCCGTTCGGCTCGTGGGGCGTGCGTCACATCTCGTGACCTTATCGCCTACTGCCGATTGGCGATTTTCGCCCCACACCCGAAAGTCAAAGCGGTGGACGGAGCGCCGAGGCCGTGTCCCGCGCAGCGGGACCAACGAGGGGGAAGCGGAGTGATTCCGCGAGGTGGAGCCGCGCAGCGGACTACCTTGACCGGGTGTAAAATGGCGAAACCAGCGGCTGGCAGTCGCTAGAAGTTTCAAGCGAAGTGAGCGTCGGTTCGGATGGGTTCGGCGCGTCAGGACGCAAAAAAGGCGGCCGGGAATACCGGCCGCCTTGCTCGCGAGGGTCACTCGCTCTGTTCGGACTTCAGTTCCGCGAGGCGGTCGAAGATGAACGTGTGGGCTTGGTCGGCCAGCTTGGCGACGAGCGGGAGGTCATCACGGCCGAAGCTGTCGGTGTCGTGATAGTTCTTGGCGTCGTCCACGTAGGTCCGGGCGAAGGTCACGTTGTAGAATTTCTTCTGATCGGTCTCGTTCTCCCACACGGCGGCTTTGATGCGGCCGAGGCGGAAGGTTTTCACCGGCAGCTTGGCGCTGGTGGTGGTCTTGGCAGGCGAGGCGGGTTGAGCGGTCTTGGAGGGCATATAGTTCCTTTTTTGATTTGTGAGGAGCGGGATTGCTCTCTCGTCGAAGGGCGGGGGTGCCAGCCGGGACGAGGGGACGGTTGGGGGGATTCCTTTCAAGGAGGACCTAACCGTCCCCGTCCGCGCAGCGGCGGCGCGGCTGGAGGGGCCGCCAGAGAGAGCGAAAACGATCCCGTAGAAAAGGACGTGCCGCCGTGGCGGCGTTGCCCGGAAGAACGCGAACGGCTCGTAGCCACGACCGCATGCAGCGCTGCTGGGGTGCTCCGCGCCGCCACTGAATCAACGTGTGGGAGAGTGAGGCTGGAAAAATTCCCCAACGGGCTCGCCCGGCTCGGGACGACGCTTGTTCACGCCACCGCCGGCCGTGATGATCTCCGTCCACGCGGACGAACCCCACGGTCAACGCGCCTCGCGTCATGAAGGTCTGCCCGAGTGACCCCGCGATGAGGGCGGCCGAGGCCGGCCGCCTTGGGTCCGTCAGCGCCGTCTGGTTGTGCGGGAGTCGCATGACTCCACGGTGATGGATCGGCAGGCCTCGCCCGATGCTCTGAACCTACCGAATCCGGTGTAGGAATCGTCCCGCGATTTCGGCAGGGCGGCTGCGTTGAGGAAGACGCCAACCGGCGCAGAGATGGATGCAGCAAAACCCACCGCATCCATGAAAACCAACCACGAAACAGCAACCATCACCGGCCCCGACGCGGAAGCGTCGGTGGCGCGTTATCAAATCCATCGGCAGAACCGCACGGGGCTTTTCCTTCCTGGCTTTCGCACCGACTCGGCGCCGGAGGCGGTCGAGGCGTTCCTGAATCAGGCTCCCGCTTTCGACGGCGGCGGCGTGCGTCTCCTCGATCACCGCGAGCAGCGCATGGTCGCCTCGGTGGAATGGACAACGGTGAAGACCGATTTCGGCTTTCCCGTGCATCACCGCGTGAACCGCTTTCACGATGCGGTGGTCGAACAGCTCGCGGCTGATGTCCTGGCGCGCGAGAGCCTCCGGGCATCCGTTCGGCATAGCTTGCTGGCAGGGGTTTGATCGCCATGAATCCGACGTCCCAGGCCATTCTCCAATCCGTCGTGACGACCGACTCCTCCTTGACGAGCGGGGAGCGGGATCTGGTGCAGCGACTGATTTCCGGGCAGGTGGAAGAGGCTGCACGCGGAGCCGACAGCGACGCTCGTGCCCTGGTCACGCAGAAGCGCGCGGCGGAACTCCTCAGCGTGAATCGCGTGACGATCTGGAGAATGACCAAGGAGGGACTGCTTCACCCGGTGGAGATTCTCCCCGGAACCTGGCGTTATCCGCTGGGTGAGATTATGCGACTTACGCAACGTGGGATCGGGTGTTTGGTCGGCTCTCCTCGGGAGCATGGCGTCTCGAGCATCTCTTCGGCCGCCTAAATTTCCTCCGGTTTTACCTGCCTTAGCCACTCCGTCGGGAGTGGCTATTTTATTGATGTTCAACGGTCAGACCTGCCGGTGCGGAGCCTGAAGGCCGATGGGAAAAACCTGCTTTTCGGCTCGAAAAAATGTTTGGCGTAATGTTTGGTTTTGGTGTCCCAAAGTTGCCTCGTGTTGACTGAGGTTGCACGCGGACAGTCGCTCTTTCGAAAATCGCGCAAGTCATTAAGCAGAAACCCCCGGGAGCAGTTTCCGGGGGTTTCAAATTGGGTGCAGGGGTTGGATTTGAACCAACGACCTTCAGGTTATGAGCCTGACGAGCTACCAGGCTGCTCCACCCTGCAACAAAGGAGCGGCGAAAGTGAGTTGGGGCGAATCGGCCTGTCAACGGCTTTCTTTGCGCCGTGACGCCGCCCGCGTCGGCGGTTCGGGTCCCGGCCGTCTTGGTTTTGCCTCCGGTATGGTTCAGGGGCCCGGCGCCGAGCCGCCGAGTGGCTCCAAGCGCCGATCAGGGGGCGGCTCTGTCCGCCGGATGACCCCCCGCAGCGCGGCCCGCTGGCGGCGCCTCGACAAGGATTCCCTCCGCCTTCATCCGATCGTGGTCCGCCGCGGTGTAGCCGAGTTCGTCGAGAACGGCGCGGTTGTGCTCGCCCAAGCGGGGCGCGGGCGTGCGGATCGTTCCGGGTGTGCCGAGCAGGCGAGGCACCACGTGGTGCATCGGCAACGATCCCATCTCCTCGTCCGGGTAGTCGGCGACGATCTCGCGTTCGATGAAGTGCGGGTCCTCGAGGATCTGGCGCACGTCGTAGATCGGACCCACGGTCACCTGCGCCTGTTCGAAGAACGCGACGTTCTCGGCCTGCGTCCGCTGGCCGATGAACTCGCCGATGATCGCGTCCAGTTCGGCCGCGTGCGTCACCCGGGCCGCGTTCGTGACGAAGCGCGGATCGCTGATGAGATCCGCGCGCCCGATCGCGCGCAGCAGGCGCTCCGCCATCGCCTGGGTCGAGCCGGAGAGGGCGACGTAGCCGCCGTCGCGGCACCGGTAGCAATTGCGCGGGGCCGAGTTGGTCGACCGGCTGCCCGTGCGGGGCTTGACCTGACCGGTGAGCCGGAAGTTCGCGGCCTGCGGACTGAGGATGGCGAAGAGCGGGTCAAGTAGGGGCAGGTCGATGACCTGACCCTTGCCCCCGTCCTGTTCGGCCTGCCGCAGCGCGATCATGACGGCGGAGGCGCCGTAGAGGCCGGCGACGCCGTCGGCCAGGTACATCGGTGGCAGCACCGGCTCGCGGTCGGCGAAGCCGTTGAACGAGGCGAAACCGGACATGCCTTCGATGATGGTGCCGAAGCCGGGGCGTTGGCTGTAGGGACCTTCCTGTCCCCATCCGGAGATGCGGGCCACGACGAGCTTCGGATTGAGCCGCAGCAACTCGTCCGGGGGCAGACCCATCTTCTCCAGCACCCCCGGGCGGAAACTCTCCAGCAGGACCGCGCTGCGGGTCACGAGCCGCTTGAGGATGTCGATCGCCTCCGGACGCCTCAGGTCGAGGGCGAGGCTCCTCTTGTTCCGTGCGTAGATCTTCCAATGAGTGGAGACGCCGTTCGTCTGCCACGCCCGCAGGGTGTCCCCTTCCGGCGGCTCCACCTTCACCACATCCGCACCGAAGTCGCCGAGCATCTGGGTGAGCACGTTGCCCGCGAAGAGTCGGGAGAGGTCGAGGACGCGCACCCCCCGCAGGGGGCCCGTGGCCGCGGGTGTGTAGTCCTTGCGGTGGATCTCCATCGGTCAACGCGCCGGCGCGGCGGCGAGGAGCGCGCGGGCGCGGCGGACGAACGGTTCGTCGACCATCTGGCCGTCGAGGGCGAAGGCCCCGGAGTGGTTCGCGGCGGCCGCCACGATTCGGCGGGCGTGCTCGATCTCGGCCTCGGTGGGTTGGAAGACCTCGTTGGCGATCGCGATCTGGCTGGGGTGGATGCAGGACTTGCCGAGAAATCCGAGCCGGCGGGACGCCTGCGCCTCGGCCCGGAAAGCCTCGGCGTCCTTGATGTCCGGGAACGCGGCGTCGTACGCCCAGCGGCCCGCCTCGCCCGCCGCCAGCCGGACCATCAGCTGGATCTGCTGGACCGCCGCGGCGTTGCGCCGGTCGATGCCGAGCGGCTCCAGGAGGTCCGCGAAGCCGAGCTGCAGGCCGGCCACGCGCGGATCCGCCTGCGCGATGGCGGCGGCCGAACGCAAGGCGCGGGGCGACTCGATGTTCACGAGCAGCGGCACCGTCCGGGCCGAGCCCCGGGCCTTCTCGATGGCGGCGATGGCCGCGGAGGCGAGGGTCACCTCCTCCGCCGACTCCACCTTCGGAAGGTTCAGGTAGTCGACGCGCGCGTGGATGGCCACCTCAAGGTCGGCCGCGAAGTGCGCGCTGGTCGGGGCGTTGACCCGCACGATCAGGACCTTGGGGGAGGCGGTCCAGTCGGCCGAGGCGAGCGCGGCGGCGAGGGCCTCGCGCGCGGTTCCCTTGCGGTCCGGGCCGACGGAGTCCTCCAGGTCGAAGGACACGCTGTCCGCGGCGCTGGCGAGCGACTTGCCGAAGAGTTCGGGACGTGAGGCCGGGACGAAGAGCTTGCTGCGCATGGTGCTCAGGGGGTGTCGACGACGCAGCGGAAACCGATCATGCCGCTGCGGTCCTTGGACGGAGCCATCAGCAGGTACTTGCCGTGCTGGTCGAGTTGGTAGGCTTGGGGGAAATACCAATGGGAGGCCTGCGGCTGGAAGGAGCTGCCGCCGCGCAGGACCGCGGCGCGCGTGTGGGCGTCGTGGTATTCATCCGTCCATTGCCAGATGTTGCCGACCAGGTCCAGGACCCCGAACGGGCTGGCGCCCTCGGGGTGCGCGTCGACGTCGTCAGGCGGGAGCAGCGTCCGGCCGCGGTTCGGCTTCGGGAGGGCGGACGGTCGCCAGTCGTTGCCCCACGGGTAGAGACGGCCATCGAGGCCCTGGGCGGCGTACTGCCACTCCCATTCCCGCGGCAGGCGTTTGCCGGCCCAGCTGGCATAGGCGCGGGCGTCCTCGATCGAGACCCAGGTGACGGGCCTGTTTTCCCCGCCCGCCGGCGGGGCACCGTCGCGCCAGTCGCGCAGGAAATTGTGACCGTCGGCCGGGCGATAGCCCGAAGCGTCGAGGAACACCTTGAACTGCGCGGTCGTGACGGGGTGGCGGTCGATGTGGAAGGACTTGACCGCGAGGCGGCGCAGGTGGGCGCGCCGTGGCGAGGATTCCCACGGATACTGGAAATCCACTCCGGCCCACGTGAAGCCCTCGATCTCGATCCCCATCACCTTGAAGTCGAACTCCGCGGCCGGGATCGTGACCATGCCGTCGGGGGCTTGCGCCGCCGGTCGGGTCGGGACGACCGGCACCAATTCCTGCGGCAGAAATCGCCAGGTCGCGGAGAGGGAGGCGAGCGGGGCCTGCGCCCGGGCGGCCATGCGCTCCAGGAAAGCCGGCAGGTCGCCACGGTCGGCACCGGGTTCGACGGCCAGAACCGCCCCGAATCCCTTCGCCTCCAGCGGGAGGGAGAGCACGGCCTGGCCGTGACGAATCCGCGGACTCAGCGGACGGCCGTTCCAGACGTCGAAATAGCCGCGGCCCTCCACGTGCTCGACCACGAGTTGGTCGCCCTCGACGTCGAATTCGTTGCGGTTCACGAGCGTCCAAAGGGTCGAGGGCGCGGTCGGGAAGCGGGAGGAGAAGACGCCGTGCTGCAGGGTCGTCGCATACGGTGTCCAGTCGAGACTGACGATGTGGTCGGGGAAGCGCCGGTAGATCGTCGCGATGCGCCGCAACGACTCGGCATCGCGCGGCGTGAGCTGGTTCCACACGCCCCAGATGTTCTCCCACGCGTTGTAGCCGATGCCGTTGAAGAAGATGTATTGGAGGTCGTTCCAGCGGTCGCGGCCCCATCGGTTCTCGATGTTGCTCATGTGGCGCGGCTCGAGCCACTTCAACTTGCTGACCGCCGGGACCACCTCGGTGGGGATGTGCTTGCCCCAGCTCTGCAGGTTCCAGATGAGCCCCTCGTCCGAAAGCGGCACCGCTTCGGGCTGCAGGACCAGCGGATGATTCAGCCGGTCGGCCGCCTCCATGAAGGCGCGCGGTACGCCGCTGTAGGTGTCCCCGTTGACCCCATCGGCACCGATCTCCTTGGCGAGGCGGGCGACCGCCTCCCAATCCGGCTCGCCGGCCGGGCGGGTCCCGTTGTCCCACGGCATGGTCGGGATGAAGACCTTCACGCCCCGCCGATGGAAATCGGCCACGACCTGCCGCAGCGTCGGCAGGCCGCCGGGCAGGTCCGCGGCGAGTTCGAACTGGTTGCGGTCGTCGATGCCGATGTTCGGGTAAACGTACCAGAGCAGCACGCTGTCGATGCCGCCGAAACGCTGCTCCAAGTCGTCCAAGTAGCGGTCCACCGTGTACCGCCGCGCCTGCGGGTCGTAGAAATAGCGGTCCTCGACCATCATCTGCGCATGGACGAAGTTGCGCTGCGACCAACGCAGTTCCGGGCGGAGGTAATTGGCGTCGGAGTATCCGATCCGAATGAGGTGCTCGCGGCGCCAATCCCGGAAATCCCGCAGCCAGGCGGCGACGCGCGGGGTCACATCCATCCTCCAGTGGCCGATGTTCTGGAAGGGCCAACCCGGCGCGCTCGCCGGCAGCGGCAGATGCGGTCCGTTGCGCGCATGCGACAGCTGGAACTCGGCGGCATTGGCGGCGGGAGCCCGTTGGGGCGCGGGCAGCGGAGCGGGGGGAGTCGGGGTGACGGACATGCGCGGGATAGGATGGGCGATGGAATCTCGCGGTGCAGCGCGAAAACGGGAGCGTCCGGCGCTCTGCACGCAATCGTTTGCTCCCAGAAATCAGCTTGTCCACCTTTTTTGCCCCGTGGTCCCGCACGCCGGGCTTGCTAGCGGCAGGGTCGGGGGTTGATGGTCGGAACACCGGGCGAACATCGGCTTCGCCCGCAATCTCCCGCGGATGCCCAAGACACCCAGTTTGATCGACGTCGCCCGCAAGGCGAAGGTGAACATCTCCACCGTCTCCCGTGTCCTCAACGGCACGGGCAAGATCGGCGAGGATACGCGGGCGCGGGTGCTGCAGGTCATGAGCGACGTCGGCTACAAGCCGAACCGCGTGGCCCGCCGGCTGCGCACGACGGGCGGCACGAGCCACCTGCTCGGCCTCATCATTCCCAACATCCAGAACATCTTCTTCGCCGACCTCGCCCGCGGCGTCGAGGACGTCGCCTACCGCAACAACTTCGCGGTGCTGCTCTGCAACTACGACGAGGACGAGGCCCGCGAGCGCTTCTACCTCGATGTGATGCAGTCGGAGTCCGTCGACGGCATCATCCTCCCGCCGATCAACGAGAACGATCCGGCCGTGCTCCAGGTCGTGCGCAACGGCATCCCCGTCGTCTGCGTCGACCGCAGCCTCGCCACGGGCAACCTGGACAAGGTCGAGGTCGACAACCACAGCGGCGCGCTGCAGGCGGTGAGCCACATCATCGCCCAGGGCCACCGCCGGATCGGCCTGATCGGAGGGCCGGCTGATTCCTCGACCGGACGCGAGCGCCTGCGCGGCTACAAGGACGCCCTCGCTCAAGCCGGACTCGCGGTGCGCACCGACCTGATGCGCTTCGGCGACTACAAGCAGCCGAGCGGCCACCGCCTCGCCCACGAACTGCTCGCGCTCTCCGACCCTCCCACCGCGCTCTTCGTCTGCAACGGGCTCATGACCGCCGGCGCACTGGAGGCGATCTCCGAGCGCGGGATGCGCATCCCCAAGCAGATCGCCATCGTCGGATTCGACGAGTTGCCGCTCGCGAGCGTCTTCAATCCGCCGCTCACCGTCGTCCGCCAGCCCGCCTACGAGGTCGGCCGCTCGGCGGCCGAGCTGCTGCTGAAGAGGATCGAGGACGCCAAGCGTCCCGCGACGAGCCTGAAGCTGCTGCCCGACCTGATCATCAGGAAGTCCTGCTGAGGCGGCCGGCACGCCCGACCGGAGCCGAGTTTGACTTGACCCGCGGGAGCGCAAACGTTTGCTCCGCAGCGTTCCCCAGCCCATTTTCCCTGCTCGCCCCATGTCACTCCCTCCCCTCGTGGTTGTCGTCGGCAGCATCATGCAGGACTTGACGTTCGCCTGCCCCGAGTTCCCGCGGAGGGGCGAGACCATCGTTGGCCGGCTCAGCGTCGGCCAGGGCGGCAAGGGATCGAACCAGGCGATCGCCTGCGGGCGCACCGGGGTTCGCACCGCCTTCGTCGGCGCGATGGGTCGCGATGCCTTCGCCGAGCGGGTGAAGAAGTTCTACCGGCGGGAAGGCATCGGTTGCCGAATCGCGCACAAGTCCGGACGGGAGTCGGGCACGGCGGTGATCCTGCTCAACGCGGCCGGGCAGAACGAGATCGTGATCGAGCCCGGCGCCAACGCGGCGCTCGCGCCCGGCGACGTGCCTGCGTCGTGGCTCGCGGGAGCGAAGGTCGTCATGGCCCAGCTGGAGTCCAATCTCGCCACCACGGCGGCCACGCTGCGCCGCGCGCGGGCCGGCGGCGCCGTCACCGTCCTCAACCCCGCCCCGATGAGGGAGGACTTCGACGCGGCGATCCTGCGCCATGTCGACGTGCTGATCCCGAACGAGACCGAGTTCGTCGCCCTGGTCCGCCAGCTCCCGGGGCTGCGCCGCCGCGGCTTCACCGAGCGGACGCTGGGCAGGATGCCGGGTGCGGCCCTGCACGCGCTGTGCCGGAAGGTCGGCGTGCCGACGGTCATCGTCACGCTGGGCCCGCGCGGGTGCTTCATCTCGGAGCCGGCCGGCTGGAGCCGCGTCCCGGCCCACCGGGTGCAACGGGTCGTCGACACGACCGGCGCGGGCGACGCGTTCTGCGGCGGCTTCGCGGCCGGACTGGTGCGGACGGGAGGTCGCGTCGTGGAGGCGGCGAAGCTCGGCACGGCCGTCGCCGCGCTCTCGGTCACGAAGCCAGGGGCGGCCGGCGCCATGCCCACACGTCGCGAGCTGGAACGCCATCTCCGCCGCGGCCGTTGAGGGCGAGATCGTGCGCTCCGCCGTCCGACTCCGCGTCGCGGGACCGCTCGCCGGATGCTTGATGTTGGCGGGCGGCGGACATGGGCTCGCCGCGGACACGGGAGTCGAGGCGGCGCGACCCAATGTCATCCTGGTGCTGGCCGACGACCTCGGCTACGGCGACCTCGGCCGGCACGGCAACCCTCGCCTGCGCACGCCCGAGCTCGACCGGCTCGGTGCCGAGAGCGTGCGGTTCGTCGACCATCATGTGGCGCCCATGTGCACGCCCACGCGCGGCGAACTGATGACCGGCATCTCGGCCTTCCGGAACGGCGCGTCGGCGGTGGCGCAGGGCCGCTCGATTGTCCGCCGCGACCTGCCGCTCATGCCCGAGGTCTTCCGCGCGAACGGCTACGCCACGGCGCATTTCGGCAAGTGGCACCTGGGGGACAACCATCCGTTCCTGCCGCGGGACCGCGGCTTCGATTTCTCCATCCACAGCCGGGGATTCGGAGTCAGCTCGCTCGCCGACCATTGGCTGAACGACGCGTTCGACGACATCTACTGGAGCGACGACGTGCCGACGCGGCTTGCCGGCTACAACACCGACGCGCTCTTCAGCGCAGCCATCGAATGGATCGGTCGGCAGGACCGGCCGTTCTTCCTCTACCTCGCTCCGACCGCGGCCCACGAGCCGCACTACGTCCCCGCGCATTACGCCAAGCCCTACGAGGACCTCCCGGGCGTGATGCCCCAGTTCTTCGGCATGGCCGCGAATCTCGACGAGAACATCGGGCGCCTGCGCCGCCATCTGGCCGAACACGGCCTCGCCCGCGACACGATCGTCATCTACCTGACGGACAACGGGACGGTGGAGCGCACTGGCTTCTTCCCGGCCGGCATGCGCGGCCGCAAAGGCTCGCTCTACGAGGGCGGCCACCGCGTGCCGTTCTTCCTCCACTGGCCGCGGGGCGGCGCAGCCCTGCGGCCGCGCGACGTCGACACCCTCACCCACGGCACCGACCTGCTGCCGACCCTGATTGACCTCTGCCGGCTGGACGCGGGACCCCGGCCGGACTTCGACGGACGCAGCCTGGCGCCGCTTCTGGCCGGTCGTCCGCACGACCTCGACGCCCGAAAGGTGGTGGTGCAGTTCGGCGCCGAGCTGAAGGAGTGGGACTGCGCGGTGCTCTGGGGCAAGTGGCGCCTGATCCGAGGCACCGAGCTCCATGACCTGACGCGCGACCCGGCCCAGACCATGAACGTGGCGGAGGCGCATCCGGACATCGTGGCGCAACTGCGCGCGCACTACGTCTCGTGGCTCGCCGGGACAAGCGCCGTGCACGGGCGGCCCAACCACATCATCGTCGGCTCTCCGCAGGAGAGGATCACGACGCTTTCGGCGGCGGACTGGGTCGGACCGTTCTGCGGCGAATGGGGCGAGTTGAAGCCCGGGGCCGCGCCCAAGTTCGGTCATTGGAACATCGAGGCGGGGGCGACCGGCGACTACGCCGTGTCGCTCTTCCTCTTCCCGCCCGAGTCGCGGACGCCGCTCAACGGCGCGTTCCGCGGCGTGCCCGCCAGACCGGTGGCGGCCGCGAGCCTGCTCGTCGACGGGCGGGAGGAGCGCCTCGCGACGACCCTGGACGCGACCCACGCCCGCTTCGCCCTCTCGCTCCGGAAGGGGGAGCGGCGCCGCCTTGAGGGCCGGCTGCTCGCCGCGGACGGACAACCGGTGTGGGGAGCGATCTACGTGCTGGTCGAGCCCGTGGCGCGCTGACCGCCCCGCGCGGACTCACCGCTCCGGCGCGAGCGACAGCCAGGTGATCCGCCAGCTCCCGTCGGCGCGACCACCGGCCTCGTAGTAGGGCGCGAGGACCAGCGGAGCCCGGTAGCCGAGGCGGAGCTGCAGCGTGGGCGCGCCGCTGCCGGGCAACGGCGGGCCGACCGCGAGCCAGTCCTTCTCCGGGAGGGCGGGCAGGCGCACGGTCTCCTCGGTCTTGAAGCCGTCGATCAGGCCCGTGGCGTAGACGATCGGCCCGCGGGTGAAGGCGACGTAGTCGAGGCGCATGACCTCCTGCGCGACCGGCGAGCCATCCGGCGCGCGGGATTCCTGGATGTTCAGGTGGGTGCGGCGGTGCACGCGGTTGACCAGATCCATGCCGATCTCGACCCGGTCCCCGCTGCGCCATTCGCGCTCGATCGCGGCGAAGCGGCCCGGCTCGGGGGCGAGCGGCACCGGCTGGCCGTTGACCTGGACCGTGAATCCGGCGCACCAGGACGGCACGCGCAGCCGGACGGCGAAGACGGCAGGCTGCTCGCAAGTGAGCTCGAGCCGAACGCGGCCGTCGAAGGGGTAGTCCGTGGACTGACTGAGGTGCAGCCGTCCGGCCCGCGGGTGGTCGAACGTCGCCTCGCCTGGGCCGTAGAGCTGGACAGCCAATGCGTCTTCGCTCGCGGCGTAGGCGGCGAGCGGGAGCTCCTCGAGGCCGATCGGGCCGCTCGACTTGCAGCAGCGCCAGTAGGTGGTGAACACCCGCCGCCCATTGGGATAGGAATAGTAGCACCAGTTGTCGCCCCCGGGGGCCTGGGCGCCGAGCAGGTCGTTGTAGGCCGCCTTCTCGATCTCCTCGGCGAACGCCGCCTCGCCGCTCTGGGCGAGCAGCTCCCGGTTGAATTGGATCCAAGCGAGCGTCGAGCAGGTCTCGACGTAGGCGATCGGGCTGAACGAGGGCCGCGGATTGAAGACCTCGCGGGAGCGGTGGGCGACGCCGCCCCACGGGCCGCCGCCGAGGGTCAGGTGATGGTCGCGGATGTTCTCCCACGCGGCTCGGACGGCACGGGCGAGTCGCTCGTCCCCCGTCGCGCGCTGCAGCTTCGCGAGCCCGGTGAGGTTCCAGCACAGCTGATAGGCCTTCCCGGTGCCGATGTTGGCGAGGTCCACGCCCGCCAGCAGCTGCTCGACGAGATTGAGCACCGGCGAGCGCTCCAGCGCCTGCGCGACGTGCCGGGCGAGCTCGAGATAACGGGCCTCACCCGTCGCGAAATGCAGTTCCATCGCCGGGTCGATCAGCACGGTCGCCGAGAGCCCGTGGTGATTGCCCAGCGTAGTGACGGCGAGCCCCTCGCAGCAAAGCGTTCGCCAGCACAGGTCGCCCATCCGTGCCGCCGCCTCGAGGTAGCGGGGTTCCGCGAGCGCCCGGGCCGCCTCGAGGAGCCCGAGGATCAGGTAGCTGTGCACCCAGAGGTCCCAGGTGCGCGGCGCCGGGGCGCCGTCCCAGGAATACGGGGCGGCATCCCGCCGGCACATGAAGCGCCGCTCCGGCGCGTAGGTGCCGAGGTAGCCATCAGCCTCTTGGCGCGAAACGAGGTAATCGGCCACGGTTCGCACGCTGGCCGCGAGTTCGCCGTCGCGGGAGCCGGGGACGGCCCGCGCGGCGGCGATCAACCACTTACCCGCGTGCTCGCCGTACCAGTCACCCTCGTGGTTGCAGCACACCCGCTCCGGAGCGAACAGGGCGATCGCCGGACTGTCGGCGTCGCGGATGAAGCGGGCCAGATGCCGGCTGCGGCTCGCGCCGATGGCGTCCCCGAGCAGGCCATGGAGTTCGACACGGAGCGGGCGGGCGCGCGGAGCGGGTGGCACGGCGGTATGACAAAAAAGTTGACAGCCTGCGTAAAACAAAAATCGTGCCAGCGCAAACGATTGCCGAACCTGCTCGGCCCCCCTGTTACCCCGCCGTTCGTCCGTTCTGATGCCGCCCACCCCTCCCCACGCCGTGGCACTTGAGCGTCCCGCATCGCGACCGCTGTCGCGCGCCCGCACACGCGCCTGATTCGTCCTCACTCGAGGGGAGCGGCCCCATTCTTGCCGTGCAAACGTTTGCCTAACCCAAACCCATGACCACGTATCGACGTAAGTGCCCCCCCATCGCCGCGACCGCCTGGTCGCTGCTGTTTCTGCTGACGGTCGCGCCGGCCTTCGCCCAGCAGGCCCCTGCCCCCGCGGAGAATGAAGAGGAGCAGGAAGCCGAGAAGAAGAAGATCGTCCGCCTCGAGGACTTCACCATCACCGCCGGCTACCGCTCGCCGAAGGCGATCGACCAGATTCCGGGCGCCGTGAAGCTCGTGACGTCCGCCGAGATCGCCTCCACGAAGCTCCTCACCGACGACGCCACCGCCGTGCTCGCGCGCACCGTACCCGGTTATGCGCCTGCGACGCAGGCGATGAACAACACGGGTGAGACCCTTCGCGGCCGGGTGGCGCTGCGCCTGTTCGACGGCATCTCCCAGACGACCCCGCTCCGGGAGGGCAGCCGCAACGGCACCTTCACCGACATGGACATCGTCGAGCGCATCGAGGTCATCAACGGACCCTCCGCCTCCGAGGGCGTCGGCGCCGTCGGCGGCATCATCAACTACGTGTCCAAGACCCCGACCAAGGAGGGCAGCGAGACCGTGCTCCGGACGAAGTTCTCCACGCAAGGTCAGGACGAAAGCTTCAGCTGGCGCGTCGGTCTCAACTTCTTCCAGAAGTCCGGCAACAAGGACCTCGTGGTCGGGACGGCGTTCGCGAACCGCGGCATGTCCTTCGATGCCCGGGGCCGCCGCCAGGGCATGAGCCAGAGCGGCTCGGTCAACGACTCCGAGGCGCGCAACCTCTTCATCAAGGGGGGATTCAACTTCGGCGCGAACAACGTCCAGCGCCTGTCGTTCACCGTCAGCCGGTTCGAGATCGTGGGCAAGGGCAACTACGTCCTCGACCCCGGCAACCGCGCGCTCGGCATCACCGACTCCGCACGCCGGGGTCAACCGCCGACCGCGAAGACCGAGTTCAACGACTTCAAGCAGTACGCCGTGGCGTACAACCACAACGACCTGCTGGGCGGCTCGCTCAACCTCCAGGTCTATCGGGCCAGCCAGGCGATGCGCTTCCTCGTCGAAGGCGGCGACGACCGCCAGGATCCGCTGATCGCCCCCCTCGGCACGCTGTTCGACCAATCGGAGATCAATTCCCAGAAGCGGGGCATCCGCAGCTCCTGGACGCACCGCAACCTGTTCGGCGTCGAGGGTCTGGAGACGAACGTTGGCTATGACGTGCTCGACGAGACCGCCCAGCAGCGCCTCGCGCTGACCGACCGCCTGTGGGTGCCCCCGATGAACTACACCAGTCAGGCGCCGTTCATCCAAGGCTCCTACACCCGAGGCCCCGTGACGCTCAGCGCCGGAGTCCGCCGCGAGGACGGCGAACTCCAGGTCGACAGCTACAGGACGGTCTTCTTCCGGAACCGCGTCTTCGTGACCGGCGGCACGCTCACGTACGCCGAGACCATCCCGAACTTCGGCGTCATCGTCCGCCTGCCCCAGAATTGGTCGGTGTTCGGCTCCTACAGCAAGGGCTACACCCTGCCCAACGTCGGCATCCCGCTGCGCAACGTGAACACCACCGGCCAGTCCGTCGAAGGCATCCTCGACCTGCAGGCCGTCGTCGCGGACAACAAGGAGGTGGGCTTCGCCTGGCAGGGCAAGATGGTGAGCCTCAGCCTTTCCCGCTACGAGTCCTACTCGGACTTCGGCGTCACGCTGACCGTCGATCCCGTGACGCGCGACTTCGTCATGCAGCGCCGCCCGGTCGACCTCGAGGGCTGGGAGTTCTCGGGTGAGGTCCGCCCCCACAAGCATTGGCGCCTCGGCGCGGTGTACTCCCGGGCGGAGGGCATGACCCGCACGACCGAGACGGGTCCGCTCACCCGCCAGATCGGCATCGCCTCGCTCAGTCCCGACAAGCTCAACCTCTCCGCCACCTGGAAGCCGAACGACCAGCTCAGCGTCGCCGTGTTCATGGACAACCTGTTCAAGCGCGACATCAACATCGGCGCCGCGGGCGAGGAGCGCACCACCGGACTGACGCTGTTCCACGTCACGCTGAACTACAGCACGAAGTGGGGCGACCTCTCGCTCGGCGTGGAGAACGCCACGGACAAGTACTACATCCTGCCCTGGTCGCAGATCGACCAGTTCCTGAACTACTTCGCGGGCCGCGGTCGCGTGTACTCGCTGTCCCACACGATCAAGTTCTAATCCCGGCCACCAACCTTCGCCGCACTCCAGCCGCTCGCTCAACGGGCGGCTGGACTCTTTGTGCGGCGGCCGGTTCGCTCCCCGCCGCCGGCGCGGTCTTCCCTTCGCCCCGGTACCCACCTCCCCCTGCTCCGTGCGCCGCATCCTCCCCACGTGCCTCTGCTTCCTCGCGCTGCTCGCGACCTCCGAGGGTCGTTCGGACGGGCCGGTCGCGCCGGTCCGGACGACAATGCTCGGCGCCGTCGGGGCCGAGGCCGAGCGCGTCCTCGTCATCGAGGACCAACCCGTGGTCCTGGGTGCCGGACAAGGCCGCGTCCTCCAGGGCGGCGCGTGGACGCCCGCGCGACCCGCCGCGAATCTGGAGATTGTCGACACGGCCGCCGCCGGCGCCCGCACCCTCGCGCTTGTCGGCGCGGGGCAGGGCACGGTGGCGAGCTTCCTTTCGATCGCGGCCGACCGGATCGTCTCTCGCGAATGGGGCCCCGTCCCCGCCGGACTGTCATCGCCGCGTTTGGCCATCCTCGCCGGGCGGGCCTACGTCGCGGGCAACCAAACCGACGGCCGGGTGCAGCTGCAGAGCGCCGCCCTCGAGGCCGCCGCGCCGGTCTGGACCGTCGTGGCCCCGCCCGCGGCGCAGGGCCGCGTCACCTCGCTCCTGATGCAGGAGCAGGCGCTCTTCCTGACCCTGCAGGCCGGAGACGGAGGGGCGACCGCGGTGTGGCGCTGGAGCCCGCAGGAAGGGTGGCTGCCGAGGGGAAGCTTCGCCGGCGGGGTGCTCCCCGGTGGCGCGCGATCCATCGGCCAGGCCCACCTGCTCTTCGTCGTTTCCGGGAGCGAGGGCCGACCCCCGCGGCTGCTCTCCTACCACACGATCTCGGCGGCCGCGGGCACCCTGCACGAACTGCCGGAGGGATGGCGCGGGACGGCGGCGGTGTGGCGGGACGGCCTCCTGTGGCTGTCCGCCGGGGCGGCCGGCCGGGAGGTGATGGCGACCGAGCTGGTCGCGAGCAAGCACCTGCTGCACGGCGTCGATTGGGTCGTCATCGCCGTCTACCTGCTCGGGATGTCGGGCATCGGATTCTTCTTCTACATGCGGGAGAAGCGCGACTCGACCGCGGACTTCTTCGTCGGGGCGCGCACGATTCCGTTCTGGGCGGCGGGCATCAGCCTGTACGCGACGAACACGAGCTCGATCAGCTACATCGCGATTCCGGCCAAGGCGTTCGCGACGAACTGGCAGTACCTCATGAACAACCTCGTCGCGGTGCTGGGGCTGACGTTCGTCGCCATCTTCATCGTTCCGCTCCTGCGGCGCCTCGACCTGATGTCGGTCTTCCACTACCTGGAGATGCGCTTCCATCCCGCCATCCGCTCGCTCACCAGCGCGCTCTGCATCGCGATGCAGCTCGGGGGACGGATGAGCGTGGTCCTTTTCCTGCCCTCGCTCGCGATCTCGACCATCACCGGCCTCGATGTGGTCTGGAGCATCCTCATCATGGGCGGCATCACCATCCTCTACACCGCCCTCGGCGGCATGAAGGCGGTGATCTGGACGGACGTGGCGCAGCTGTTCGTGATGTTCGGGGGCGCGATCTTCGCCATCTGCTACATCGTGTTCCGCCTGGACGGCGGCTTCGGCGAGTTCTTCACGCGGGCCGCGGCGGAGGACAAGATGAAGCTCTTCGACTGGAGCTTCGACCTGACGAAGGCGACCGTGTGGGGCTTCATCTTCCTCGTGGTCTTCGACGTCGTGCTGACGTTCCCGAAGGACCAGGTGCTGATGCAGCGCGTGCTCTCGACCCGCGACTCGCGGGAGGCGGGACGCTCCGTCTGGACCTTCGCGGCGATCATGATCCCCGGAGGGTTCATGTTCTACCTCATCGGCACCGCGCTCTACATCTTCTATCAGACGCATCCCGAGCGCATGAACCCGCTCCTGCCGACCGACGCCACGTTCCCGCTCTTCATCGCCGCGGAGCTGCCGGTCGGCGTCACCGGCCTGGTCATCGCGGGCATCTTCGCCGCCTCGATGTCCACCCTCTCGAGCATCATGAACAGCGTGGCCACGTTGGCCTCGGTCGACTTCTACGAGCGCTTCCGGCGCGACGGCGACAAGGCGGCCGCCGTCCGCTTCGCCGAGTGGATGACCGTCGGCGCCGGCCTGGTCGGCATGGGGTTGGCGCTCATGCTCTCGCGCTACGACATCAACTCGCTCTTCGACCTCTCGATCGAGCTCTCTGGCCTGCTGGGCGGCGGTTTCGCCGGCGCCTACACGCTGGGGATGTTCACCCGGCGGGCCAACTGGCAGGGGGTCGCGATCGGGATCGCCGCCAGCATCACGCTGACGATGACGGCATGGTCGCAGGACCTGGTGCACCCCTACTTCTACTTGGCGATCTCGATCCTCATCTGCATCGTCGTTGGGTACGCGGCGAGCTTCCTCTTCCCGGCGCCGGCGCGAGCCTCGCTGCGCGGGCTCACCATCTTCCGCGAGACCAACGATGCGGTCGCTCCGCGCTAATCTCGCGGCGATGGCCCACCTCTGGGCGTTGGCGGCAGGCGCTGCCGCCGGATTCGCGCCCGGCCAGGTGGAGGAGATCCGGTTCCCTTCGCCCTCGCTCGGCCGCGAAGCGGCGGCGCTGATCTACCTGCCGGCCGGCTACGCGGCGCGCGCTGAGCGGCTGCCGGTCGTCTACCTGCTGCACGGGCGAGGCGACAACCTGCGGGCATGGTTGGAAGTGAAGGACGAACTCGACGACCTGATCGCTTCGCGGGCGATTCCGCCGGTCATCGCGGTCCTGCCCGACGCCCCCTCGAGCAAGCGCGCCGGCTTCTACATCGATTCCCGCTTCCGCGGATCGGCGGACCTGGCGCCGGGAGAGGCGGTGGAAAGCGCCTTCACGCAGGACTTGCCGGCCTTCGTCGAACGCCACTACCGGACGATTCCCGGACGCGAGGGACGGATCGTCGCCGGCTACTCGATGGGAGGCTTCGGAGCCGCCCGCTTCGCCTTCGCCCACGCGGACCGTTTCTCGGCCGCCATCGTCCTGAGCCCGGCCCTCTACCTCGACCTGCCCGCGGAGGACTCGAGCATGCGGACCTTCGGAGCCTTCGGCAACGGCGCGGTGGCCTTCGATCCGACGGTCTATCGGCAGCTGAGCCGGCCGTGGCAGGGACGGACCGTCGACTCGCCTCCCTTGCGCATCTTTCTCGCGGTCGGCGACGACGAACCGGTCCGCGACCGCGACCAGCGCAGCCTCACCTCGGACGCGGCCGACCTCCACCGCGAGTGGCGCGCGGTTCCGGGCCTCGCCCTGCAGTTGCGCGTCCTGGACGGAGGACACGATTGGCGGGTCTGGCGAGCCGGGTTCCGCCAAGGACTCATCTGGCTTCTGGGAAATCCCAAAGAGTCGCCTAAGTGATTGTAATCTAGGTGCTACAGGGATTTTTCTCCTGGTTCCTTCCGCCCGAACGCCGCCTCCATGGCGACCTGCCCAAGGAAAGGTCTTGCCCCACCTTCGCCGGCTCTCTGTCTTTGGCCCTTCCTGTTCCTTCCTTAACCCTCGTCAGAACCCGTCGCGGCGCTCCGCCTTGGAACAGGAGCGGCGTACCGCGGCACCGTCCGATCGCAAGGCGGCCCAGTTGGCCGACCTGTGTATTCGACCTACATAGATCCATGAACGTCACACCCAAAGACCTCCTCGATGCCGGCGTCCACCTCGGTCACCAGACCAAGCGGTGGAACCCGCGCTCGAAGCCCTACGTGTTCGGTCACCGCCAGGGCATCACCATCATCGACCTCGAGAAGACGCACGGCGCGCTGGAGAAGGCCTGCGCGTTCGTCGAGAACCTCGTCGCCTCGGGCGACGACATCCTCCTCGTCGGCACGAAGCGCCAGGCGCAGGAGATGATCAAGGAGGCGGCCACCGCCACCGGCATGCCCTACGTCACCACCCGTTGGATGGGCGGCACGCTGACCAATTTCACGACCATCAAGAAGTCGCTGGCCAAGTTCCGGAAGTACCAGTCGATGGACGCCTCCGGCGAGCTGGCCAAGCTCTCCTCCAAGGAGGAGTCCGCCATCCGCCGCGAGATGGCGCGCATGACCCGCAACTTCGACGGCATCATCGCCCTCGAGGGCCTGCCGGCCGCGCTCTACGTGATCGACGCCGGCTACGAGGAGATCGCGGTGCTCGAGGCCAAGCGCCTGGGCATCCCGTGCATCGGCCTGGTGGACACGAATTCCGACCCGACGCAGCTCTCGCACCCGATCCCGGGCAACGACGACGCCGCGAAGTCCATCCGCATCGTCACCGAGGCCATCGTCGCCGCCATCCAGGCCGGCCTCGCGCACCGCGAGACCCGCCGTGTGCAGCGCGCCGAGAAGGCCGCGGCCGACGCCGCGGCGGCCGCCGGCGGCGACGCCGACGCCGTGCTGGAGAAGGTCGTGCTGCCGCAGGACGTGAAGGAGCTGGTGGACGAGAAGCCCGCCGCCGCCCCGCGCAAGCGCACCACGCGCACCGCCGCCAAGAAGTCGGCCGTGAGCACCGAGGAAGTCTGATTCCAACCCGAACCATCCCGCATCCCATGGCCGTTACAGCCACCCAAGTCGCAGAACTCCGCGAGAAGACCGGCGCCGGTCTGCTTGATTGCAAGAAGGCCCTCGACGAAACCAAGGGCAACATGGACGAGGCCGTCACCCTCCTCCGCAAGAAGCTCGGCAACAAGATCGACAAGCTCTCCAGCCGCGCCACGAAGGAAGGTCTCGTCGAGTCCTATATCCACGTCGGCGGCAAGGTCGGCGTCCTCGTCGAGGTCAATTGCGAGACCGACTTCGTCGCCAAGAACGACGACTTCAAGGCCTTCTGCCGCGACCTCTGCCTCCAGATCGCCGCCGCGAACCCGACCTACGTCCGCCGCGAGGAGGTCCCGGAGGCCGAGATCGCCAAGGAGCGCGACATCGCCGCCGCCCAGATGGAGGGCAAGCCGGCCGCCGCGGTCCAGAAGATCGTCGAGGGCAAGCTCGAGAAGTACTACTCGCAGGTCTGCCTCCTCGACCAGCCGTTCGTGAAGAATCCGGACAAGACGATCAAGGACCTCCTCACCGAGAAGGTCGGCACCATCGGCGAGAACATGGTCGTCCGCCGCTTCGTGCGCTTCCAGCTGGGCGCCTGAGGCCCGGCCCCGTTCCGCTTCCGAAGGCGCGCCCCGGTGGGCGCGCCTTTTTCTTGGGCGAGGCTCGCGCCTTGTCTCGCGCCGCCGCCGCCCGTAGGCTTGCGCCCGCATGAACGCCTCCGCTCCGGCCGCGGCGGCGCCGGTGCCCCCGGCGCCCATCCCGCGGCAGATCGCGTACATCATCGGCAACGAGGGTTGCGAGCGGTTCAGCTTCTACGGCATGCGGAACATCCTCACGGCGTTCCTCGTCACGTCGCTGCTGGCCCACCTGCCCGAGAGCGAGCGGCCGGGGGCGGCCAAAGACGTCTTCCACACCTTCGTCATCGGCGTGTACTTCTTCCCGCTACTCGGCGGCTGGATCGCCGACCGGCTCTGGGGCAAGTACCGGACGATTTTCTGGCTGAGCCTCGTTTACTGCGTCGGCCAGGGCTGCCTCGCGCTCTTCGTGGACCACGCGTTCGGGTTCTACGCCGGGCTGTTCCTCATCGCGCTGGGCTCGGGCGGCATCAAGCCGTGCATCTCGTCGTTCGTCGGCGACCAGTTCGACCAGACGAACAAGCACCGGGCCAAGGTGGTCTTCGACGCGTTCTACTGGATCATCAACTTCGGCTCCTTCTTCGCCTCACTGCTGATGCCGATCTTCCTCAAGCAGCTCGGCCCGGCCGTCGCGTTCGGCATCCCCGGAGTCCTGATGGCGGTCTCGACGGCCATCCTCTGGGCGGGTCGTCGCACCTACGTGATGGTGCCGCCCGCGCCGCCGGACCCGCACTCGTTCCTGCGGGTGGCGTGGACGGCGCTCCGCTCGGGCGGGTACGGCCTGGCGCTGTTCGGCGTCGGCGTCGGCTTGGCGCTCGCGGCCTTCGTCGCCGTGCCGCAGCTCGGCTTCGTCATCGCCGCCTGCTCGGCCCTGGTCGCGGTCATCGCGTTCGGCGGGCTCGGCGTCTGGCTGCAGCTGGAGGCGGCCCGTGACCGGCATCCGGCCGAGGCGGTGGACGGCGTGCGCGGCGTGCTGCGCGTGCTCGTGCTCTTCGCGCTCGTGACGCCGTTCTGGTCGCTCTTCGACCAGAAGGCCTCGACCTGGGTGCTGCAGGGCAACGCGATGGAGCCGCTGCGGCTCTTCGACGCGGCGGCGCTGCGCGAGTCGAGCCCGCTGCTGGCGACGGTCTTCGGCGGGTTCGCGACCATCGTCCCGTCGCAGATGCAGGCGCTCAACCCGCTGCTCGTGATGCTGCTCATCCCCTTCAACAACCTCGTGCTCTACCCCGGCCTGCGGCGCCTCGGCGTCGAGGTGACCGCGCTCCGCCGCATGGGCGCGGGCATCGCCTTCTCGGGCCTCTCGTGGATCGTCGCGGGAATGCTCCAGATGACACTCGACGACGGCGCGGCCGTCTCGATCGCGTGGCAGGTCCTGCCCTATGCCCTGCTCACGCTCGGCGAGGTGCTGGTTTCGGCCACCGGGCTGGAATTCGCCTACAGCCAGGCGCCGCCGTCGATGAAGGGCGCGCTCATGAGCTTCTGGATGCTCTCGGTCACGGTCGGCAACCTCTGGGTGCTGGTCGTGAACGCCGGCGTCCGGAATTCCGCCGTGACCGCGCAGATCGCCGCGACGGGCTTCGGGGTGACGGCCTTCCAGATGTTCTTCTTCGCCGCGTTCGCCTTCGCCGCGGCGGCGGTCTTCGCCCTCGTGGCGCGCCGCTACCCGGTCGCCGACCATTACCGGAAGGCCTGACGGCCGCGCGCCGCGGGCGGGAAAATCAGCGTTTACTTCGCCGGCGGGCGGGGATTCCGTCGGCGCGTTGGCTCGCCCGGATGGCGGAATTGGCAGACGCAGCGGACTCAAAATCCGCCGCCCTCTAAAGGCGTGTGGGTTCGACCCCCACTCCGGGCACCAGCCTCGACCGACCCGTGATGAGCGGGCGCCCGGCGGGGCGACGTCCGGGCCGGGCCTCCCCCGCGAACACGCGCGGGCAGCGGAACCGCTCGTCGGATGGGAAGGGGATTGACGGGCGACAGGCGTACACCATTGTATACAAAAGCTGACCGCCCCATGAAAATCACCGACATCCGCTCCATGCGACTCACCGGACCGCGCAGCCATGGGGTGGGCGGCGGCAGCGCGACGATCTCGAAGGTGCTCGTGCGCGTCGACACCGACGCCGGCGTCCACGGGCTCGGTGAGGTGGACAACTTCATGGGCGTCCGGGAAGGCATCGCCTACATGCGCGACTTCTTCCGGGGACGCGACGCGTTCTCGGCGCGCGCGCTCATCTCCGAGATGATCTACGGGACCGTGGCGCCCCACAACCCGCTCACGCCCAGGCAGGGCAGCGTCATGCCGGGCGGCGCGATCGCCGTGTCGATGTGCTCGCCGACGGCGACGCCCTGGGGGCCGGTGGTCTGGGCGGCCAGCGGCGTCGACATCGCGCTGTGCGACCTGATCGGCAAGGCGCTGCGGACGCCCGCGTATGTCCTCCTCGGCGGCAAGTTCCGGGACCGGGCCAAGGTGTACCTCGACCGCAGTTCACCGGACGACATCACGGACCTGGGCGCGTGGGAGCGGATGGCCGAGGAGACGGTCGCCTCGGGCTTCACCCAGATGAAGTTCGACATCGACTACATGGCGACCGAGTGCGTGGGCGACATCTGGAACCGCACCCTCTCGCTGCGCCAGATCAACCGGGTGGTCGAGCGCCTGCAGGCCGTCCGGCGGGCGGCCGGGCCGGATTTCGAGATCTGCGTGGACTGCCACATGCAGTACAACGTGCCCGACGCGATCCGCGTCGCGAACGCCCTCGCGCCGCTGAACCTCCTGTGGCTCGAGGACCCGACCCCGATCACGAACCCGGACTCGTGCGCCGAGGTGCGCGCGAAGGTCGCGGTGCCGATCTGCGTCGGCGAGATGTTCATCGCCGAGCAGTTCCGCCTCTTCATCGACCACGGCGCCTGCGACGTACCGCATCCCGACGTCCTGTTCTGCGGCGGGCTGCACGAGCTGCGGCGCATCGCGGACTACGCCGAGCTGCACCACCTTCCGGTCGCCTTCCACGGGAACGGCGGGGCGCTGGCCACCATCGCCGCGGCCCACGCCGGCGTGGCGAGCCGCAACTTCCTGGGCCTCGAGTACCACTTCGTCGAGTCGCAGTGGATCGGCGAGTACGTGCGCCGCGACGTTCCGCTCTTCCGCGACGGCCACGTGGAGGTGACCGACGCGCCCGGCCTCGGAGTGGAGCTGGACCGCGACGTCTGCCGCCGGCACCTGGCGCCCGGCGAGTCCCTCTTCGATTGAGCCCCCACCGAGGCGAACCCATGAGCCCAACCCCATTGACGATCGCGGTGCACGAACGATTCCTCGCGGAGCTGCGGGCGGCGCTGCCCCCCGGCCATGACGTGGTCAGCTTCGGCGCGGAGAGCGACGCCGCGATGGCCGCGTTGCTCGCGCGCGCGGACGTGCTCGTTTGGGGCGCCTACAAGGCGGCCTGGCGCGACCCGCGCGGCGGTCGGCTCCGGCTGGTGCACTCGACGGGAGCCGGCGTGGACGGCATCGATTTCGCGGGCCTGCCCCACGGGTGCACCGTCTGCAACGTGTACGGCCACGAGCATGGCGTGGCGGAACAGGCGTTCCTCCTGATGCTCGCCCTGCAGCGGGACCTCTTCGGCCTCGATGCCGCCCTCCGGCGGGGAGATTGGACGCCGCAGCGTCCCTACCTGCCGGAGCTGCGGGGGCGGCGACTGCTCGTCCTCGGACTCGGGCACATCGGCCGGCAGCTCGTGCGCTGGGGGCGGTTCGTCGGCATGGACGTCCGGGTCCTCACCCGCTCGCCCGAGAAGGCGCGGGCGGAGGCGGTCGATGCGCCCGTCGAGGGCCTGGAGAAGCTCGGCGCGGCGCTGCCGGAGGCGGATTTCGTCGTGGTCGCCATTCCCGCCGTCGCGAACACGATCGGCCTGATCGGAGCGCGCGAACTTCGCCTCATGCGGCCGAGCGCGTTCGTGATCAACGTCGGTCGCGGACCGGTCATCGACGAGGATGCGCTCTACGAGGCGTTGCGCGACCGGACGATCGCCGGCGCGGGTTTGGACGTCTGGTACCAGTATCCGGCGCCGGGTCAGACGCTCCTGCCCTCGCGCCGGCCGTTCCACGAGTTGCCCAACGTCATCATGACACCCCACAAGCCGACCGAGGAGACGATGGCGTACCGCTGGCGCGCGATCGCGGAGAACATCGGTCGACTGGCCGCGGGTGAACCGCTCGAGCGCGTCGTGACGCCGGCCTGACGGCCGGTCGTGCGCTCGCGGGGGGCGGGAAGGGCGCGAGGCGCGCCGAGGGCGGCGGCTGGCCTGCGGCCGGAAGAATCGACTGCCGAACCGGGCCGGATGGGAGTACAGTTGAGGAAAAGGAGACGATTGCCATGCAGCCCGCGCGACTCCTGCTCGCCGCCTTTGCGTTCCTCGGTGCGCTGCTTGCGCCCGGGCGCGCCGGTTCCGAACTGCTGCTGTATCCCTTCGCCCGCGCCTTCGGAGGGCCGTCGGAGGCGGAGCTGGTGAAGTGCCGCGCGGCGTTCGCGCGCCTTCGCACGACACTTCCGACCAGCCACCTCGTGGTCCACCCCGTCCTGGTCCGGTCCGGGGGCTCGTCGCAGGACGACCCGGAGGCCTGGCGGACCGACCTTGCGCACGACCTGTCGACCGCGTTGCGGAGGGAGGGCGTCGGGGCGGGCTTCGAGGTGCGGGCGTCGGTCGCTTCGGTGGGCAGGACTCCCTTCGGTCGCAACCAGCTGCGCTACCTGTGGTCCCGCGCGGAGGAGTACGGCCGGTGCCTGCGGGCGTCGCATCCCCCGGGGGAATACTTCCTCTTCGTCGAGGTCTTCGGTCGCGGCGACGCGGTGGGGGCGATCCAGGTCTTTGTCTACGATTCCGCCGGCCAACTCGCCTACTGCCGTCTCTTCAACTCCCATCATTTCGGGAACCGCCTCCCCCGGGCGGGCGACGGCGCCCTCCGGCTCGTGGCGCGGCGGCTCCGGGAGGACCTTCGCCTCGCGCCCGAGGAGATGTTTCCACCCTACGGCGTCGGGTAGGCGCCGGACGGGGAAGCCTAATTCGCCACCGTCTCGCGGTACTGGCCGAGCGCGCGGTAGCGGGCGTAGCGGTCCTCGAGGAGCTGGGATTCGGACTTCTCGAGCAGCTCGGCCAGGTGGCGCGCGATCGCGGTCTTGAGGGCGGCCGCGGCGGCCTCCGGGTCGTTGTGGGCGCCGCCGAGCGGCTCGGGGATGACCTCGTCGACGACCCCGAGCTCCCGCAGGTTGGCGGCGTTGAGCTTCAGGGCCTCGGCGGCCTTGGGCGCGTTGGCGCGGTCCTTCCAGAGGATGGCGGCGCAGCCTTCGGGCGAGATGACGGAATAGTAGGCGTTCTCGAAGACGAGCACGCGGTCGGTCACGCCGATGCCGAGGGCGCCGCCGGAGCCGCCTTCGCCCACGATGACCGCGACCGAGGGCACGGAGAGGAGCGCCATCTCCCGCAGGTTGACGGCGATGGCCTCCGAGACGTGGCGCGCCTCGGATTCGACACCGGGGTAGGCGCCCGGGGTGTCGATGAAGGTCAGGACGGGCAGGCCGAACTTCTCCGCGAGTTTCATCAGGCGCAGGGCCTTGCGGTAGCCCTCGGGCTGGGGCATGCCGAAATTCCGCAGGATGTTCTCCTTCGTGTCGCGGCCCTTCTGCTGGGCGATGATCATGACCGCCCGGCCGTCGAGGAAGGCGGTGCCACCGACCAGGGCCTGGTCGTCCTTGAACTGCCGGTCGCCGTGGAGCTCCTGGAAATCGGTGCAAAGGGCGGCCACGTAGTCGAGCGCGTAGGGCCGCTTCGGGTGCCGGGCGACCTGGACCCGCTGCCAGGGGGTGAGGTTCGAGTAGATCTCGCGCCGCGTCTGGTCGATCTTGGCCTCGATCGCGCGCAGCTCCGCCGACATCTCGATGTTGTTCTCGAGCGACTGCTGGTGCAGCGCCTCGAGCTGCTTCTCGAGCTCGCGGAGCGGCTTCTCGAATTCGAGCAGGTAGACGGGGCGATCCATAGGGGGCGGAGGCTAGGGACCGGCTCGCGGCACTGTCAACCGACCCTTCGGTTCACACCGAACCTGCTTCGGAAGAGGCACTTGGGTTCTTCAGCTGCTCCCGCCAACTCTGGATCTTGGCCTGGGCCCCGAAGTGCTCCGCCCGGGCCTTGTCGCCCTTCTCCATCCAGACGCGCGACAAGGTGGTGTTGATGAACAGGTCGTCCGGCCGCAGGCGATGGGCCTGCTCGGCCGCGGCGAGGGCGGCGTCGAAGCGGCGCAGGCCGAAGTTGATCTCGGCGGCGGCGTGCCAGGCGGCGAACGAGTCCGGCGCGGCCGCGGTGGCACGGCCGAGCTTGGCCAGCGCGGCGTCGTTCTCGCCCATCGTGTAATCGAAGGTCGCTTCCTCGATGAGGTGCTGGAGTTCGTCGTCGGTCACGGTCGGGACCGTAGCGTCCCGCGGGCAAAAAGAAAGGACGGCCTCGCGGCCGTCCTTCGCCAAGAGGGGGTGGAGGGGCGGTCAGGCCTTGGGGGCGCTGCCGACGATGCCGAGGTTGAGCTTCACCTCGGGGTTCACCTTGTCCTCGTTCTTGCCGGGCTGGATGCCGTAGTCGCCGCGGTTGATCGTGAACTCGCCGCGGATGACGAGCAGGTCGCCCTTGTTGCCGGGACGGGTTCGCTTCTCGAGCGCGTCGGCGAGGTAGGTCAGGCGGACCGGGACGGCGATGTCCTTGGTGACGCCCTTGAGGCTGAACTTCCCGTGCGCGGTCGCGGTGGTCTCGTTGCCCTTGGTCTGCACGCCGTCGAGCTTGGTCACCTCGAACGTGATCTCCGGGTGCGCCGCGACATCGAGCCAGCCGTTGCTGTGCAGGTGCTCGGTCATCGTGGCGTTCGGGACGGTGAGGGACTTCGCCGCGACGACGATCTTGCCGGCCGTGGCGGCCGGGTTGGCGGGATCGAACGTCACGTTGCCCGTGACGCCGCCGGCGGTGCCGGAGATCGGCTCGAGCAGCGAGTCGAGGTGGAACTGGATGGCGTTCACGCCCTTCGGGTCCTTGAAGTCGAAGGAGATCGGGGCGGCGCCGAGGGCGGCCGCGGCGGCGAGGCTGAGGAGGACGGTGAGGTTTTTCTTCATGAGTTGGTTGGGGGTTTCTGGCGGAAAAGGAGGGAGGCTCCGGCGAGCACGCCGGCGACGAGCAGGCCGCCGCCGAGGAAGTCGACGCCGGGCACGTAGCGGTCCTCGTACGTCACGTGTTCGAGGCCCGTGACCTCGTCCACCGACTTTACCGGGACGCGATTCTGGCTCCAGCCGCGGTGGGCGCCCTGCGCCGCCCAATAGCCGGCCGTGGCGACGGCGACGATCAGGGCGACGGCGAGCAGGAGTCGGCGGGGGTGCATCGAAGGCCGGGAGCGAATCCCGGTTGGCGCGGAATGCAACCCCCGTCCGGCGTCACAGGATCAGCATGGCGTCGCCGTAGCTGAGGAAGCGGTACTCCCGGGCGACGGCCTCGGTGTAGATCTCCCGGAACCAGACGACGCCGTCGGTCGTCTCCGGCGCGAGGAAGGCGGCCACGAGGCAGAGCAGGGTGGAGCGGGGCTGGTGGAAGTTCGTGATCAGGGCGTCGACCGCCTGGAAACGCGCCGGCGGGTGCACGTAGATGTCCGCCTCCGCGAAGTGGTCGCGTCCGAGCGGCTGCGCGTGGCGCCGGCGGAAATCCTCCAGGCTCCGCAGCGAGGTCGTGCCCACCGCGATGCGCCGGCCGCCGCCCGGGGAGAACACGAGCTCCTGCGCCGCGAGCGGCAGCTCGTAGAGCTCGCGATGGATGGCGTGGTCCTCGACGTGCTCCGTGGCGATGGGCCGGAACGTGCCCAGGCCCACGTGCAAGGTCAGGTCCGCGAACCGCACCCCGGCATCCGCGAGGGCGGCGAGGAGCTCCGGGGTGAAGTGCAGCCCGGCGGTCGGCGCCGCCGCGGCGACGGTGTGCGCGCGGTCGGCGTAGACGGTCTGGTAGCGCTCGCGATCCACCCGCCGGGAGGCGTCGTCCGTGCGCGGCGCGATGTACGGGGGCAGGGGCATCTCGCCGATGCGGGCGGCGACCGCGAGGATGTCGGGGGCGTCGGGGCACGCGAACGCGACGCGGAAGAGCCCGGCCTCCGTCTTCTCCCGGACGGTCGCGGTGAAGTGGCCGTCGAGCCCGAAGGTCTCGCCCGGCGGGAGCTTGCGGCCCGGCCGCAGGAGGCACCACCACTCGTCCGCCGCCGTCGCCGGCCGGAGCAGCAGGCACTCGACCGCACCGCCCGTCGGCCGGCGCGCGTGGAGCCGGGCGGGGATGACCGCGGCGTTGTTGCGGAAGAGGACGTCGCCCGGACGCAGGTAATCGCCGATCTCGCGGAAGAGCCGGTGCTCGATGCGGCGCTCGCTCCGGTGGACGACCAGCAGGCGCGACGCGTCGCGACAGGGCAGGGGCGCCTGGGCGATCAGGCGCTCCGGCAGGACGTAGTCGAAGAGGTCGGTCTTCACGATTCGGCGCTCGCCGGCGTTTCCCGGCTGGAGTCGGGCGGGCGAGCGGGCGAACGTGGGTCATGTCCGCGGCCGCGCCAACCTGGAAAACACCGGTCTTCTGGGCCTTGGCGGCCGCCTGCGCGTGGCCGGTCGTGACGCCGCCGATGGCCCTGGCGCTGGGATTGGTCACGTCCCTGCTCCTCGGCCAGCCCGACGCGGCGCGCGCGGCCCGCGTCCAGCGGCTGCTCCTGCAGGCGTCCGTCGTGGGCCTCGGGTTCGGCATCCAGTTGCCGGCGGTGGTGGCGGCCGGGGCGACCGGCGTGGTCGCGACCGCGGCGACGATCGCCGGCACGCTGGGACTCGGGTGGCTGCTCGCGCGCGGCCTCGGGGTGGAGCGCACGACGGCGACCCTCATCTCGACCGGCACCGCGATCTGCGGCGGCAGCGCGATCGCGGCGGTCGGCCCCGTGCTGCGGGCCGAGCCGCGGGCGATGTCGGTGGCCCTCGGCTGCGTGTTCGTGCTCAACGCCGTCGCCCTGTTCGTCTTTCCCCCGGTCGGACACCTGCTCGGCCTGACGGCGGAACAGTTCGGCGCGTGGGCCGCGATCGCGATCCACGACACGAGCTCGGTGGTCGGCGCCGCGGCGCGCTTCTCCCCGGAGGCCCTGGCCGTCGCCGTGCCGCTCAAGCTCGCGCGCGCGCTGTGGATCCTGCCGCTGGTGGCGGCGATCGCCTGGAGGATGCGGCAGCCGGGCGCCGCCGCGGCCGCGCCCTGGTTCGTGGGGCTCTTCGTGGCGGCGTCGGCGTGCGCCTCGTTCCTGCCGGCCCCGGAGGTCTATCCGTGGCTCGTGCGGCTGGCCCGGTCCGGTCTCGCGGTCACCCTGTTCCTGGTCGGTGCCGCCCTGTCGCCGGGCACGCTCCGCGCGGTCGGGTGGAGGCCCTTCGCGCTGGCGGTGGGGCTCTGGGCCGTGGTGAGCGTCGTCGCCCTCGTGGTGGTGCGGGCGGGGAGCTGACGAATTGTCATAGGCGGAAGAGCGCAGTTGACGCCGACGGCGCGCCTCCGCAGCGTCCGGCCCGTCCCGCCCATGATGTCCCGCCTCAACTGGCTTACGCTTGGCACCACGACGAAAGTCGTGGTCGCCATTCTGTTTGCGCCGGTCTCCGGGCGGCATTCGCGCACGTAAGAGAAAACTCCAGTCTCCCAAGTACTTCGAAAAGGCCGCCCACTCCGGGCGGCCTTCGTTTTTTACGCCCTGCAACACCTGCCTCGCCTCCCAAATCCCGTCCTCGCCCGGCACGCTACCTGCTTTTCCACCCATCGATACCATGATCGCTCCGAACCGTCATCCCACTGGAGGCGAAGCCGCCTCCGAGGACAGCGAAACCATGCCGGTCCGCCCCGAGGCGGGCCGGCTGGCGAACGAGTCGCCGGCGCCGGCGTTTCCCCGGCCGTCGCTGCGCGTCCGCGCCTCGAACCCGAACCACCACCTGTGGAACAACAACGGCACGTGGTATGTGCACTACACGGTGCACCCGACGCCGCTGACGAAGTCGCGCATCCGCGCCTCGCTCGAGACCAAGTCGCTCGAGGTCGCTCGGCGCCGCCGCGACGAGGTCCTGCAGCGGGCCGGGGCCTGCCTTTGACGCCCTCCCGCGGCGTCGCCCGCCGCGGGAAAAAGGAGCTTGCCAGCGTCCGAACGGGGGCGCGATATCCCGCCCTCGTTCTTTCGCCAACATAGCTCAGTTGGTAGAGCAGCGCTTTCGTAAAGCGCGGGTCGCTGGTTCAAGTCCAGTTGTTGGCTCCATTTTGCGGAAAAAGCCGTCCCTCGGGACGGCTTTTTTCTTTCCTGGCGGGGGAGAGGAGGGTCCTCAGAGCGCGGCCGGTCCTGGGGTGGTGGGCCGGGCGGGAATCGCCTGCTGGCAGGTCGGGCAGACGCCGAAGAACTCGAGCAGGTGGGAAACCTGGCTGTAGCCGCGGTCGCGGAGCATCCGTTCGGCGCCTTCGATGGGGAAGTAGTCGACGCGCTCGGTCCGCCCGCATTGCCGGCAGACGAGGTGGTAGTGCCTCGTCGCGTGGCCGACGGTCAGCTCGTACAGGCCCGTGCCGTTGAAGAGGAAGCTCCGGCGCACCAGTCCGATCTCCTCGAAGGCGGCGAGGCAGCGGTAGACGGTCACGAGGTCGCACGCCTCCGGGCCGATTTCGCGGTGCAGCTGCTCGATCCGGACCGGTCCGTTCTGCCGCGCCAGCGCCTCGAGCAGCCGCGTGCGCGGGCGCGTGATGCGCATACCGTGGTCCCGCAGGCGGGCGAAGGCGGCCTCGACGACCGGCACCGCCGGCGCGGACGCCGACGGGACGACGCCGGCGAGCGGATGATTCGACTGCGTGGCGCTGATCATGCCCGTTGCCGCAAACGTCTGTCAGCTTCCGGCGCCGTTGGCGAGGGGACATTGACGAACGGACGAGATTTACAGACGGAGGCCGCGGCGATGACGCGACGCCCGCGGGCGCGGGAGTTGCGCGCCCGGGCCCCGTGTGCTAGGTAGCTTCCCCAACGGGAATGCAAGACTTGGAATTCAGCGAAATCGTCGAACTCATCTGCAAGGAGGACCCGCGCTTCGACCGCAAGGCGTACACCTTCGTCCGGCAGGCCCTCGACCACACGGTCAAGGACCTCAAGAAGCGGCATCCCGACCGCACCGCGCGGTCGCAGCACGTCAGCGGCCCGGAGCTCCTGCATGGCATCCGCGACTACGCGCTCGAGCAGTTCGGCCCGCTGGCGAAGACCGTGCTGAACGCGTGGGGCGTGCGGCGGTGCTCGGACTTCGGCGACATCGTCTTCAACCTGATCGAATACAACGTCTTCTCGAAGACCGACAGCGACCGTCGCGAGGACTTCGGCGAAATCTACGGCTTCGACGAGGCGTTCGTGAAGCCGTTCGCGCCGAAGCGGGCGCGGAGCCGGCGGACCTCCGTCGGGGCGGCGGGCCGCTGAGGCCCGCCCGGAGTTTTCCCGCTCGCCTCGCCGGGGCCGGGCGCCTCCTTCTCGTCCCTCGCATGGCCTCCTCCCCGTCCTCCCGGCACGCCGACCGCGCGCTGCTCGACTCCCTCTGGCGCGAAGCCGTCGAGCGGTTCGTGCTGCCCAACGGCCTCACCGCGATCCTCAAGCGCGACGGCTCGTCGCCGGTCGTCTCCGTGCAGGTCTGGGTGCGCACCGGCAGCATCCACGAGGGCGCGCACCTCGGCGCCGGGCTCTCGCACTACCTCGAGCACCTGCTCTTCAAGGGCACGGCGCGCCGCGCCGGGCGCGACATCTCGGCGACGGTGCAGGCCCACGGCGGCTACGTGAACGCCTACACGACGTTCGACCGCACGGTGTACTACATCGACATGCCGGCGGAGCACGCCGCGGTGGCGGTCGACGTGCTGGCCGACGTCACGCTGCGTTCGACCCTGCCGGCGGACGAGGTGGCGAAGGAGAAGGACGTCATCCTCCGCGAGATCGACATGTGCCTCGACGACCCCGACCAGCGGCTCGGGCAGGCGCTGTTCGAGACCGCGTTCCGGGTCCACCCGTACCGCCAGCCGATCATCGGCCACCGCGACGTGTTCGCCGCCACGACGCGCGACGACCTGCTGGCCTACTACCGGGAGCGGTACGCGCCGAACAACCTCGTCGTCGTCGTGGTCGGCGACTTCGACCCCGCGGCGATGCGCGCCGCCGTGACGGAGCACTTCGGGGCGGAGCCGCGCCGCCGGCTCGCGCCGGTCCTCGTGCCCGACGAGCCGCCGCAGCTCGCGCGGCGGGAGCAGCACCTGTTCGAGGACGTCACCGTCGCGCGCGCCGGTCTCGGCTGGCGCCTGCCGCCGCTGGCGCACCCCGACATGCCCGCGCTCGACCTCCTCGCGATGGTCCTCGGGCACGGCGACAGTTCGATCCTCTGGCAGGCCGTGCGCGAGCGGGCCCGGCTCGTGCACACGATCGACGCCATGACGTGGAGCCCGGGCACGACCGGACTGTTCTACGTCTCCTACCTCGCGGACGCGGACAAGCGGGCGGCCGCGGAGGCGGCGATCCTCCGCGTGGTCGAGGGGCTCCAGTCGCGGTCCGTGCCCGCGGCGGCCCTGCGCAAGGCCGTGCGGCAGGCCGTGGCCGCCGAGGTGGGCGGGCGCAAGACGATGGCCGGACAGGCCGCCCGGCTCGGCACGGCCGAGGTCGTCGTGGGCGACCCGGGCTACACGCGGCGCTACTTCGAGCGGCTCTTCGCGCTGACGCCCGCCGACCTGCGGCGCGTGGCGCGGACCTACCTCGGGCCGGAGGGGCTGACCGTCGTGTCGTCAAACCCCGCCTCGTCCGCCGCCGCCGCCGCGGCGTCGCCCGGGCGCGCCCGCGTCGCGTCCGGCTTCGAGGAGGTCGCGCTGCCCAACGGCGCGCGCCTGCTGCTGCAGCCGGACCCCGGCCTGCCGAACCTGCACGTCCGCCTGGCGTTCCCCGGCGGGCCGCTTTTCGAGGCGCCCGCGCGCCGCGGGGCGAACGCGCTGCTCGCGTCGCTGCTGACCAAGGACACGACGCGCCGATCCGCGGAGGAGGTCGCGGCCGCGATCGAGGCGGTCGGCGGTTCCTTCGGCGAGTTCTGCGGGCACAACAGCTTCGGGCTGCACGCGGAGGTGCTGCCCGGCGACGCCGCGCGCGCGCTCGAGCTGCTGGGCGACGCCGTGCTGCGGCCCGCGTTCCGGGCCGACCGGTTGGAGATCGAGCGCGAGGCGGCGCTCGCCGCCCTCAAGGAGGGCGACGACGACGTGGTGACCTTCGGGCGCCGGCGCCTGCGCGCGCTCTTCTTCGGGACGCACCCCTTCGCGGTCGAGAGCGCGGGCGACGAGGCCGGGCTCCGGTCCGTCGCGCCGGCCGACCTGCGGGAGCTGCACCGGCGGCTGGTCACCGCGGGTCCGGCCGTCCTCGCCGTCGCCGGCGACTTCGACCCGCGCCGGCTGCGGCCGCGGCTCGAGGCGCTGCTGGCCCGGCTGCCGGCGGGCCGGGCGTCGGCCGCGGCGGCGACGCTCGCCCCGCGTCCGGGCGAGCACGTCGAGAGCCGCCCGCGGCAGCAGGCCGTCGTCTTCCACGCGTTCCCTGGGCCGGGGCTGCTGGAGCCGGACCACGCCGTCGCGGAGGTCGCCGACGAGCTCTTCAGCGGCATGTCGTCGCACCTCTTCGAGCGTGTGCGCGAGCAGCTCGGCCTCGCGTACTTCGTGCGCTCCTCGCGGGTGATCGGCCTGGCGCACGGCATGTTCTACCTCTTCGCGGGCACGAGTCCCGAGCGGCACGCGCAGGTGCTGGAGGAGTTCGAGCGCGAGGTCGCGCGCGTGCAGGACGGCGGCGTCGCGGCCGACGAGCTGCGCCGCTGCCAGGTGCGCCTGAAGGCCGCGCGGCGGATGGGCCGCCAGACGAACGCGGCCCGCGCGCTGCACGCCGCGCTCAACGCGGTGTACGGCCTGCCGGTGAACGACGACGCGCGCTACGACGCGTCGATCGACGCCGTGACCCGCGACGACCTCGCCGCGTTCGCGCGGCGGCGCCTGCGGCGGGAGCTGCGGACGCAGCTGGTGGTCAAGCCCTGATTCCCCCGGGAACCCGGGCGTCGCGGACGTTGCGTCGGGCGGAGCCGTCGGCGAGGGTGTTGCCGCCATGAATACCCCCACCCTCCGTCATCTCCTCGCCGGCGCGTGCGCGCTGGCTCTCCTCACCGCCGCCTCCGCCGAACCGCGCGAGGCGAAGGAACCCAAGGGCCCGAGCAAGGCCGATCTCGCGAAGTACGACGCCAACAAGGACGGCCGGCTCGACGAGGCCGAGACCGCGCGCCTGCAGGCCGCCAAGGACGCCGCCCGCCAGGAGCGGCTCGCGAAGTACGACGCGAACAAGGACGGCAAGATCAACAAGGACGAGAAGGTCGCCGAGGACGCCGACAAGGCGGCCGCGCGCGAGGCCCGGAAGGCCGCCGCTGAGGAGAAGAAGGCCGCGGCCGAGGCCAAGAAGGCCGAGCGCGCCCGCGAGAAGGCCCGGTCCGACAAGCAGTCCTAGCACGGTCCAGTTCCCCTGCAGCCGGGCCCGCGGAGACCAGCCGGCCACCCGTCGCGATGCGGGCGTCCTGACCGGGTTCTGCGATCCCGGCTGCAGCCTTGCGCGGACCGCCGCAGGCCGGCCGATTCCCCCGCCGCCGCGGGAGCTCGGATGCCCCCGTCCCGGTTCGGTGTGCCTGACGCGGCGAGGGCGCCGCATCCCCCAGGGCCGGAGGGCGGATGACGGGCTCTCCGAGCACGAGAGGATAGTCCATCATCCTAAACTCAGAAGTTCGACACGGAGAACACGGAGGCAAACCGGAGGCAGACAGGGAGTTAGGCCCGGAAGGTCCAAGTGCTTTTGTTCTCCTCGCGGGTGAACGAATCATTCATCCTCAGATTTTCAGAATTTCTTCTCGGTGAACTCAGTGCCGCCTCTTCGCTCTCCGTGACTGGGTTGGACTGCGTTTTTTGGATCATTCTTTTTGCTCTTTCTCGCTCTCTTCCTCGCGGCTTGATCCTCCGCGCGACGGGTGCCCGGAGGTCGTCGGCTACCTGCCATCCACGCTTCGATCCTTGGAGCTGGGGCGCCCCCGCCCCGGTTCGCGAGCCCGACGCGGCGAGGGCGCCGCATCCCCAAGGCCCGAGGACGGGTAGCCCGGGCTTTCCGAGCACGGGAGAAGAGACCATCATTCTCTCTCCTCGATCTCGTTCTCCTGCTCGCGGCTGGGTCCGCCGTTCGACCGGCGCCCGGAAGGCGCCGGCTACCCACGCATCGGGTCCCGTTCGCGTGATCGAGCGTTCCGGACGCTGCCGACGGTCATTTGGCTCTTGGAGCCGGGACGGCCCCGTCCCGGTCCGCGTGCCCGACGCGGCGCGGGCGTCGCCTCCCCGCGGAGGATCCGCCCTAGCGCTTCTCGGCCAGGCCTCCGCTCCACTTCAGCTTCGACCGCATGACGGCGAAGTGCGAATAGCGGCGCGGCTGGACGAGTTCGAGGCGGCGCGGCGCGAGCGAGATCTGGATCGAGCCGCCGGTGACGACCGAATTCCGCTGGCCGTCCATCGCGACCAGCAGGCGGGCGTCCGTCGTGCGGTTGACGATGCGCAGCTTGACATTGTCGCGGAAGAGGATCGTGCGGTTGCTCAGCGTGTGCGGGCAGATCGGCGTCATCGCGATGGCCGCCGCCCCCGGATGGATGATTGGACCGCCGGCCGCGAGGTTGTAGGCGGTCGAGCCGGTCGGGGTGCAGAAGATGACGCCGTCGCTGTAGTAGTCGGTGACGAGCTCGTCGTCGGCGAACACCTCGAGCCGCACCAGCCGCGAGTTGACCTCGCTCTTGATGAGCACGTCGTTGAGCGCGATGTCGTGGTGGCCCGGGCCGGCGCGGCAGTCGAGCAGGGTGCGCGGCGCGAGCCGGTAGTCGCCTTGGAGCAGGGTGGGGAAGATCGCGCGCGCCTCCTCGGCGGAGTAGGTGGTGAGGAAGCCGAGGCTGCCGCGGTTGACGCCGATCACCGGGATGCCCGCGCGCACCGCGGCCCGGACGACGCCGAGGAGCGTGCCGTCGCCGCCGACCACACAGACCGCGTCGCAGCCCTTGAGGTAGCCGCGCGGCAGCTTGCGGCCCTGGTTCAGCTTCGTCTGCTTGACGCCGGCCTTGCCCGCGAGCTCGAGCAGCTCGTCCGCCAGCTCGGCGGCGCCGGGACGGTCCGGGTTGACCACGAAGGCGAGGCGGCGGAGGGGCGGCATGGCGCGACGAAGCTAGTGCGGGCGCGGCCGGCTTGGAAACAGCATTCTCGCGGCGCCGCTCACGCCCCGCGGACCAGGCCGAGGAGGAACTCGCGGTTGCCGTCCGCCCCGTGCACGGGGCACTCGCATTCGCCGTGCAGCCGCGCGCCCGGCAGCGACGCGAGGGCGAACGCCCGCACCTCGGCCAGCACGCGGGCGCGCACCGCGTCGTCGCGGATCACGCCCGCGCCGCGGTCCACCTCCGCCTTGCCGGCCTCGAACTGCGGCTTCACGAGCGCGACGAGGACGCCGCCGGGACGGAGGAAGGGCCAGACGGCGGGCAGGACGCTCCGCAGCGAGATGAACGAGAGGTCCATCACCACCGCGTCGTACGACGGGCGCGGCAGGTCGCCCGGCGCGAGGTGGCGCGCGTTGACCTTCTCGAGGCTGGTGACCCGCGGGTCGCGGCGGAGCCGGTCGTGCAGCTGGCCGGTCCCGACGTCCACGCAAGTCGCGGAGGCGGCGCCCGCCTGCAGGGCGCAGTCGGTGAAGCCGCCGGTCGAGGCGCCGACGTCGAGCACGTGCGCGCCCGCGAGGTCCACGGGGAAGCGCTCGAGGTAGGCCGCGAGCTTCTCGCCCCCGCGGCTGACGAAGCGCGGCGGCTGGTCCACGTGGAGCGCGACGTCCGCCGGGTACTCCTTGCCGGGCTTGTCGAGGCGCTCCGTCCCGAGACGGACGCGTCCGGCCATGACCAGCGCCTTGGCCTGCGCGCGGGAAGCGGCGAGGCCGCGGGCGACGAGGAGCTCGTCGAGGCGTTGGCGGCGTCCGGCCATGAGCCGAGCAAAGGGCGGCGCGGCGCGCGGGTCGAGGCGAAGTCAGCGCGGCTGGCAGCGCGGGCACCAGCAGGACGTGCGGCCGCCGACCGCCGCGTGCCGCAGCGGCGTCCGGCAGCGCGGGCAGGAGCCGCCGCGCTCCCAGCGGTGGTTGAACAGCCAGGTGTCGGGCATGAACTCGTTCAGCTCCGCCGGCATCGGTCCGCCGACGCCGGCGTTGTGGCGGAGCGCGCCGCGGCAGACGAGGCGGCAGGCGCGGTGGAGCGCGCGGACCTCGGCGGCGTCGAGCCGGCCCGCCGGCCGGCCGGGCGCGACGCCGGCGCGCCAGAGGACCTCGTCGGCCATCCAGTTGCCGACGCCGGGGAAGCGTTCCTGCAGGAGCAGCACGGCCTTGACCGGCGCGCGGGCGCGGCGGCGGAGGAACGCGGCGACCGCCGGCACAGTGAAGGAGCGCGAGAGGATGGCCGGCGCGATCCCGGTCCACCAGTCGGGCGGGGTCGGTCCGCGGTGCAGCCGCACGCCGCCGAACATGCGGGGATCGGAGAAGACGAGGCTCCGCGCGTCCTGCGCCAGCACGAGGTGGTCGTGCCGCTCCGGCCGGTGTCCGGCCGGCGCCGCGCGCAGTTCGCCGATCATGCCGAGGTGGAGCCCGAGCCAGGCGTCGCCGGAGAAGCGGAAGAGCATCTGCTTGGCCGCGGCTTCGGAGCCGAGCAGGGTGGCGCCGGTGAGCGCGCGGACGAGCCTCGACGCGGCGCAGTCGCGGTAGATGCGCGCGCGGGGATGGACGAGCACGCGGCGCACGACGTCGCCGTGGCCGGCGGCCCAACGTCGGCGGTAGAACTCGACCTCGGCGAGCTCCGGCATGTCAGGCGAGCGTGGCGACGAACGCGGGGAAGTCCGCGAACAGTGCCGCGCGTGGCGGCAGGCGCCCGCCCCAGCCCGCGGCGTCGTGCTTGCCGGTGCAGACCGCGGCGGCGCGGATGCCGGCGGCGAGGCCGGCGGCGAGGTCGCTCTCGCGGTCGCCGACCATCCAGCAGCGCGCCGGGTCGAGGCGGTGCGCCGCGACCGACTCGAGGATGAAGCGCGGCGAGGGCTTGCGGTAGAGCGACGGCTGGTCGGGCGCCTCGGGCGCGATGCACACCCCGGCGAAGAGGTCGGGGCCGAGCCCGATCAGCTCGAGCATCCGCGCGTTGCAGGCGTGGGTGTCGGCCAGCGTGTGGTAGCCGCGGCCGATGCCCGACTGGTTGGTGAAGAGGAAGAGAGCGTAGCCGAGGTCGCGCGCGCGCCGCAGGGCGCCGGCCACGCCGGGGAAGAGCTCCACCTGCGCGGGGTCGGCGAGGTAGTCCTTGTCGGGGATGAGCGTCCCGTCGCGGTCGAGGAAGAGCGCGGCGCCGCCCCGGCGGGGCGGGGAATCTTCGATTCTCGATTCTGGATTTTCGATCGGCACGGGGGCGGAGGGCGGGCGAGGGCTGTCATCCCATGGACCCGGTCGAGGCGCTCATCGCCGGGCGCGTCCCCGGGCGGCGGCCGCGGCAACGTGCCGGAGAATCGATGATCGAGGAGCCAAAATCGAAGATCCCATGCCGGCGGCCGGGGCCTACTTCTCCTCGGCGACGTGCGCGAGGATCTCGGCGGGCGTGACGGTGGCGGTGCCGAGCTTGCCCACGACGACGCCGGCGGCGGCGTTGGCGAACTGGGCGGCCTCCTCGAGCACGGCGCCGGCGGCGAGCGCCAGCGTGAGGGCGGCGATGGACGTGTCGCCCGCGCCCGAGACGTCGAAGACCTCGCGCGCCATCGTCGGGATGACGCGGCCGGCCTTGCCCTGGTGGGAGAGGAGCATGCCGTCCTCGCTCAGCGTGATGACGAGGTGCTTCGGGCGGTACTGCTCGTAGATGCGGGCGCAGACCTCGGCGGCGGGGAAGGGCTGGTGGGGCTCGGGCTCGAGGCCGGCGAGGGCGAGCGCCTCCTTGCGGTTGGGCGTGATGAGGTCCGGCTGGTGGAAGCGGAGCTTGCGCCGCGGCTTGGGGTCGATCGCCAGCAGCTTGCCGTGCTCGCGCGCGAGCCCGGTGACCTTCGCCACCAGCTCGTCGGTCAGCAGGCCCTTGGCGTAGTCGGAGAGGATGACCGCGTCGGCCTTCTTCACGAGCTTGACGAAGGTCGGCTCGATCAGGCGCGGGTCGATCGCGTAGTCGTGGTGGGGCGACTCGCGGTCGAGGCGGCAGAGCTGCTGGCGCCGGACGAGCACGCGGGTCTTGACGATGGTCGAGCCGCTGCCCGGGGTCGGGACCGTCTGGATGCCCTTCTGGGTGAGGATGCCCGACAGGCGCTTGCCCGCGTCGTCGCGGCCGAAGAAGCCGGCGATGGTGGCCTGCGCCCCGAGGGAGGCGAGGTTGAGCGCGACGTTCGCCGCGCCGCCGGCGCTGTAGGTGTCGCGCTCGACGTCGATCACGGGCACGGGCGCCTCGGGCGAGATGCGCTGGGCGTCGCCCCAGACGTAGTGGTCGAGCATGACGTCGCCCACGACGAGGACGTGGAGCTTGGAGATCTTCTTGAGGAGGGACTTCATCGGAAAGGGTCAGGCGATCTCCCAGGCGTAGGGATGGCGGGAGAGCGGAAGGGAGCCGGTGGCGGTGACCTGGACGACGTCCTCCCAGCGGCAACCGCCGAGGCCGGGGTAGTAGAGTCCGGGTTCGACCGTGAGGACGGCGCCGCGCGGGATGCGGGCGGAGACGGGACCGAGGCGGGCGCCGGGGTCGTGGACGGCGAGACCGAGCCCGTGGCCGGTGCCGTGGAAGAACCCGACGGCGCCGCGCGGGCCGCGCCGCGTCTCGTAGCCGGCCTCGGCGAAGACGGCCTGCACCGCCTCGTGCACGTCGCGTCCGTCGACGCCGGCGCGGATCCGCCGGAGCGCGGCGCGCTGGGCCTCGCGCACCGTGGCCACGAGCCGGCGCTGCACTTCGCGGGGGCGGCCCTTGAGGTAGGTGCGGGTCATGTCGCCGTAGTAGCCCGTGCGGAGGTCGCGCGGGAAGATGTCGATGATGATGAGCTCGTGCGGCCGCAGCGGTCCCGAGCCCCGCTCGTGCGGGTCGCAGGCCTGGTCGCCGCCGGCGACGATCGTGTCGCGCGCGTCGCCGCCGCGCTCCTTGATCGCGGTCTCGATGAGGAAGCGCAGGCGCTCGGAGGTCAGCGTGCGGCCCTGGTGGACGAGCCGGCGTCCGCGGATGCGGGCGGCGCGCAGCGTCTCCTCCGCGACCCGGTAGCCGACGGCGCAGAGCCGGTTGCCGGCGCGGATGGCCTCGGCCTCGGCGCGCGTCTTGATCTCCCGCGCGGGAAAGAGGAGTCCGCCGGCCAGCTCGAGCCGCAGCCCGAGGCGCCGCAGGCGGAGGTAGAGCGAGGCGGGGAAGTCGTCCGCGACGCGGAACGCCTTCTGTCCGTGCGCGGCCGCGGCGACGGCGATGAGCTCGGCCACGCCGGCCTTGGGCCCGTGGGCCCGGCGGGCGCGCTCG
The DNA here is from genome assembly GCA_964460895.1 of uncultured Opitutaceae bacterium. Lineage (GTDB taxonomy): Bacteria > Verrucomicrobiota > Verrucomicrobiia > Opitutales > Opitutaceae > Didemnitutus. Next base: position 46,120 of record CAYWTK010000008.1, read on the forward strand.
AGCCATTCCTCGCGCGGCAGCACGACGTCGAAGTCGCCGGTCCGCCGGACGCGGCCGAGTTCGAGGGCGCTCTGGACCGTGACCTTCCGCCCCTTCGCCTCGAAGGCGATGAACGGGTCGTGCACCTCGACGCGCCCGAAGTAGAGCATGTCGGCGCTGGCGTGCGTGTCGGCGTAGAGCAGGGCGGGCAGCGGGGAGGGCACGGGCGACTGAAGGTTTGAGTTTTGGAGGGCGGTGTCTAGCCACGGTTGCCCAGCAAAGGCAAAAGAATGTTTCTCCGCCCGACCCTCGTCCCCCTCCTTGCGGCCCTGGCCGCGCTCGTCCTGTCCGGCTGCGGCCGCGACGGTTCCGCCGCGGCCGCGCCCAAGACCGTCGACGACCGCTTCGAGATGAAGATCGGGGGACGGACCATCCGCGTGCAGGTGGCGGTGCTGCCGCCGGAGGTCGAGCGGGGCCTGATGTTCCGCAAGGAGCTCGGCCGCGACGAGGGCATGCTCTTCGTCTTCCCCGGCCGGCAGGCGATGAGCTTCTGGATGCGCAACACGACGCTGCCGCTGGACATCGGCTACCTCGACGGCGACGGCGTGCTGCGGGAGGTCTACCCGCTGTATCCGCTCGACGAGCGGCCCGTGCGGTCGCGGGGGCGCGACCTCCAGTTCGCGCTGGAGATGAACCAGGGCTGGTTCAAGGACCGCGGCGTGAAGCCCGGCGACCGGCTCGACCTCGCGGCCGTGCGCGCGGCGCTGCAGGCGCGCGGGCTGCGGCCCGAGGCGTTCAACCTGCGCTGAGCGCGCGCGCGGGGCTCACTCGTCGTCGGACTCGTCGCGGCGGCGCCGGTCGACCTTCTCGACCTTGAACTCGTCCTTGGGGAGGACGTTGTCGGTCTTCACCACGGCGACCGGCAGCTTGGTCTTCACCCAGAGTTCGGACTCCTTGAAGTATTTCGCGCCCGCGCTCTCCAGCGCCTCGCCGACGGACTTGACCGGCAGCATGCGGCCGCGCTTCGAGGCGTTGAAGTCGTAGGCCCCCTTGAAGATGCGGTCGGTGGTGGAGTGGGGGCTGGCGTTCTCCGGGATCTGCACGACCCAGCCGACCAGGTCCTTGTCGGGCAGCCTGCCCTCGGGGTCGGAGAGGAGGATGACGAACTGCTTCTTGGGCGGCGGCGGCTTGATGTCCTCGTCGGCGGCGGGCTGCGCGACCTCGTTCAGCGCCTCCACGATCTCGCGCAGGAGCCCGGGCTCGAGCTTGTGCTTCTTGAGGATCTCGGCGACTTGGCTGATCTCGATCTTGGCCATGGAAGGGGAGGGAAACGCCGAATGGACACGAACGGCGGGCGATGACAAAGCTAAAGCATGGCGCAGGATCCGGCGGAGCTGTTCGACGTGGTGGACGCGGAGGACCGCGTGGTCGGCCGTGCGGCGCGGGCGGAGGTGCACGCGCGCGGCCTGCGGCACCGGGCCGTACATGCCTTCGTGGTGGACGGGCGCGGTCGCGTGTACCTCCACCGCCGCTCGCGCACGAAGGACACCTTTCCCCTCCGCTGGACCTCCTCGTGCGCCGGGCACGTGGGGGCGGGGGACGACTACGACGCCGCGATGGTGCGGGAACTCGGGGAGGAGCTGGGCCTCCGGCCGGCGGCGCCCCCGGAGCGCCTGTTCAAGGTGGACGCCTGCGCCGCGACCGGCGCCGAGTTCGTCTGGGTCTACCGGGTGCGGGTCGACGGGCCGGTCTCCCCGAATCCCGCGGAGATCGAGGGCGGCGGGTGGTTCGAACCCGCCGCGGTGGATGCGTGGGTCGCCGGGCGTCCCGCCGAGTTCGCCGATTCGTTCGTGCTGCTCTGGCCGCGGGTACGGCCCCTCTTGGCCCCGCTCAGGTCGGACGGCGCGCCTTGAGGCGGTCGAACTCCTTCTGGCTCATCAGGCGGCGCGGCAGGCGTTTCTCGGCCTCCTTCAGCAGCCGGTCCCACTGCTCGTCGGAGCCCTCGAAGTCGATCCACGGGTTGTGGTGCCCCGTCTTCTTGCTGAACGTGACGTTGCCGCCGTGGAAGCGCACGGTGATGTTCCATTTCCTTCCGTCCTCGTCGGTTTCCCACCAGCCGAATTCCATGGCGGCGCAGTCTGCGGCCGGGCCGGTCGACGGCAAGCGCGCGGTGGGCGGGCGGAAGAGAATCGACGCGGGTGCGGCGGGGGGCACGATGGGCCCGATGCCGTTCCGCCTCCTCCTCGCGCTGCTCCTCGCCCTCGTTCCCGGAATCGCCGCCGCGGCGAACCTCGGGGCCGAGGTCGCGCGGCGGCACGCCGGGCGTTCGGGCGGGAAGGGACTGGAGCTGCGGTCGCTGTACGCGGAGGGGCGGACGCTGATCCGCGACGAGGTGATCGAGTTCCGCCTCTGGGCGGAGCGCCCCAACCGCCTCCGGGTCGAGAGCGTGTCGCCCCGCCGGCGCGTCGTGCAGGTGGCCGACGGGACGCACGAGCCGTACATCAGCCATTCCGACGTGGAGGGCGGCCGGCCCCTGCGGATGACCGGGGGCGAGCGGCGCGACTTCCTGGCCAACGCGGATTTCGACGGTCCGCTGGTGGACCACCTGAAGAAGGGCAACTCCGTCGACTACGCCGGCTCCGACCTGATCGACGGCCGTCCGGCGAACAAGCTGCTGGTCATGACTCCGCAGGACGACGTGCTCTTCCTGTGGGTCGACGAGGAGTCGGCGGAGATCGTCAAGCGGAGCGTGTTCCGGGTCTCGCGCGAGCGGCGGGTGACGGTGGACACGTACTTCTCCGACTTCCGCGACGTCGGGGGCACCCGGCAGCCGCACCGCATCGAGACGAAGGTCGGCGGCGCGACGCTTTACCTGATGGTCGTGGCGCGGATGGAGGCCGATTCGCCGCGCGTCACGCCCGAGGCCTTCGCGGTGCCCGAGGGCTGGCCGCGCCTTTCCCCGGGCGGGCGGAGCGACGCGGCCCGGGGCGCGGCGGACGCGCCGGCGCGGCGCTGACCGGGGCGGTTCAGTCCCCGAGGCGGCGCCCCGGGACGAGGTAGTTCCGCACGTAGTCGCCGACCGCGTCGGCCAGCGGGGTCCCGGGCCGGCCGTACCCGGTGCCGCGCAGCTTCGAGATGTCGGCCTTCGTGTAGTACTGGTACTTGCCGCGCAGCTCGGGGGGCATGTCGATGAACTCGATGCGCGGTTCGCGGCCCATCGCGCCGAAGATGGCGGCGGCGAGGTCGAGCCAGGTGTGGGCCTCGCCGGACCCCAGGTTGAAGAGCCCGGCCGCGGTCGGCGCCTTCTCGGCGAAATGCAGCGTCATCTCCACCGCGTCCTTCACGTAGAGGAAGTCCCGCCGCTGCTCGCCGTCCTTGTAGTCGGGGTGGTGGCTGCGGAAGAGCCGCAGCTGCCCGCTCGACTGGATCTGGCCGAAGGCCTTGTGCACGAGCGATCGCATCTCGCCCTTGTGGTCCTCGTTCGGCCCGAAGACGTTGAAGTACTTCACCCCGACGATGCGCTTCAGCCAGCCCTGCCGCTGCGCATGCAGGTCGAAGAGGTGCTTCGAGTAGCCGTACATGTTGAGCGGACGCAGCGCGGCCAGGTCCTCCGCGCGGTCGTCCATCCCGCGGGTGCCGTCGCCGTAGGTCGCCGCGGAGGACGCGTAGACGAAACGCGCCTCGTGCGCGAGGGCCCACGCCGCGAGCTCCTTGGTGAAGCCGAAGTTGTTGTCCGCGAGGTGCGACGCGTCGCGCTCCGTGGTGGCCGAGTTGGCGCCGAGGTGGAAGACGGCGCTGAAGCGGCCGAACGCCTTCGGGTCCTCCGCCAGCCGGCGCCGGAAGGGACCGGCCTCGACGTAGTCGGCGAACCGCAGGGGCACGAGGTTGCGCCACTTCTCGTCGGTGCCGAGCACGTCGGTCACGACGATGTCAGAGAGTCCGCGCTGGTTCAGCGCCCAGACCAGCGCGCTGCCGATGAAGCCGGCGCCGCCGGTGACGAGGATGCGGCCGGAGAGGGGGGAGGGCATGGCGCCGGATTGGACCAAGCTTCCCCGCGGGAGGCACGGAGAAACTTGCGGGCCCGCGGGCTCAGCCGGTGATGTCCTGCAGCACGCCGCGCATGCCGACCATCCGGCCGGCGTCGTCGCTGAAGGGCTCGCCGGAGTCGCGGACGCGGCGCACGGAGCCGTCGCGCCGCACGAGCCGGTACTCCACCGCGAAGGCCCGTCGCGCCGCGAAGGCCTCCGCCACCGCGCGCCGCGCCGTCGGGCGGTCGTCCGGGTGGATCAGCTGCTCGAGGCGCGTCCGGTCGAGGTCCTCGCTCTGCGGCGCCAGGCCGCAGAGCCGGTAGGCCTCGTCCGACCAGAAGTCGCCCTCGGGGCGCGGCGTGTCGAAATGGTGGATCCAGTGCCCCACGCGCGCGAGCCGCTGGGCGTCGCGCAGCCGCTGCTCGCTCGCGCGCAGCGCCGCGGTGCGGGCCTCCGCCAGGCGCGCGGCCTGGTCGTAGATGTGGGCGTTGCGGAGCACGAGGGCGACCTGGCGCGCGAGCACCTGGCCCTGCTGCAGTTCGCCGAGACCGAACGGGTGGTCCGGGCGGAAGCGGATCATCCCGATGACGCCCAGGCAGTCCGACCCGTGCACGATCGGGAAGACGACCGCCGCCCGCGCGCCGAGGCCGGAGTAGAACGGACGGGGGTGGTCGGAGCGCAGGTAGTCGTCGGTCACGAGGGGCTCGCGCGTCTCGACGGCCTGCCAGGACATGCGGGCCTCGTCACGGGTCACGCGGTCGCCGACCAGGTTCGCGGCCCGGCCGTGGTAGGCGCGGGTGACGAGCGACTCGCCGTCGATGAGGGAGATCTCGACGTGCGGCGCGTCGAAGACGGCGGCGGCGCGCTCGACGACCGACTGGAGCACGGCCTCCGTCTCGCGCCCTTCGATCAGGTCGAGGGTCGTCTCGTTGAGCGCCGAGTAGAAGCCCGCCTGCCGCTCGAGGTTGAGCTGGGCGACCTTGGAGCGGGTGATGTCGAGCACCAGCCCGTCCCAGAGCGTGGCGCCGCCGGCCTCCGGGCGCGGGTTCGCGCGCAGGCTGAACCAGCGCACCGCCCCGGCGGCGTCGCGGATGCGGAACTCGTGCCGCAGCGGCACCCGGTTGCGGATCGCGGCCGCGCGCGTCGCGACGTAGTCGGGGAGGTCCTCCGGCAGCACGAGCCGGTCGAACCACTCCGGTCCCGCGTCGGCGGGCACCGCGACGCCCGTGAGCCGGCTGAGCCCGTCGCCGAGGTAGGCCAGCCGCACCGGGCCGCCGCCGTGGGGCACGACCGCCTGGAGGAGCGCGCCCTCGGGCAGGTTGTCGGTGAGCTGACGCAGCTGCTGGACGGTGTGGGTCAGCTCGAAGGTGCGCTCGGACACCAGCTGCTCGAGCTTCGACCGCAGGTGGTCGGCGGACTGCAGGCCGTCGAGCGCGTCGTTGAAGGCCTGCGCCACCGCGCCGAGCTCGTCCGTGCGGTTGTAGGCGATGCGGACGTTCTTGCGCGTGCCGGCGCGCACGGCGCGCGCGTCCGCCTCCATGCGCCGGAGCGGGCCGACCAGCGTGCGGGCCCAGTACCAGCCGAGCCCGACGAAGAGGAGGATCTCGGCGCCGAGGAAGGTCAGGCTGCGGACGCGGATCACGTGGAGCGTGCCGCCGGCCAGCGCGCTGTCGGCCTCGCGCAGGCGCTCGGTCCCGATGCCCAGCGCGCGGGCGGCGGGTCCGAGCTCGGTCTCCACCAGCCGCAGCAGGTCGCGCCGCCGCCGGTCGGTCGTCTCGGCGGAATCGCCCGGCCTCGGCGTCGCGTAGAGGTCCCAGGGTTGCTCGAACGCCTCCACCGCCGCGCGGAAGGCCTCGGTCTCGGCCGTGAGTCGCGGCAGCTCGCGGGTGCGCGCCTCGCGCAGCGCGGCCCGCAGCCCCATGCCGCGCCGCACGTGCTCCGCCCAGCGCGACGGCCGGTCGACGTCCGCCTCCAGCAGCTCCGCCCGCAGCAGCTCGATCGTCTCGGAGATCGAGTGCGACAGCTCCGTCTCCTTCTCGCTGGCCTCGTGGCGCTCCTGCAGTTCGCGCTCGAGGTTGCCGGTCGAGACCAGCACGAAGGCGAAGTGCGCCGCGACGAGGGTCGCGGCGACGCCGAAGGAGACGAATAGTTTTTGGGTGATCTTCATTCCGCCGGCGGTGCGGGGGGCACCGCGGACGCAGGTTTCTTGGGCGTAGGGTAATGCCTTACATGGATTCCGGTGCGAGCTTTTTGTAGGGTAAATACACTAATCGGAGAAGCCCAATGTTCCCTATTCTCGGCGACCGGCGTGTCATCGGCCCGCCCAGATTTGGGCAAGGTGCACGAGCATTTCCGCGGACTTCGCCATGTCCTGCAGGGTGACCCACTCGCGGGGGCTGTGGACCTCGTGCATGCCGGTGAAGAGGTTGGGGCAGGGAAGTCCGCGCTGCGTCAGCCGCGCGCCGTCGGTCCCGCCGCGGATCGGCTGCGCGAAGGGTTCGACGCCGGCGCGGCGGGCCGCCTCGCGGGCTCGCTCGACCGGCCGCGGGTCGGATTCGAGCCAGTAGCGCATGTTGCGGTACTGTTCGTGGAAGGTCAGGCGCACCCGGGCGCGCGGCTCGGCGGCGCCGAGCTCCGCCGCGATCCGCTCGAGCGTCGCGCGGTGGCCCGCGAGTCCGGCGAGCTCGAAGTCCCGCAGGATCAGACGCACGGTCGCCCGCTCCGCGGTGCCGCTGACCTCGGTCGGGTGGATGAAGCCCTCGCGGCCGGCGGTGCGCTCGGGCGACTGCGCGGCGGGCAGGGCCGCGACGAACCGGGCGGCGAGGCGCAGGGCGTTGACGAGGACGTCCTTCGCCCAGCCCGGGTGCGCCGCGACGCCCTCGACCTCGAGGACGGCGGCGTCGGCGCTGAAGGTCTCGTCGCAGACCTCGCCGCGGTCCGCGCCGTCGAGCGTGTAGGCGACGTCGGCCCCGAGCTGCGCGAGGTCGAGGCGGTCCATGCCCCGGGCGATCTCCTCGTCGGGATTGAAGCACACCCGGATGCGCCCGCGAGGAATCTCCGGGCGGAGCAGGAGGTGCCGCACGGCCGACAGGACGATCGCGACGCCGGCCTTGTCGTCCGCCCCGAGGAGGCTCCGGCCGCTGGCGGTGATCACGTCCTGGCCGATCGCGTCGCCGAGGCCGGGCGTTTCCTCGACCGTGAGGCGTTGCGCGGGATCGTCGGGGAGCACGATCGGCCGTCCGTCGTATGCGCGGTGCACGATCGGCGTCGCCGCCGAGGGCAGGCCGGGCGCCGTGTCCACGTGGGCGAACCAGGCGACCACCGGGGCCGTGATTCCGGGCGTGGCCGGCACGGTCGCGAGGACGTAGCCGTGCGGGGTGACGACGACGTCGGCGAGTCCGAGACCGCGCAGCTCCGCCTCGAGCAGGCGCAGCAGGTCCCATTGGCCGGGCGTGCTCGGGCACGACGGCGACGCCGCGTCGGAGCGCGTGTCGATCCGGACGTAGCGCAGGAACCGCTCGAGCAGGTCCTCGGGGTCGGGGGGCATTCCAGAGGCGTAGCGAGAGCCGACTCGCGCGGCAAGGATGCGCCGCGCGGAGGCGAATTTTCCCGCCGACCTCCGCTGTGCCTACCCTGCGGCGCTTGCGCCGAGGCTTGGAAGATGCCAGTGCGTGGCCGCGCGATCGTCCACGGACGCGCGGAGGGCTTCCTCAGAGCACGCGACGCAGCGCGTCGATGCCTGCCTCGGAGGCCAAGACGTAGACGTAGCGGGCGTCCGCCCAAGTCGCGGTGGCTAGCCGGTCGTGGGCGAGATACCGGATGCCGTCCGGCATCGGTCCGACCAAGTCGCGGCGGCGCGCGACAAACAGGTGGTAGCCGTCGATCCGGTCGAAGCAGATTTCGAAGACCTCGACGCCCGCGAAGGAGACCGCGCGGCAGCCGGAGTCCCGCAGTTCCCCGGGCTCCTTGGGCAGTCCGGCGCCGATCCGCGTGTCCGTGCGCTCAAGCCAGAGGGAGACATGGTTCGGCCTCGGGTGGTACATGAGCCGATGGTTCAGCGCCACGTCGCGCGCGGCCAGTTCCACGAAGCGGTCGACCGGCAGGTCGCGCGGAGCCGAGACGCGCACGACGGCGGCGACCGCGAGGAGGACGGCGGCGATGGCCGCGGCGAGCAGCCAGGTTCGGCGGGCGACCGGCCGGGAGCGGCTGGCCCGCGCCCCGGCGAGGATCGTCGTCCGCAGGTGCGGAGGCGGGGTCACGTCGGCGAGCCGCTCGGCGACGGCGCGGTCCAACGCCTGCTCGCGCTCCAACCAGCGGCGAAGCGCGGGGTCCTGCCGCGCCTGCTCAAGCGCGGCGGCGAACTGGGGATCCGCGGCGTCCGGACCGCCGGGGCGGTAGCAGCGAAGGAGGAACTTGGCTTCGTCGTTGGTCATGGGCTGGAACGGGAGCGAGGGGGGGAGAATGGCACGACGCGGGCGGGCGGCGCGGTGGCCCGCTGGAGCGCGGTGCGCAGCTGAGCCTTTCCTCGGGAAAGGCGGGACATCACGGTGCCGATCGGGACATCGAGCGCGGCGGCGATCTCGACGTAGCTGAGCTCCTCGAGGTAGAAGAGCGTGAGCGGCGCGCGGAAGACCTCGTCCACCTGCTGGAGGCACTCGACGACCTGCTGGCCGTCGAGTCGCCGCACGTGGTCGACGAGGTCGGCGGCCAGCCCGTCGGCCCCTTCCGGGAGATCCTCGATGGAGTCCTGGCGGTTCGCCTTGCGACGAAGCCGGAGGAATTCCCGGTAGAGCGTGGTGAAAAGCCAGGATTTCGCCCGCGTCGGCTCGCGCAGGCGGTGGCCTTCCCGCGCCCAGATGTAGAAGGTCTGCTGCACGAGGTCGCACGCATCGGCTTCGCGTCGCGCGAGGCTAAGCGCGAACCGATAGAGGGCCGTGTAGTGCGTGTCCACGAGCTGCTGGAAGGAGAAGTCGTTCATGCGGCGGTGGCCGGACGGTGCCGTCGGGCGTCAAGCGACCAGGCCCCGGGGCCGAACGCGAGCACGACGAGGCTCGCGCACAGGAAGGGGAACGGAGCGGCTCCGGTGAAGGCCTCGGGATTCGACCAGAGGCCCAGCAGGGCCTCCCGGTCGGCGGTCGCGTAGGCCACTCCCATGGTGAAGGCGAGCGCCGCCGCGGCGGGACGGGAGAGCAGCCCGAGCGCGAGCAGGACGCCGCCGAGTCCTTCGACGGTTCCGGCCGCGAAGGCGTTCACCGTGGGGAGCGGGAGCCCGAGTTCGCCGAAGAAGGCGGCCGTGCGCTCGAGGTTCATGAGCTTGCCCCACCCGGTCTGGGCGAAAGCGAGGCCCCAGTACAGCCGGCAGACGAGGAGGAGCGGGGCCTGGAGAAGGGAGGAGCTCCGGTCGAAGCGGACGAGGAGGTCGCGGAAAGAGGGCATGCCTGTGAGAGGCCGGCGGGACACCCCTATTCCCGCGGCGTGTCAGCGTGCGCAGAGCCAACCGAGACGAGTCCAGTCGGCGAACCACCCGCGGACGCGCGCGGCGGCGACGGCGGGATCGCCGCACGCCCCCCGGGCGGCGGCTGCCGCCAGCGGCTCGCCGCGGACGAGCGCGGCGAGGATCGCGGCCGCGCCCGGGTCGAGGCGCTTGGTGAAGATCCGGCCCTCATGGCGGTGGACGGCGAGGTGGACGCGGCCGCGCACTGGCGGCGGAACGCCGCCTTTCCCCGTGCCGCCCCGCCGGCGACGGACCGCGGCGTTGCTGGCTGCGGCGCGGAAAGAGTCGCCGCGCTTCACGGCGTGCCAGAATTCGTCCACGCCATGCCCAAGCGTCAGCAGAGTGACGTGGGGCTGGAGCCGCAACCGCAGGCGGCGCGGGTCGGTACGGCGGAGGGCGGAGGCGCGCAGGGGCGGGAGCGCCGCGGCGTCGAACGCCGTCACCTGCGCCCATTCGTAGCGCGCGAGGTCCACCGCCGCGGAGGCGAGGGGTCCCGCGAAGCGCGGATGGCGGCGCAGGAACCCGGACAGGCGGGAGGGAAGGTCGCGTAGGGAAGGAGAGCGTGAGGGTTCGGCCTTCAGGTAGGCCCGGGCCAGCCTCCAGAATCGCCGCTCTCCCAGCAGGGCGCGCAGGCCGGGCAGGTCGTCGGCGAGCGAGTCGAGCACGCGGAACCAGTACATCCGGTTGTAGATCTCCACCCGCTCCAGCGGATCGAGCGTGGCCGAGGGTTTCACCAGGGCCGCGGCGCGCGCGGCGGCGGACCGGCCGCGGAGCGGGGCGCGCCGTGTCCTTTCGGAAGGGTCGAGCGGCCGGGTGACCAGTTCGTGCAGCTTCCGCTGCCACGCGAGCAGGACGTCAGGCCGGACGCGGGGAAGGGGGCCGTCGGGTGGCATCGATGTAGCGGTGGGCCTTGAGGGCCTCGGCATGGACTTCGTCGAACGACGGGATGCGGTCGTCCCATTCGAGCAGCGTCGCCGTGACGCCGCAACGGCGGGTGGCGTGGGCGTAGAGCTTCCACACGGGGTCGATCACCGGGTGGTCGTGTGTGTCGAGGAGGTAGCGTTCGAACTTCGAATGGCCGGCAAGGTGGATCTGGCCGACGCGGTGGGCCGGGATCGCGTCGAGGTACGCGACTGGATCGAAGCCGTGGTTGCGCGACGAGACGTAGATGTTGTTCACGTCGAGGAGGATTCCGCAATCGGCCTGCTCCACCACCTCGGTCAGGAACTCCCACTCCGTCATCTCGGAGGCGTGGAACTCCATGTAGGAGCTGACGTTCTCCACGCAGATCGGCACCTCGAGGAAGTCGCGCACCATCCGGATGTGCGCAGCGGTCCGTCGCGCCGCCTCCCGGGTGTACGGCATCGGCAGCAGGTCGTGGGTGTAGGTCCCATTGACGCTGCCCCAGCAGAGGTGGTCGGAGAGCCAGGGCGTGCGGGTGCGCCGGACGAGGGCCTTCAGGCGGCGCAGGTGGCCGCGGTCGGGCGGTTCGGCATTGCCGAAGTAGAGCGACACGCCGTGCTGTACCACGCGGTACTGCTCGAGGATCGCGTCGAGGACCTCGAGGGGACGGCCGCCATCGACGAGAAAATTCTCCGAAATGATCTCGAACCAGGCGCAGGTCGGCTTCCGCGCGAGGATATGCCCGTAGTGCGGCACGCGCAGGCCGAGGCCGACGCCGTAGTCGGTGAATCCGTTGTGCGAATTGGCGGGCACGCGGGTCGAAGCCGCGGGAAACGGAGTCGGACCGAATCCCGGCGGCGGAGGCGAAGCATCAGGCGTTCTTGGGCTTCGGCTTGTCCTTGGCGCCGCAGCCGTCCTTGCCTTTGCAGCTTTCCTTGGCCTTGCACGAGTCCTTGGCCTTGCAGCCATCCTTGCCCTTGCAGGATTCCTTGGCCTTGCAGCCGTCCTTCGACGAACAGGATGCCTTGTCCTTCTGCTCTTTCGGCGCGGGCGTGCCGGGTTGGGCCTGGGCGAAGGCGGACGAGGTGAGGGCCCCGGCGTAGAGGCCGGCGATGGCGGCCGCGGTGAGAGCGGCGCGGAGGGAGCGTTTCATGGTGGGATCTTCGGGAGGTTCATGGCGCCCGGGCCGGAATGGCCGGGGACAACTGCGCCATGCGGGTGGGAGCGCGAACCCCGCCCGATATTCCCGGCGACAGGGAATTCCCCGGCGGAGCTGGCCGTCTGGCTACTTCACCCACGCGGGCATCTGGTCGAGGCGCAGGTCGAAGACCCAGGGTCCGAT
>CAYWTK010000009.1:0-1969 GCA_964460895.1 uncultured Opitutaceae bacterium
CGGGTGCGGGGTGCAGAAGACCTGCACGGCGAAGACCATGGCGATGCCGGTGTCGCTGCTCGCCAGGGCGGCGCTGCAGCCGAGTTCGCGGAGCTTCGGGTCGAGGAGGTGGGCGCGGTGGCCGGGGGACTCCAGCCAGGCCGCGACCACCGCGGCGGCGAAGCCGTCGTAGGTGTGCGGACGCAGCGGCTCGCCGGTGCGCTCGAGGCGCACGACGCTCTCGCCGCGCAGGCGGTAGAAGCCGGCGTTCGGCGGGGCGTCGTAGATCGGGACGAGGGCGATGTTCTCCGCCACGTACCGCGGATTCACGCCCGCGAGCCGCACGCGGTCGTAGGGCGTGGCGATGAGCGGGAACGGGTTCGTGTGGCTCGGGGGCCGGAAGATGGCGCCGATCCGCGCCTGCGTGTCCGCCGCGTCGTCGAGCGCCGCCGCCGCCCGGAAGGCCGGCAGGCCCGCCTGCGTCCGCGCGCGATTCGTCGCCGCGAAGATCGCCCGCGCCATCCGCGGGGCGTCGAACGCCGCCGGGGCGATCCGGTCGGCCTCGTCCGCCCGGAGGGCGCCGGACGCGAGGAGCAGGAGCACGGCGAGGACGCGCGCGGTCATGGCGGAGGGGGCGACGCGCGCACTGTCGCCACCGCCGACCGGCTGTCAACCGACGTGCGACCAAGCGCACCACCCAGAGACGAACCAATCCGAATTCCGCTACCGAGCGAAACCACGGAGGCACGGAGCCCACGGAGAAGGGCTTTCCCGACTCATTCCGGGAATCCCGGCAAAGAGCTGCCTGCCGGAGCTACCGGCCCTTTCCTCCGTGCCCTCCGTGCCTCTGTGGTTCTCCAGCGACTGCGCCCGCGCCTCAGAGGATCCCGCGCTCGAGCCAGGCGTGGTCGCCGGCGACGACCTGCTGCGTGAGGTCGTAGCCGTGCTGGTCGGCGTTGTGGGCGATGCCGTCGAAGTTCTGGCGGACGCGGAGCAGGGCCTGGGCGCGGAAGTCGTCCACCAGCGTCAGCACCTTGTCCGCCGGCTCGCCCTCGTTGAGCAGCTTCTGCGCGTGGACGCAGGCGGCGGCGAGGGCGAAGAGGTCGGCGCCGATGTCGGCGATCCGGCCGAGCAGCACCTGGCGCTTCTCCAGCTTCGGGCCGAACTTCACCATCTGGTGGAAGAGCGTGCGCGCCATCCGGCGCGAGAGGCCGGCGACCTCCGAGAAATGCTCCGCGAGGCGCGGGTGCAGGTCCGCCGGCGCGGCGCCGCCGACCGGCAGCCACTGCCGCGGGTACCACCAGGCGTAGAAGCCCGCGGCCTTGAACGTCGAGGCGAGGCGCTCGCCCCAGGGGCGCTCGGAGTTGAGCGCGACGCCGGCGATGCGGAGGTGCGGATCGAGGGCCTCGCGCATGATGAAGAGGCGCAGGATCTCCGAGGATCCCTCGAAGATGGTCGTCACCCGCGCGTCGCGCATGAAGCGCTCCACCGGGTAGGGCTTCTCGCCGCGGGCCTTGAGCGACTCGACCGTCTCGTAGCCGCGGCCGCCGCGGACCTGCATGACCTCGTCGAGGCACATCCAGGCCTTCTCCGTGCCCCAGAGCTTGCACATCGCGGCCTCGAGGCGGATGTCGGCCTTCTTGTCGCGGTCGACGATGCGCGAGGTCGTGACGAGCATCGCCTCCATGGCGAAGGCGTGGGCGGCGATGCGGCGGATCTTCTCCGCCACGGCGGCGTGCCGGGCGATGGGCACGCCCCACTGGACGCGGGTGCCGCCCCACTCGCGCGCGATCTGCAGGCAGCGCTTGGCGAGGCCGATGCTGGCGGCGGGGATGGAGAGGCGGCCGGCGTTGAGGGTGGTGAGGGCGACCTTCAGGCCGCGGCCCTCGCCGCCGACGATGTTCGCCCGGGGCACGCGGACGTCGGTGAAGCGGAGCACGCCGTTGTAGATGGCGCGGTGGCCCATGAACTGGCTGCGGCAGACGACCTC
>CAYWTK010000009.1:2069-53091 GCA_964460895.1 uncultured Opitutaceae bacterium
CTTCTGCTCCTCGGTGCCGAACAGCATCAGCGGCTGCGGCACGCCGACGGACTGGTGGATGGAGAGGTGCGCGAAGGTGTTGGTGCACCAGCTGGCGATGAGCTGGCAGGCGCGGCAGTAGGTCGTCTGCGAGAACCCGAGGCCGCCGTACTCCCGGGGAACCTTGATGCCGTAGGCGCCGAGCTTCGCCAGGCCGGCCATGACGGCGTCGGGAATCTCGCCCGTGCGGTCGATCTCGTCGGGGTCGACGTGCGCGCGGAGGAAGGCGCCGAGGTCGGCGAGGAATCGGTCCGCCCGCGCCTTCTCGGCGGTGTCCACCTCGGTGACCGGGTGGATCTTCTCCGGCCGCCAGCGGCCCATGAACAGGTGCGCGACGAAGCTCAGGTCGTCCACCGACTCGCGCGCGGCCTCGGTCACCTGCAGCGCGGCGCGCTGGCCCTCGTTCATCTTCGACATGTCGATGACGGAACGGGGCTCCTCGGGGGGACTGACGGGGGCGGAGGGCATGGCGGACGGCGGAAGTGGAGGGTCGAACTACGTCCCTCCCCGGCCGCCAGTCAACCGGCCGGGCGCGCGTCTGGCCGCATAGAATTTGGCCGCAGCCGGGTGTGAGCGTTCTTAATCCCCCCTCATTCGCCGCATGGAACCACGGAGACACGGAGAGGAAATCACCCGCCACGTCACCCACAGCCGCGACCGGCCGCTCTTCTGGCCACGGATGGGACGGATGGCGACGGATGGCTCGGATCCGTTCCATCCGAAACCATCCGGACCATCCGTGGCCAAGAAACGCCTCGGCGCATGCCCGGGCCGCGGCCGGGGAGTAGGCCGAGCCGGAGCCAGCGCCGGGCCGAACGATTCCCTCGTCCTGGATCGCCCCCGGACCGGTGCTTGTCCTTTGCCCGACCCTGCCTAGCCTTCGCCTCCTTCGAATCACCCTCCCCATGAAATCCCGTCTGCTCGTCTCCCTCCTCGCCGCCGGCAGCCTGCTGCTCGCCGCCCCCCTCGCGGCCCAGAACGCCGCCCCCGCCGTCACGTTCCCCGCCGCCAGCCCGCTCGGCTCGCTCAAGCAGCGCGTCGGCGTGACCGACATCGAGGTCTCCTACCACCGCCCGAGCGCCAAGGGCCGCCAGGTCTTCGGCGGCCTCGTGCCGTACGGCGAGATCTGGCGCACGGGCGCCGACAACGCCACGCGCGTGACCTTCAGCACGCCGGTGAAGCTCAACGGCACCGCCGTCGCGGCCGGCACCTACGAGCTGTTCACCATCCCGGGCGAGAGCGAGTGGACCGTCATCCTCCAGAACCCGGGCGAGCGCCCGCAGTGGGGCGCCTACACCTACGACGCCAAGAACGACGCCGCCCGCTTCGCCGCCACGCCCGTCGCCGGCCCCGCGGTCGAGACCCTGACCTTCACCGTCGGCGACATCCGCCCGGGCTCCGCCACCCTGACCATGGCCTGGGCCACGACCCAGGTGCCGGTGAAGGTCGAGATCGACACGGTCGGCATGCTCGTCCCGCAGATCGAGGCCGCGATGGCCGACCCGGAGAAGGCCAAGCGCATCTATTTCCCCTCGGCCATGTTCTACTACGAGAACGGCCTCGACCTGAACAAGGCCATCGAGTGGATGAACGCTGGTCTCGCCGCCAACCCGAACGCCTTCTGGATGATCTACCGCAAGGGCCTGATCCTCGCCAAGGCGGGCGACAAGGCCGGCGCCAAGGCCGCCGCCGAGCAGTCGCTCGCGATGGCCGAGAAGGACCAGCGCGCCGGCATCCGCGAGGAGTACGTGCGCCTCAACAAGGCCCTCCTCGAGAGCCTGAAGTAACCGCGCGCGAATCCCTGTAGGGCGGGGTCTCCCGACCCCGCCGCGACCGTTGCTTCAGTCCGCGCACCTACCACCGCGCGCGAGAATCGGCGGGGTCAGGAGACCCCGCCCTACACCAGACTCCCGCCCGCCGCAGCCGTGGCGAAGGCGGGAGTTCCCGCCCTCAACTTGTCCCCGATGAGCTCTTCGTTTCCCCACCAAGCCGCAGATCTCTTCGCCAACAATCCCGCCGCGACCGCGCGGGAACGCTGTAGGGCGGGGTCTCCCGACCCCGCCGCGAGCGTCATTCCAGGCCGCGCACCCACCGCCGCGCGCGAGCGTCGGCGGGGTCGGGAGACCCCGCCCTACACCAAGCGATCGCGCGCCACTCTTCCCCGATGAGTCCTTCGTTTTCCCACCGGGCCGCGGCCCTCCTCGCCGTCGGCCTCGCCGCCGTCCTGCACGCCTCGCCGGCCCCCGCGCCGCTGGAGCCGCGCGCGATCGCGCGGGAGCTGGAGCGCCTGCGCGTCGTCGGCTCCGTCCTCCACGTCGCGGCCCACCCGGACGACGAGAACACCGAGCTCATCACCTTCCTCGCCAAGGGCCGCGGCTACCGCACGGCCTACCTCTCGCTGACGCGCGGCGACGGCGGACAGAACGAGCTCGGGCGCGACTTCGACGAGCGGCTCGGCTACCTCCGCACGCACGAGCTGATCGCGGCGCGCGCGCTCGACGACGGACGCCAGTTCTTCACCCGCGCGATCGACTTCGGGTTCTCCAAGACGCCCGAGGAGACGCTCGCGTTCTGGAACCGGCGCGAGGTCCTGGGCGACGTCGTCCGCGTCATCCGGCAGTTCCGCCCCGACGTCGTCGTCACGCGCTTCCCCATCCCGCCCGGCAGCGGCGGCCACGGCCACCACACCGCGTCGGGCATGCTCTCGGTCGAGGCCTTCGCGCTGGCCGGCGACCCGGCCGCCTACCCCGAGCAGCTCGCGGAGGGCCTGCGGCCCTGGCAGCCGCGCCGGCTGCTCTGGAACGTCTTCCGCTTCACCCCGGGCGCGGCGCTGCCGCTGCCCGGCACGCCGTTCACGCAGGACATCGCGGGCACCGACCCCGTGACGGGCCAGGAGTTCGGCACGATCGCCGCGCACAGCCGCGCGATGCACAAGACGCAGGGCCTGGGCGGCTTCGCCACCCGCGCGCGCACGGGCCCGAACAACCAGAGCTTCCTCCTCCTCGCCGGCGAACCGGCCGCGCAGGACGTGATGGAGGGCATCGACCCGAGCTGGCGCCGCTACCCGGACGGCGAGGCGATCGACGCCGCGCTCGCGCGGATCCAGGCGGATTTCCAGGCCGACGACCCCGCCGCCTCCCTGCCCGCCCTCGCCGCGCTCCACGCGCGGATCGCCGCCCTGCCCGATGATCCGGTCGTGGCCGACAAGCTCGCCCAGCTCGAGCGCGTGCTGCTCGCCTGCGCCGGCGTCCGCCTCGCCACCCGCACCGACCGCGCCGAGGTCGTGCCGGGACAAGCGCTGCGCCTGACGTTCACCGCCACCGCGACGGCGCCCGGCGTGCGGCACCTGGGAATCGACACGCCGTTCGCCCGCTACGCCGCGTCCCCGCGCGACCTCTCGGCCGACTCGCGCCTGCCCGACCTCGTGCTCGCGCTGCCCGCCGACCTCCCGCTCTCCCAGCCCTACTGGCTCCGCGAGGAGCACACCGCGGGCATCTCGACCGTCTCCGATCCCTCGCTCATCGGCCGGCCCGACAATCCGCCGGCGGTGCCCGTGACCCACATCCTCGAGGTCGCCGGCGTGCGGCTCGCGGTGGCCGACGAGCCGCTCGCGCCGGACGCGGCGTCCGCCGAGGGCGCGCCGCGGCTGCGCCGGCTCGACGTGATCCCGCCCGTCTCGCTCGCGCTCTCGTCCGAGGTGTTCTTCGTCGCGCCCGGCGCCGCGCGCGACGTCGAGGTCGTAGTCACCGCCGCGCTGCCCGCCCGCGGCACGCTGCGCCTCAAGGCGCCGGCCGGCTGGATCGTCGTGCCGGCGGAGCGTCCCTTCGACCTCGGCGCCGCCGGGGCGAAGGCCGCGTTCACCTTCCGCGTCGCCCCGCCCGCGGGCGGCGGCGCCGGCCGGCTCGCGGCCGAGGCGGAGGTCGGCGGCCAGGTCCATTCGCACCAGCGCGTCGAGCTGCGCTACGCGCACCTCCCGCCGCTCCTCCTCCAGCCCGCCGCGCGGGTGCCGGTGGCGAGCTTCGCCCTCGACCTGCGCGCCCGGACGATCGGCTACCTGCCCGGCGCGGGCGACTACGTCGCGGAATGCCTCGCGCAGATGGGAGCGACCGTCCGGACCTTGACCGGGGCCGACCTGACGCCGGAGAAGCTGGCCGGACTCGACGCCGTCGTCATCGGCGTGCGCGCGTTCAACGAGCGCACCGACCTCAAGGACGCCGTTCCCGGCCTCTTCGCCTGGGTCGAGCAGGGCGGCACCGTCGTCGCGCAGTACAACCGTCCCAACGGCCTCCTCGCCCCGACCCTCGCGCCGTACGAGCTCTCCATCGAGGGCCCGGCCCCGCGGCTGCGCGTGACCGAGGAGGGCGCGCCCGTGCAGGCCCTCCTGCCCGACCACCCCGCGCTCAACGTCCCGAACCGCCTCGGTTCGTCCGACTGGGACGGCTGGGTGCAGGAGCGCGGCGCGTATTTCCCCTCGAAGTGGGACGAGGCGCGCTTCGCGGCCGTGCTGGCCATGGCCGACACCGGCGAGGCGCCGCTGAAGAGCAGCCTGCTCGTCGCCCGCCACGGCCGGGGCCACTACGTCTACACCGGCCTCGCGTTCTTCCGCCAGCTGCCGGCCGCCAATCCCGGCGCCTGGCGGCTGTTCGCGAACCTCGTGTCACTGGGGAAGGCGGAATGATGCCGCGCGTGAGTTTCTTTTCTTCCCACGGATTGCACGGATGGAGACGGATCAATCGCGCTTGTTTCGCGTCGCCCATCCGTCCTCATCCGAACTCATCCGTGCCCATCCGTGGCTGAAGAAAAACCTCCCCGACGCCATGGCCCCCGCTCCTGAAAAGACTCCCGTCCCCGCTCCCGCCGACGACGACTCGCCCGGCCTCCCGGGCTTCCGCACCTGGCGCGGGGTCTACGTGCTCGTGTTCGCCGTCTTCCTGCTCGTGGTCGCCGGCCTGACGGTCTTCTCGCGGATCTACTCCTGATGCTCACCGCGCTCGATTGGGTCGTCCTGCTCGGCACGATGGTCGGCATCGCCGCCTACGGCGCCTGGCGCACGCGGCACACGGACCACCTCGAGACCTACCTCAAGGGGAGCCGCACGACGGGCTGGTTCACCATCGGCATCTCGGTGGCGGCGACGCAGGCGAGCGCGATCACGTTCCTCTCCATCCCGGGCCAGGGCTTCGAGAGCGGGATCGGTTTCGTGCAGAACTACTTCGGCCTGCCGCTCGCGCTCATCCTCGTCTGCGCCGTCTTCCTGCCCATCTACCGCCGCCTCGGCGTGTACACCGCGTACGAGTACCTCGGGAAGCGCTTCGACGGGAAGACGCGCCTGCTCGGCGCCGGGCTCTTCCTCCTCCAGCGCGGGCTCGCCTCGGGCGTCACGATCTACGCCCCGGCCATCATCCTCTCCACGGTGCTCGGCTGGCGCCTCGACTTCACCATCATCGGCACCGGCCTGCTCGTCATCGTCTACACGGTCACGGGCGGCAGCGCCGCCGTGAGCCTCACGCAGAAATGGCAGATGGGCGTGATCTTCGCGGGCATGGTCGCGGCCTTCGTCGTGGTGCTGCTGCGCCTGCCGGACGACCTCGGTTTCGACGGCGCGGCGCACCTCGCCGGCGCGCTGGGGAAGCTGGAGGCGGTGGACTACTCCTTCGACGCCTCGAAGCGCTACACCTTCTGGAGCGGCCTGCTCGGCGGGCTTTTCCTCTCGCTCTCGTACTTCGGCACCGACCAGTCGCAGGTGCAGCGCTACATCGGCGGCGCCTCGCTGCGCGAGGGGCGGCTCGGGCTGGTGTTCAACGCGCTGATGAAGGTGCCGATGCAGTTCTTCATCCTGCTGCTCGGCGCGCTGGTCTTCATCTTCTACCAGTTCCAGCCCGCGCCGGTGTTCTACAACCGCGTCGAGTGGGAACGCCACGCGCGGGGCGCGGACGGCGCCGTCTTCCGCGAGCTCGAGCAGCGCCACGCGACCCTGCACGCGACCAAGCAGGAGGCGATCGCCGGCTGGCGCACCGCCCGCGAGGCGGGCGACGCGGCGGCGGAATCCGCCGCACGCGCGCGGCTCGTCGCGGCTCACCAGGCGACCGAGGCGGTGCGGGCCGAGGCCAAGCGGGCGCTGCTCGCGGCGGACCCGCGGGCCAAGGTGAAGGATTCCGACTACGTCTTCCTCGGCTTCATCGTCACCCAGCTCCCCAGCGGCCTCGTCGGCCTGCTCGTCGCCGTCATGGTGGCGGCCGCCCTCGGCTCCAAGGCCGGCGAGCTCAACGCGCTCGGCACCACCTCGACCATCGACCTCTGGCGGCACTTCCGTCCGCTCGCGGCGCACGACGAGGGGCGGAACGTCCGCGTGGCGAAGTGGTTCACCGCCTTCTGGGGGCTCTTCGCCATCGGCTTCGCGCTCTTCGCCGGCTTCGCCGAGAACCTCATCGAGGCCATCAACATCCTCGGCTCCATCTTCTACGGCGTCGTGCTCGGCCTCTTCCTCGTGGCCTTCTTCCTCAAGCGCGTCGGCGGCACCGCCGTCTTCTGGGGCGCGATCGCCGCCCAGCTGCTCGTCTTCGCGCTCTACGCCACCCTCAGCATCTCCTACCTCTGGTACAACCTCATCGGCTGCGCCGCCTGCGTCGTGTTCGCCTCCGCGCTGCAGCTCCTCCTCCCCCAGCCCGCCGCCCAAGAGTGACTCCGCCCGGAGCGGAAGCCGTCAGGCTTTCGCCTCCACTCCCTGGCTTCTGGCTCCTGACTCCCGACTCCTGACTCCCTCCCGTCTCCTCCCCCCTTGTCCTCCACCCCCGTCATCTGCTTCGGCCAGCAACCCTGCGGGTTCTTCCCGCGGCGGTTCCTCCACGCCAAGGTCGTGACGGCCCGCCGCCTGCAGCGGGAGATCGGGGGCGAGGTCGTGTTCTTCTACCACGACAGCGACCACGACCCGCGGGAGACGCAGACGACCCTCCGTCACCGCCGGACGGGCGAGCCGCACACGTTCAACTTCACCTTCGTCAACAAGCTCCAGCGCAAGTTCTCGCCCCTCTTCGCCAAGCGCATCCCCGCCGACTGGCAGGCGAACACCGCCCGCTCGCTCGGCGCCTACGCCGAGCCGCGCGCGGTCGAGGCGTTCAAGGCCGTGCGCGCGGACAACGTCGCCGACTTCTGCCTCGAGCTGTACCGCGCCCAGGGCCTGCTCGACGGCGTGCGCGTCGTCCGCTCCGGCGACCGCGCCGTCCGCGAGGCGGCCGGCCCCGCGGCGGAGTGCTTCGTCGACGTCGTCCACGAGGGCGAGCTCGTGCGCGCCCGCCTGCTCGACGGCGCGCTCAAGCTCCACGAGGGCGGCGGCAGCTACGTCACGCTGCCGCCGCAGGCCTTCGCCCCGGCCCAGGTCAGCCCGACCCGCGACAGCCGCCTGCGCTGGATGCAGTCGATCGTCCGCTGCACCCACTACGTCTGCGGCGCCGGCGAGCAGGCCTACCTCAATCCCGCCGACGCCCCCGAGATCACGTTCGTCCCGCGCGACCCGATCGACCGCTCCGACGAGGCCTGGGCGGAGTTCCCCGCCTGACCCGCCCCCGCCCGATTCCGCCTCGCCGCCCCGCCCCCGCCCCTGCCATCCTCGCCCGCCTCCGTTAGTAACGCATTGTGTTACTACGGGTCGGCGGCCGCGCCGGTCCTCCGAGGTCCCCTCTTTTCACCGCCATGAACCTACCCACCGCCCCGCTCCTCGCCTTCGGCGCGCATCCGGACGACATCGAGTTCGGCGCCGGGGGCATCGTCGCGCGCGAGACGCAATCCGGCCGGCCGGCGCACTTCGTGGTCTGCTCGCGCGGCGAGGCCGGCACCCACGGCACGCCGGCGGAGCGCACCAAGGAGGCGGAGAAGGCGGCCAAGGCGCTCGGCGCCACGCTCGAGTGGGTGGAGCTCGACGGCGACTCGCACCTCGACGTCCGCAACGCGCACGCCCTGCGCCTCGCCGCCGTCATCCGCGCCGTGCGCCCCGGCATCGTGCTCGCGCCCTCGCCCGAGCCGAACCAGCACCCCGACCACTGGCGCCTCGGCCAGCTCGTGCGCGACGCCACCCGGCTCGCCCGCTACGGCGGCCTGGCCGAGCTCAAGGAGCGCACGCCGCACGCGGTGGGGCAGCTCTTCTTCTACGCCCTCGGGGCGGGCGCGGAGCCGCGGGACGCGACCCCGGTCGTGATCGACATCTCGCCCAAGCCGGTCCTCGCGGCGTGGACCAAGGCCATGGAGGCGCACGCCTCGCAGATGAAGACGCGCAACTACGCCGAGCTGCAGCTGGCGCGCGCCCGCGTGGCCGGACTCAACGCCGGCGTGGCCCACGCCCAGCTCCTCTGGCCCAACGACCCGCTGGTCTTCGCCTCGCTCACCGACCTCGGCCGCGGCGCGCGGCGGTTCTAGAGACGCACCGGGCGAACAACGCGGAGACGCCAAGACGCGGAGTCCAACCTTCCTTTGCGTCTCCGCGACTTCGCGTTTCCCTCCCGTTTCCCTCCCCTTGCCTGACCGCCCCCTGAAGCTCGCCATCACCTGCTACCCGTCCGTCGGCGGGAGCGGCATCCTCGCGTCCGAGCTCGGCGAGGAGCTGGCGGCGCGCGGGCACGAGGTGCACTTCATCAGCTACGAGGCGCCCTTCCGGCTGCCGGAGGGCCCGCGCGTCTTCTTCCACCCCGTCGTCGTCAACGGCTACGACCTCTTCAAGTACCCGGACTACACCCTGCCCCTCTCGGTCAAGATGGCGGAGGTCGCGCGCGACCACGCGCTCGACCTGCTGCACGTGCACTACGCCGTGCCGCACGCCACGGCCGCGATCCTCGCGCGCGAGATGCTCCACGCGGAGCACCGCCTGCGCATCATCACGACGCTGCACGGCACGGACACGACGCTCCTCGGCCGCGACCCCGGCTACGGGCCGGCGATCAAGCACGCGCTCGAGCATTCCGACGCGATCACGACCGTCTCGGAGTTCATGCGGTCCGAGACCGTGCGCCTGCTCGGCGTGCGGCGCGCGATCGAGGTCATCCCCAACTTCTTCGAGCCCCACGCCTGCACGCACCGGCGGGCGGAGGTCCGGGCCGGCCTCGGCGTCGGGCCCGAGGAGGCGCTGGTGCTCCACCTCTCGAACCTGCGGCCGCTCAAGCGGACCGACCTGATGCTCGACGCCTTCGCCCGGCTGCGGGCCCGCGTGCCCGCGCGGCTGGTCGTGCTCGCCGGCGCCGACCCCGCCGCGCTCCTCGCCGACGTGCGGCGGCGCGGGCTCGCCGACCACGTGGTCGTGCGCGAGAAGGTCACGGAGATCGAGGACTACCTCGCGGCCGCGGACCTCGGCCTGTTCACCTCCGAGGTCGAGAGCTTCTGCCTGAGCATCCTGGAGCTCATGACCGCGGGCGTGCCGAGCGCGGCCTTCGCGGTCGGCGGGATCCCCGAGGTCACGGTGGACGGCGAGACCGGCGTGCTCGCGCCCTTCGGCGACACGGCGGCGCTCGCGGCCGGCATGGAGGCCCTGCTCCGCGACCCCGCGCGCCGCGCGGCCTTGGGCGCCGCCGCCCGCGTCCGCGCCCGCGAGCGGTTCTCCGCCGCCGCCATCGTGCCCCGCTACGAGGACCTCTACCGCCGCGTCGTCGCCGCCCCGCGCTGAGCACCATCCGTAGCGGAACCCGTGAGGGTTTCGCGGCCGCGTTCCGCCACGGCCCAGAACCCCCGCTTGCGTTCCCCGCTCAGGTCGGTTGACTGACCCTCCTGTTCCTTGACCGCGTCACTCGCAAAGGTCGCTATCAGCTATCAGTCGTCAGTCGTCGGCTGTAGGTGATTCGTGAACAGTGAGCGGTAATCCGCTCACCGCTCATTACTCACCTCCCGCTGACTCCTAATTCAGCTCTCGTCCCTCGACTTTCGGCCCTCGGCTCCGCCGTCCGCCGTCCGTCCTCGGTTCACGAGCTTTCCCCATTTCTGGGGGTGTTCCGGATTCGACCCTTGGTTGGAGTGCGCCGCTGCCGGTCGAGCGTCGGGAGCCGCTCGCTAATCTCCTCTCGAAAAAAACAAACGGCACCTACGAAGAAATGCCCCTGGCGGCCTAATGACCGCCTCGTTCCTACTCTGACTCCTGCTAGGGGATAGGAACGTCGACAGCAGGAATAGCGGGTTTGGCCGTCGTGACGGACCCGCCGTATCTTCGACCCACGGCTGGCCAAGGAGCGAGCGCGTGGCTTCGCGCGCCTGAGGCGAGATTCAAACAGCCACTATATCGGTAGATGCGGCGCATGAAGGCCCGGGGCACAGGGGTTCAACTCCCCTCACCTCCACCATTTTCGGCCGCAGGGCGACCTAGCGCGCGGTCCAGCCGCCGTCGATCGGGATCGCGGCGCCGGTGATCGAGCCGGCCGAGTCGCCCGCGAGGAAGAGCACGAGCGCGGCCACCTCCTCCACCTCGACGAAGCGCCCGCTGGGCTGCGCCGCGAGCATCACCTCCCGCACCACCCGCTCCGGGCTGATGCCGTGCGCCTTCGCCTGGGCCGCGATCTGCCCCTCGACGAGGGGCGTGCGCACGTAGCCGGGGCAGACGGCGTTGCAGGTGATGCCGGTGGCCGCGAGTTCGAGCGCGACGGACTTCGTCAGGCCGACTTGCCCGTGCTTCGCGGCGACGTAGGCCGACTTGAACGGCGAGGCGACGAGGCCGTGCACGGAGACGAGGTTCACGATCCGGCCCCAGCCGCGGGCCTTCATGCCCGGCACCACCGCCCGGATGGTGCGGAAGCTGGAGTGGAGCACGACCTCCTGCAGCGCGGTCCAGCGCTCGGGCGGGAAATCCTCCACCGGCGACACGAACTGGAAGCCCGCGTTGTTCACGAGCACGTCGACGCGACCGAACCGCTCCTCCGCGTCGCGCACGAGGCGCTCGGCCTCGCCCGGCCGCGAGAGGTCGGCGTCGTGCACCGGGGCGCCGCCGGCCGCGGCGAACTCCTCGCGCAACCGCGCCCGCGTGGCGTCGTCCGCCAGGCCATGCAGCATCACCGCGGCGCCCTGCGCGGCGAACGCCCGGGCGAGCCCGAGGCCGATGCCGCTGGTGGAACCGGTGACCAACGCGACCTTGCCCTTCATGCCTCGATCCTCCCATGGCGCCAGATCGCCCGCAGGTCCGCGGCCACGCGGCGCACGTCCCGCCAGGTGTCCGGGAAGCAGCTCAAGCGGTACGCCGGCGCCTGGTGCCCGATCTCGACCACCACGCGGACCGGCTCGGCGGTCCGGCGCCCGCGCTCCGCCGCGAACAATTCCGTCACGTACCCCAGCCAGTCCAGGTACTCGGGCGTCCGCCGGCCCGACGGGGTCAGCGCGGGGATGAGGCAATGGTGCCCGTTGAAGGGACGCAGGTGAAGCTGCGTCGCCGCCCGCCAGAGCGACTCCGGCTCCTTCAGCCGCGCCCAGAGCTGCCCCACCCCCATGTGCCGCACGACCGCGAAATGCGAATGGTCCAG
The DNA here is from genome assembly GCA_964460895.1 of uncultured Opitutaceae bacterium. Taxonomy (GTDB): domain Bacteria; phylum Verrucomicrobiota; class Verrucomicrobiia; order Opitutales; family Opitutaceae; genus Didemnitutus. Next base: position 13,589 of record CAYWTK010000009.1, read on the forward strand.
GCACAGCGGCAGCGTCTCGCCCGTCGCCCGCCGGTAGGCCTGCGCCAGCGCGACGGTCTGCTCCGGAGTCTCCGTGAACGTGTCGCGATGCGTCTCCACCGCGAACGGGAGGCCGTGCCGCCGCGACGCCGCCCGGAGGCGCTTCGCCACCGTCACCATCTGCGCCACGGAGGAGTCGTAGTCGCCGATCTGGACGTCGATCGCCACCGCGCCCAGCGCCTTCGCGGCGCCGAAGGGGGTCAGGCAGTCGGAACCCACGCCGAGGCTCGTGACCGCGAGGTACTGCAGGTCCCCGCGTTCCGCGACGGGCGGGATCGGCGGTGAGAACACGCCCTCGAAACCCGCCTCCCGGATCGCGGCGAACTTCCGGCGCCACGACCACTCCCGCGCCTTCGTCGGGTACTGCCGGAACGACCACAGCGTCGCGAACAGGTGCAGCGGACGCGTCGCGGTTTCCGTCGGCGGCGTCATGACTGCTCCTTCCCCCGGCCCTCCGGTCGCGCGTAGCGCTCGACGCGCACCCGCGCGGTGACGGCGTGCGCGGCCATGCGCTCGACGTCGCATTGCCGCGCGGTCACGGCGCCGACCTCGACGCTCGCGGCCGGCGTCATGCGCTTGTAGGTGACGGTCTTGAGGAACTTCCCGACCCAGACGCCGCCCGTGTAGCGCGCGGAGCGGCTCGTCGGGAGGATGTGGTTCGTGCCGATGCTCTTGTCGCCGTACGCGACGGTCGTCTCCTCGCCGATGAAGAGGGAGCCGTAGTTCCGCAGGCGCGCGAAGTAGAAGTCCGGGTCGCGCACGTGGAGCTCGAGGTGCTCGGGCGCGTAGTCGTCGCTGATCCGCACGGCCTCCTCGGCGTCGGCCGCGACGCAGAGCTTGCCGTGGGCGCGCCACGACTGGCCGGCGATCTCGGCGGTCGGGAGCAGCGGGAGCTGGCGCTCGACCTCGCGCAGCACCTCGCGCGCGAAGCGCTCGCTGAGGCAGACGCAGAGCTGGCCGCTGGCGGGGTCGTGCTCGGCCTGGCCGAGGAGGTCGCAGGCGACGAGCGCGGGGTCGGCGGAGTCGTCCGCGATCACGGCGATCTCCGTCGGGCCCGCGAGCAGGTCGATGCCGCACTGGCCGAAGAGCTGGCGCTTCGCCTCGGCGACGAACTTGTTGCCGGCGCCGCAGAGGATGTCCGCCGGCTCCACCTCGCCCATACCGAAGGCCATCAGCGCCATCGCGGGCACGCCGCCGAGGACGAAGATGCGGTCGGCGCCGGCCTGCTTCATCGCGTTGATCGTCGCCGGGTACCAGCCGCCGCCGCGGACGGGCGGCGTGCAGCCGACGACCGTGCGCACGCCGGCGACCTTCGCGGGGATGATGCTCATCTGCGCCGAGCCGAACATCGGGTACCGGCCGCCGGGCACGTAGCTGCCGACGGCGTTCACGGGGATGTGCTTGTGGCCGAGCCAGACGCCGGGGCGCGACTCGACCTCGAGCGGGCGGAACATCCTGAGCTGCTCCTCGGCGAAGCGGCGGACGTTGCCCTGGCAGAACGCCGTGTCGGCGCGCAGCTGCTCGGAGCACTGCGCCACGGCCTCGTCGACCTGCGCCGGCGTGAGCTCGAAGCTCCGGGGCGACCAGTCGTCGAACTGCGCGCTCAGCGCGCGGACGGCGTCCATGCCCTCGCGCCGCAGGCGCGCGAGCAGCTCGGCGACGGTGCGGGCGGTCTCCGGGTCGTCCTCGAAGAGACGGTGGCCGCCCTCCTTGATCACGTGCATGGCGGCGCGGCGGTCAGGGCGTCTTGTCGTCGGGGTCGGACGCCTTCGTGTAGCGGTCGAGCTTGGCCTCCGGGCCGAGCCAGTTGGGGAGCAGCCGCGCGTCCTTGTCGCCCGCCACGGCGCCGACCGGGGAATGCCCGCCCGGCGTGCCGGCCGGGCGCACCTCCCACCAGCACTGGCCGCGGTGGTTGTGCTCGTGGTCGATGGTGTAGCCGCACTCCTTCAGCATCGGTCCGGTCCAGCCCATGCAGTGGTCGCAATAGTCGCGGTACTGCTTGAGGTCGTTGCGGAGCAGGAAGCCGCGCGAGGGACACTGGTGGAAGTCGATGCGGAAGACGTCCTTCCCCGGCGTGATGGTGAAGCCCAGCTCGGGCGACTCCTCGGTGAGCGTGTGGCCCCAGTACTTGAGCATGCCGGCGAAGCCCTCGGCCTTGATGAGGTCGCGCGCGTGGGCCTGCGAATCCAGATTGATCGCCTCGTGCCAGTAGGCGCGAACGAGCGCGTGGCCGCCGGTCCGCTCGAACCAGCCGAAGGTCCATTCGTAGTGCCCGCAGAAGTCGTAGCAGCCGATCATGGCGCGTTCTCCTTGATCTGGGTGAGGTCCTGCGGCGGCAGCGCGGCCGCCGCGGTGGCGTAGGTGTGGACGCAGGCGCCGTCGCCGCCGCGCAGGCGCATGGCGAGGCCGGCCGCGGCCGCGCGGGCCGAGCCGAGGTGGTAGCAGTGCTGGCAGAACTCGGCGACCGGCGCGCGGCCGTGCGCGCGGAGGTGGTGGATCAGCGGGCAGACCTTCACGTGGAGCTCCACGCGGTCGGCCGACGCGACGACCTCGACCTCGCCGCCCGGCTCGGCGGCCCAGAACGCGCGCCAGTAGGCCGCGACCGCGGGCAGGCCGCCCGCGCGCCACTGGGCGTTCACGGGCGCGTAGTACTCGCGGCCGAGGTCGGTGAGGTAGCGCACCCAGCCGTCGCGGCCCAGGCGCCGCAGGAGGAAGCGGAAGGTCGCGTTGATCGCGAAGTAGAAGTCCGCGGATCCCTGCGGCTTCGTGTCGGTGTAGGGCAGGGGCCCCGGCGCGGTCGGGTCGGCCATGGCGGGGGTGGTCAGGCGCGGGGCGCGGGCTCGAGCAGGTCGGCGCGGTAGCCGAGCCCGTCGGCGCCGCTCAGCGCCTCGGTGATCTGCTTGCGGCAGTGGTCGGTGAGCGGGTAGCCGAGCAGGTTGTTCCGCGTCGAGAAGATGCCCATCTGCACGAGGAGCTCCTTCAGCCCGCTCATCCAGCACTCGATCTTCGGGCCGCCGTAGATGCGCCACATCAGGTCGTTCATGCGCGCCTGGAGGCGCTCCGCCTCGGCGATGTCGCCGGCGCGCACGGCGCGGATGATGCGGTGCGCGAGGCTGGCGTTGAAGATGCCGCCGCCGAGCAGCACGCCGTCGAATCCGGCCCGCAGGTAGTTGACGCAGTCGAACTCGTCGCCGTCGAGCAGGACGAGGTCCGGCTTGGCCTTGCGCGCCGCGACGAAGAGGTCGCGCCGCGACGCGATCTGGGAGCTGTCCTTGATCATCACGTAATTCGGCTCGGCCGCGAGCTCGGCCAGCTCCGGCTCGGGCAGCATGTAGGCGCTGGCCTTGCCGCGGTCGTAGTAGCCCATCGGCAGCGCGGCGTTGCGCGCGATCTCCTGGTAGTAGCCGAGCAGGCGCTGGGGCGTCGCGTTGCCGAAGAAGAACGGCTGCGCGACCACGGTGAGCTCCGCGCCCCATTGCGCGGCCCGCTCGACGTTGTGCAGCGTGCGGACGGACGAGTTGTCGGTCACCTGCAGGGCGATGCGGAGCCGGCCCGCCGACGCGGCGACGGCGGCCTTCACCAGCGCCTCGCGGTTGGCGTCGGTCAGCCACGGGCCCTCGCCGCAGGTGCCGGCGAGCATGACGCCGGTGCAGCCCATCTTGACGTGGTGCTCGACGAGGCGGCCGACGGACGGGACGTCGACGCGGCCCTGGTCGTCGAGGGGCGTGGGGGTGGCGGACCAGACGCCGCCGGAAAGGGTGATCTTCTTCATGGGATGAGGGTGGGATGATTCAGAGGGCGAAGACCGGCACCGGCGCGCCCGGCACGCCGGGCTCGAGCGTGAAGAGGCAGCCGGCCTCGGGCTCCGGCGCCGCGTCCGGCGCGTCGGGCGCGGCGGTGGTGACGTAGAGGCGGTCGAGCTTCGCGCCGCCGAAGGCGCACGAGGTGACGTGGGTGACGGGCAGCCGCACCGTCGCGAGCCGGCGGCCGGCCGCGGGGTCCCAGCGCGTCAGCCGGGCGGCGCCCCAGTGGGCCAGCCAGAGGCAGCCGTCCGCGTCCATGCAGCAGCCGTCCGGCCACCCCTCCGTCGCGCCGAGCGTGAACGCCGTGCGCGCGCCGCGCAGCGTCCCGTGCTCGCAGTCGAAGTCGAACGCCTGCACGCAGCGGGTGGGCGAGTCGACGTAGTAGAGCGTGCGGCCGTCGGGCGACCAGGCGAGGCCGTTGGAGATCGTGACCTGCTCCCGCTGGACGGCGACGGCGCGGTCGCGGCCGACGCGGAAGAGCCGCGACTCGCCGACGCGCCCCGTGAGCGAGAGCGTGCCGAACCAGAAGCGGCCCTGCGGGTCGACCTTGCCGTCGTTGCACCGGAAGTGCCGCGGGTCGTGGTCCGGCAGCGGGGCGAAGGCCTCGAGCGCGCCGTTCTCGGGGGCGACGAGGTGGAGCCCGTGGTGCAGCGCGGCGAGGAACCGTCCGTCGCTGGTCGGGGCGATCGCGCCGGGCAGCTGGGCGACCGCCACCGTGCGCGCCGCCGGCGACCCGGGCGCCCACTCGAAGAGCTTCCGTCCGGTGATGTCGAGCCACCAGAGCGTGCCGCGCGCCGCGTGCCAGCAGGGGCCCTCGCCGAGGGCGGCGGGGACCCGGAGGGCGATCTCGGCGCGGGGCGGGCTCACGGCGCGGACGCGGCGCTCAGGGGGTCTCCTCGGCGACCGGGTTGACGAGGGTGCCGATGCGCTCGATCTCGATCTCCACGACGTCGCCCGGGCGCAGCCAGCGCGGCGCCGGCTTGGCCGCCATGCCGACGCCCTGCGGGGTGCCGGTGAGGATGACGGTGCCGGGGACGAGCGTGGTGCTGCCGCTGAGGTACTCGATGAGCGCCGGCACGTCGAAGATCATGTCGGAGGTCGACGAGTCCTGGACGACCGCGCCGTTGAGCCGGGTGGCGATGCGGAGCGCGTTGGGGTCGGGGATCTCGTCGGTCGTCACGAGGCGCGGCCCGAGCGGGGCGAAGGTGTCGAAGAACTTGCCGCGGCACCACTGGCCGCCGCCGAGCCGGATCTGGTGGTCGCGCGCGGAGACGTCGTTGCAGCAGGTGTACCCGAGCACGTGCTCGAGCGCGCGGGCGCGCGGCACGTTCCGGGCGGCGCGGCCGATCACGACGGCGAGCTCGCACTCGTAGTCGACCTCGTCGCTCCGCAGGTGCCGCGGCAGCAGGATCGGGTCGCCCGGGTGCTGGGTGGCGTTGATGCCCTTGACGAAGAGGATGGGCCGTTCGGGGGGCTTGGCGCCCGTCTCGGCGGCGTGCTGGCGGTAGTTGAGGCCGATGCAGAGGATCTGGGTGGGGGCGACCGGCGCGAGCAGCTTGGCGACGTGGGCCGGCTCCGCCGTGATCGTGTGGGACGCGAAGACGTCGCCCGCGATGCGGCGGGCGGTGCCGTCGGGCTGCTCCGCGCCGTAGCGGACCTGCCCGGCGGGGTCGAGGTAGCGGATGATCCTCATGGGCTCACTCCTTCGCCACGGCGACGCACTCGATCTCGTAGTGGAGCGTCGGCGGGAGGCAGTTGGTGATGGTGGTGCGCGCCGGCAGCGGCGCCTGGAAGTACTCGCGGTAGAGCTCGTTGTAGCGGGGCACGTTGGCCGCGTCGCGGACGTAGTTGCGGGTCTGGATGACGTCGGCGAGGTCGCAGCCGGCGGTCTTGAGCACCTTCCGGAGGTTCTCGACCGAGCGGCGGAACTCGCCCTCGAACGTGTCGGGGACGATCTTGCCCGTCGCGTCGACGGAGGCCTGGCCGGAGACGAAGACGAGCCGGCCGAAGCGCACGCAGGGGCTGAACGGGAGGTGCGACACCGGGGTGTCCCGGTCGAGGGGGTAGCTGACGGAGGGATTCATTCGCAGCGGAATTCGGGTTGCAGGATGGGATCGAGGGGAAAGACGGGGCGCCGCAGGCGCCGCCAGGGGAAGGCGGCGAGGTTGCTCGAGCACGGACCGGGCGTGTCGACGTAGTGCGAGGTGCGGGAGACGCGGTCGTAGGCGCGCTTGTGCGCGATGGCGGCCTTCACGCCGATGACGGCGAAGTCGCGAGGCTCGAGCCCCTGGCTCCGCAGCTGGCCGAGGTCGAACGGGGCCGTCTTGCGGCTCGTGAGCAGGATCGTGGTGCCCCCGACGCGGACGACGGCGGACGGACCCATGTCGATGTGCATGCCGCCCATCGAGGCCATGTGGCTCTGCTTGTCCTCGAGCACGAAGCGGCCGTCGCTGCGCGACACGAGGGTCGCCTCCGCCGCGACCGGCCCCGCGTCGAGCCGCGAGCCGCGCCCCCCGATCTCCAGCCGGCGGGCGCCCCCGGGCGCGACTTCCGCGAGGGCGCGCACCGCGGCCGGGTCGGCGATGACGACCAGCGAGCGGGGCACGCCGTGCCGCAGCAGGGCGCGCAGGATGCCGGTGCCGTCGCCCGGCGCGCCGCCGCCGATGTTGTCGGCCGGCTCGACGAGGACGACGGGCTCGCGCGCCGCGGCGAGGTCGAGGCCGCGCACGACCTCGTCGACCGGCGCGTAGCGGACGACGCCCCGCTCGCGCAGCTCCCAGGCGAGCTCGGCGCCCTTGCGCAGCTCCGCGCGCGCCGCGGCCTCGGGCAGCGTGGTGACGGCGCTGAGGGAGACGCCGGTGTCGGGCGTGTCGGCGAACGAGTAGCCGCCCGCGACGTTGCAGGCCCAGACCTGGTCGTTCGACTCGAGCTTCGTCGCGAAGAACTTGAGCGACATCATCGGGTCCGCGTGCGTGCCCGTGCCGGGCGGCGCCCAGACGATGGGCGGCCGGCACCACGCCATCCGCGGCACCTGCCGCGTGCGCAGGCAGCGCGCGAGCAGCTCCGCGCCGCGGACGGCCGCGGCGCGCGCGTCGGTGTGCGGGTTCTCGCGGTACATCACGAGCCCGTTCGCGAGGCGGCACATGCGGGCGGTGACGTTGGCGTGCAGGTCGAGCACGCCGAAGATCGGCACGCGGTCCGCGCCCGGCAGGGCCCGCAGGCGGGCGAGCAGCTCGCCCTCCGGATCGGGGATCGACTCGGTGGCCATCGCGCCGTGCAGCACGAGGTAGACGCCGTCCACGCCGGCCGCCAGCGCGGGCGCGGCGGACCGCTCCAGCTCGCGCCAGAAGATCTCGAAGGCCGCGTCCTCGACCGTCGCGCTCGGCATCGCGCGCGCGTCGACCGTCGGGATCACCTCCCAGCCGTGACGCTCCGCGACCTCGAGGAAGCCGTCCGTGGGCGACGCGTCGCCGCGCTTGCGGAGGATCGCGTCGCCGGCGCAGAACTCGAAGTCGGACCAGCGCGTGACGCCGTCGAGGAACGTGTGCGTCTCGTGGAAGAGGCCGGCGAGGAGGATGCGGGGCTTCATCGGGGCGCGGGCCGTCAGGCCGCCTTCCAGGTCTCCGCGTGGCGCCGGAAGGCGGGCGCGGCCCGCTCGAGGGCGAGGTCGATGTCGGCCTCGGCGTGGGCGAGGCTGATGGACCAGAGGCCGCGCTCGATGGCCCGGACGCCCTCCTCGAGGAGGCAGCGGCGCAGGTGCATCCAGCGCGGCGCGTCGTGCCGGCGGACGTAGTCGCGGTAGTCGCGGACCGGGCCCTCGGCGGCGCCGGGCTTGAGCATCACGGTGTGGAAGATGAGGCCGGGGCCCTGCGGCCGCAGCGGGACGCCGTGCCGCTCCGCGAGCGCGGAGAGGCCGGCCATGAGCCGGCGGCCGAGCGCCGCGGCGCCGGCCGGGTGGCGGTCGCCGAGCGCGAGGATCTGGTCGAGCGACCACTTGCTGGCGGCGAGGCAGAGCGGGTTGCCGTTGAGGGTGCCGGCGTGGACCACCTCGCCGGAGAGGATCTTCGCCATCGCGGCGCGCGTGCCGGCCAGCGCCGCGAAGGGCGTGCCGCCGCCGACGGCCTTGCCGAGGACGGTGAGGTCGGGCCGGTAGCCGTAGTAGCCCTGCGCGCAGGCGGCGCCGAAGCGGAAGCCGGTGATGGTCTCGTCCGAGATCATCAGCATCCCCTCCCGGTCGCACAGCTCGCGGATCGTCGCCATCAGTCCCGGCACGGGCTCGAGGCAGCACGTGTTGCAGAGGACGGGCTCGAACACGATCGCGGCCAGCTGGCCGCGGTGCCGGTCCACCACCCGGCGGAGGTGGTCGGGGTCGTTCCAGCGCGCGACGACGAACTGGTCGAGCACCTCCGGGATGACGCCCTTGCTCGGGTGGAGCCGGGCCGGGGTCTCGTCGTCGCCCCACTTGTCCATCGGGTTGGCGAACCCGACGAGGCCCTCGTCGGCCCAGCCGTGGTAGTGGCCCTCGAAGCGCAGGATGAGCCGGCGGCCGGTGTGGGCGCGGGCGAGGCGGAACGCCGCCAGCACCACCTCGGTCGCGGAGTTGTTGAACCGCACGAGCTCCGCGGAGGGGATCATGCGCTGGATGCGCTCCGCGACCTCGCACTCGAGCTCGCACTGCGCGGCCCAGTGGGTGCCGAGGCGGGCCTGGGCGGCGATCGCGTCGGCCATCCCGGCCGGCGCGTGGCCGTAGAGCAGCGCGCCCTGGCCGAGCTGGAAGTCGAGGTAGTGGTTGCCGTCGACGTCCCACAGGTGGGGGCCGCTGCCGCGGGCGAAGTAGAGCGGCACCGGGGCCTCCATCTTGCGGATGCCGCTGTTGACGCCCGCGGCGATGCTGCGCTGGGCGCGTTCGAAGAGGGCCTGGGAACGGGCGAACGTGTAGGGCATGGGAAGCTCAGGCGCCGACCGCGGCGTGCTCGGTCGCGTGCTGCATCGCGCGGATGAGCGCGGCGCGCTGCTCGGGCGGGAAGCGGTGCACGGGCACGGAGACGCTGACCGCGGCGAGCGGCTCGCCCCACGGGCCGAGCGTCGTCGCCACGCAGGCGACGCCCTCGACGGTCTCCTGCTCCTCGAGCGCGTAGCCGCGGTCGCGGGTGGCCGCCAGCTCCCGCTCCAGCTTCGCCCGCGCCGCGGCGCGGCCGCGGGCCGGGAGGGAGGCGCAGGCCTTCGTCAGGAGGCGGGACTGCTGCTCCGCCGGCAGGTGGGCGACGATCGCGCGCCCCAGCGCGGTGGTGTGGAACTGGTCGCGCGCGCCCGGCTTCACGATCCAGCGCAGCGGCTGCGTCGTCTCGAGGACGTGCGCGTAGCGGATGTAGATCCCCTCCAGCAGCCCGAGGTTCACCGTCTCGTCGAACTCGGCGTGCAGCTCCCGCATCAGCGGCAGGGCCTTGTCGCGCACCGCCTCGTCCCGGCCGTACTCGCGCAGCGACCCGAGGCGGCCCGAGAGGCGGTACTCCCCGCCCCGGTCCGACTGCTCCACGTAGCCCAGGTCCCGCAGGCTGCGCAGGATCCGGTAGACCGTCGGCTTCGGCATCCGGCACTCCTCCGCCACCTCCGCCAGGCCGAGCGGCCGGCCCGTCCGCGCCATGACCTCGAGGATCGTGAAGGCCTTGTCGAGGACGGCGATGCTCATGGTTTTTGGGCTTGCCTCTATTTCACAATGCGAAACGCTCGTTCCGTCAAACAAAATCCCCGCATGCTCATCGACTGCCACAACCACCTGGGCGTTGATCTGTATTTCTACGCGAACGGCTACAGTCCGTACTGCCAGGACCTGCCGGCGATGGTGACGGAGGGCGGGCGCTGCGGGGTGGACCGCTGGGTCGTCTTCCCGATGGTGGCGAACCTGACCTTCGACCTCGCGGCGATGCGCCGGCGGGAGCTCGTCCTGGGCGGCGTGGAGAAGGTGCCGTACGCGTTCGAGAACGAGCGCATGCTCGAGGAGCTCCACACCCTCTACCCCGACCTCGGCGCCCGGACGCTGCCGGTGATGATCATCGACCCGCTGCGCGAGCCGGCCGCGCAGATCGCCCACCTCCGGCGGCTCCGGGAGAGGCACGCCTTCCACGGCCTGAAGATCCAGGCGACGATGATCCAGTCCGACGTCGGCTCGCTGCTGAAGGAGGGCCGCGGGTTCCTCGACCTCGCGGCGGAGTACGACATCCCGTTCATCATCCACTCGAGCGTGGCGCCCGAGGACACGTGGTCGCAGGCGACGACGATCCTCCGGGTCGCGGAGGCGACGCCGCACGTGCGCTTCTGCCTCGCCCACTCCTGCCGCTTCGACCGCGCGTGCCTCGACCGGGTGGCCGAACTGCCCAACACCTGGTTCGACTGCTCCGCCCACCGCATCCACTGCGAGGGCGTGGTGCGGGGCCTGGGCTACGTCGCCCCGGAGGCCCGGCGCTTCCCGGCCGACTACCGCGACCCCGCGGCGGTCCTGCACGCGCTGGCCGAGGCCTATCCGACCAAGCTGATGTGGGGGTCGGACACGCCCTTCCAGAGCTACGTGGCCCACATCGACGGCGCCTACGTCTCCCTCCGCAGCACCTACCAGGCGGAGACCGACTGCGTGCACGCCCTTCCCGCCCACCTCAAGGCGCTGGTCGGGGAGAAGAACACCCTCGCCTGGTTGAAACTCAACGATGCCAAACTTCTCACTCGCTGACAACGCGGCCCTGGTCACCGGCTCCTCCAAGGGCATCGGTCTCGCCATCGCCAACGGTATCCACGAAGCCGGCGCCGCCGTCGTCTACCACGGCAACACCGCCCGCCCCGACACCATCCCGCCGGGGTGCGCCTTCATCCACGGCGACCTGCTCGACCCCGACGCGTCCACCCGGCTCGTCGCCGAGGCCTTCGCCGTCCAGCCGAGGCTCGACCTGCTCGTGGCCAACGCGGGGAGCTTCTTCGACCGCCCGTTCCTCCAGATGGACGCGGCCACGTGGGACAAGACGATGAACCTCAACGTGCGGGCGACGTACTTCCTCTGCCAGGCGTTCGCCAAGGAGCTGATCGCGCGGAAGCGTCCCGGCGCGATGGTGCTCATCTCCTCGACCAACGGCTTCCAGTCCGAGGAGGACTCCACCGCCTACGACAGCTCCAAGGGCGCCCTCGTGATGATGACGCGCAGCCTGGCGCAGGCCCTGGTCGAGCACGACATCCGCGTCAACGGACTCGCCCCCGGCCTGATCCGCACGCCGCTCACCTCGGGCCTCGGCTTCGGGGCGAAGGCCCAGCACTACGAGAAGAAGATCCTGCTCAAGCGCCTCGGCCAGCCGGAGGACTGCGCGGGCACGGCCGTCTTCCTCCTTTCGCAGGCGTCGGCCTACGTGGTCGGGCAGGTGGTGGTCGTGGATGGCGGCCTGACGGTCGGCCAGATCGGCCGGATGTAGCGCCGCATGGCCGCCTTCGACTCCCTCGCCACGCCCGCGATCCTCGTGGATCGCCGCCAGCTCGACGCGAACATCCGCTCGATGCAGGCCGCGTGCGACGCCGCCGGCGTCGAGCTGCGTCCGCACATCAAGACGCACAAGATGGTCGAGGTGGCGCGCCGGCAGCTCGGCGCCGGCGCGAAGGGACTCACCTGCGCGAAGGTGGGCGAGGCCGAGGCGATGCTGCCGTCCGGCGTGACGGAGGTCTTCGTCGCGAACTCGCTCGTCGGCCGCGGACTCGCGCCGCGCCTCGCCGCGCTGGGCGAGCGACTCCAGGACCTCCGCGTCGGTCTAACGAGCGAGGCCCATTTCGAGCCGCTGGCCGACCTCGCCGCCGCCACGGGACGCAGGCTGGGCGTGATGCTGGCGGTGGACACCGGCCTGGGCCGCGAAGGCGCCCGTTCCGACGACGCGGCCCTGAGGATCGCCGCCCGCCTGGCGCGCCACCCGCATCTCGAGCTGCGGGGACTCTATTGCCACGAGGGCCACTTCTACGGACTGCCCCGCGAGCAGGTGCCCGCCGCCCTCGAGGCGATGCTCGAGCGCCTGCACCGGATCCGCCAGGGCATCGACCCGAGGCTCGCGCTGTGGCCCGGCTGCAGCGTGACCGCGCGTCTCGCGACGGAGATCAGCCGCGGACGGGTGCAGGCCGTGCGGCCCGGCGCCTACATGTTCGGCGACCTCGCGCTGGCGCGCACCACCAAGGTCATGGCGCCCGCCGACGTCGCCGTGCACGTGCTCGCGACCGTCGTGGACAAGCCGGAGCCCGGCCTCGCGCTGATCGACGCCGGCTCCAAGACCTTCTCCTCCGACCGCACCCCCGAGAACCATTTCGGCGCCGCCGACGACGGACGCGACCTCAGCGTGGTGCGCGTCAACGAGGAGCACGGCTACGTCCGCGGCGCGGACGTCGACCGGCTGACGGTGGGCGAGCGCGTGGCCTTCGTCCCGGCGCATATCTGCACGGTCATCAACCTCACGGACGACGTGGTCGTCACGGAAGGGACCGCGGTCGTCGACGCCTGGCGCGTCGAGGCGCGGGGCCGCACCCGGTAACCTCCGATTCCGCCCTCCTACCCCACCATGGCGCATCCCCCCAAACTCCCTCCCGGCGCCTGGCTGACCATCGGCCTGCTCTGGTTCATCGGCCTGCTCAACTACCTCGACCGGGTCATGATCACGACCATGCGCGGGTCGATCGTGGCGGAGATCCCGATGACCGAGGCGCAGTTCGGGCTCCTCACCGCGGCCTTCCTCTGGACCTACGGCCTCCTCAGCCCGTTCGCCGGGTTCCTGGCGGACCGCTACAGCCGCTCGCGCGTCATCGTCATCAGCCTGTTCGCCTGGTCCTTCGTGACGTGGCTGACGGCGCATGCGACGACCTACTGGGAACTGCTCGCGACCCGGGTGCTGATGGGCGTGACGGAGGCCGCCTACATCCCGGCCGCCCTGGCGCTGATCACCGACTACCACCGCGGCCACACGCGCTCCCGGGCCGAGGGCATCCACATGAGCGGCATCATGGTCGGCGCCGGCCTGGGCGGCATCGGCGGCTGGATCGCCGAGCGGCACGGGTGGGAGCACTCCTTCACCATCTTCGGCGGGGTCGGCCTGGTCTACACGTTCATCGTCGCCTTCCTCCTCAAGGACGCCCCGCGCGAGCGGGCCGCGGACGCGACGGTCGAGGAGGTGGACGGCCTGCCGAAGATTCAGCTCGGCGCCGCCTTCGTCAGCCTCTTCAGCAAGAGCTCCTTCCTCCTCGCCGTGCTGTACTGGGGCCTGCTCGGCATGGCCGGCTGGGCGGTGGTCGGCTGGATGCCGACCTACATGAACGAGCACTTCAACCTCGCCCAGGGCGTCGCGGGGCTCACCGCCACCGGCTACCTGCAGGCCGCGCTGCTCGTCGGCGTGATCTTCGGCGGGGCGTGGGCCGACCGGTGGTTCCGCACGAACCCCTACGGACGGTTCTACGTGCCCTTCATCGGGCTGTGCTGCGCCGCCCCCGGCATCTTCCTCGCGGGCAGCACCGACCTCCTGCCGGTGGCCATCCTCGGCCTGGTCGTCTACGGGTTCGCCCGCGCGTTCGCGGACTGCAACATGATGCCGATCCTCTGCCAGGTGACGGACCCGCGCTACCGCGCCACCGGCTACGGGGTGCTGAACCTCTGCGGCACGATCGTGGGCGGCCTGACGATCTACGCCGGCGGAACCCTCCGCGATGCGAAGATCGACGTGGGCCTCATCTTCGGATTCGCCTCGGTCAGCCTGCTGGGCTGCGCCGCCCTGCTGCTCCTGATCAAGTCGCATGCCGCCTCGGACCGCTAGCCGGCCGGCCCGCGCCCCATGATTCCCTCCGAAAACGCCCCGATGCGCCAAGCGTGGCTGATGGTGGCGCTGCTGTGGATCGCCGCCGTCCTGAACTACCTGGACCGGATGATCCTCATCACGATGCGCTCGTCGATCAAGGAGACCATCCCGATGACGGACGCCCAGTTCGGCCTCCTGACGACGGTCTTCCTCGTCTCCTACGGTGTGCTGAGCCCGTTCGGCGGCTTCGTCGCGGACCGGTTCAACCGGAGCCGGATCCTCGTCTTCTCGCTCTTCGGGTGGTCCGCGGCGACCTGGCTCACGGCCCACGCAAGCACGGTCAACGAGGTGCTCTTCTACCGCGGGCTCCTGGGCGTCTGCCAGGCCGCCTATTTCCCGGCGGCGGCCGCGCTGCTGATGGACTACCACCAGGACAAGACCCGCTCGCTCGCCAACGGCATCCACCTCAGCGGCGTGATGGTGGGTTCGGGCCTCGGCGGACTGGGGGGCTGGATCGCCGACCGGGCGGACTGGACCTTCGTCTTCCAGCTGTTCGGCGCGATCGGCGTCGTCTACGCGGGCGTGCTGTTCGTCCTCCTCAAGGACCGGCCCAAGGCGCCGCCCGCGCCCGGCGAGCCGGCCGAGGCCGTCCCGGCCGAGCACCTGGGCCAGACCCTCCGGGCCATCTTCAGCCGACCCGCCTACGTGCTCGCGCTGCTCTTCTGGGGCATGATGGGCATCGCCAGCTGGTCCTTCATCGGCTGGCTTCCCTCCTACCTGCAGGAGGAGTTCCAGATGAGCCAGGGCCGCGCCGGGCTCACGGCGCTGGGCTACATCTACACGGCCAGCCTGGTGGGGATGGTGGCCGGCGGCTACTTCGCCGACTACTGGACCCGGACCAACCCGCGGGGCCGCATCTACGTCGGGGTGATCGGCGTCCTCGCCGCCATCCCCGGGGTCCTGCTGGTGGGCAACTCCAGCCTGCTGCCGCTGGTGCTCGTCGGCATGGTGGTCTACGGGTTCACGCGTCCCTTCCCGGACGCGAGCATGACCCCGCTGCTCTGCCAGATCCTCGACCGCCGCCACCTCGCGACCGGGGTCGGCGTGCTCAACATGTTCGCCGTCATGGTGGGCGGCGCCTCCATCTACATCGGGGGAGTGGTCCGCGACGCGAAGATCAACATCACCACGATGTTCAACTGGGGCGCCGTCGGCCTCCTCGCCTGCGCCTTCCTCCTTTGGGCCGTGCGGCCGCGCCCCGACGCGGCCCGCCCCCCCTCCCCATGAGCTACGTCGCCCAACTCGCCCCGCGCGACCTCGAGATCGCGCAACGCCTCGCCGGCTTCCTGCCCGAGGAGGTCTTCGACATCCACGTCCACCCCTACCGCGCCGAGCACTTCGGCCCCGACGCCTGGCCGTTCCTCAAGGAGCAGCCCGTCCGCGGCTGCGCCGAGCACCACCGCGACCTGCTGCGCTACATGGCCCCGATGGGCGCGCG
Organism: uncultured Opitutaceae bacterium; assembly: GCA_964460895.1. Classification (GTDB taxonomy): domain Bacteria; phylum Verrucomicrobiota; class Verrucomicrobiia; order Opitutales; family Opitutaceae; genus Didemnitutus. The sequence continues at coordinate 28,726 of CAYWTK010000009.1, forward strand.
GCGGCTGCACGGCCTCTACTTCGGCATGCCCCACCGCACGGCGAACCGCGCGGCGATCAACGACTGGCTCGCCGGGGAGGTGAAGGCCCACGGCACGCCCCTCAGCCGCGGCCTGATGCTCGTCTCGCCGGCCGACGACCCGGCCCAGGTCGCGGCCGCGCTGCGCAGCGGGCGGTTCTGCGGCATCAAGGTCTACCACTGCTACGCGGACCGGCCCGACACGATGCACGCGCGCATCGAGGAGTACGCGCCCGACTGGATGTGGGAGATCCTCCACGAGGTGCGCGGCATCCTCCTGCTCCACATCGTCCGCGACGGCGCGATCGAGGACCCGGAGAACCAGAAGTCGCTCCGCCGCCTCTGCCGCGCCTACCCCAACGCCCGGCTGATCCTCGCGCACGTGGCGCGCAGCTTCAGCTACCGCAACGGCCGCGCCGGCCTCCACACGGTCGCCGACCTCGACAACGCCGTCGTCGACACCTCCGCGATCTGCGAGGCGGAGGCGTTCCGCTGCGCGCTGGACGTGCTCGGGCCGCGCCGCGTCCTCTGGGGCTCCGACTTCGCGGTCAGCGAGATCTACGGCCGGGCGGTCACCACCGGCAGCCTGTTCTTCTGGATCATGCCGGGGATCATCCGCCCCGAGTACCGGCCGCCGTCCGCCTCGGACATGACGCTCGTCGGCCTCGAGTCCCTCACCGCGCTGCACGAGGCCTGCGAGGACAGCGGCCTGACGCGCGGCGACCTCGACGACGTCTTCCGCGAGAACGCGCTCCGCCTGCTCGCCCCGCACCTGCCGGCGAAGGAGACGAAGCCGCGCGAGGGCATCGAGCTCTGGCAGCACGCGCGCACCGTCATCTCCGGCGGCACCGGCCTGCTCTCGAAGCGGGCCGAGATGTTCGACGCGAAGTCGTGGCCGTCCTACTTCTCGCGCTGCCGCGGCTGCGAGGTCTGGGACCTGAACGACCGCCGCTACGTCGACGTCGCGGGCGGCGTGGGCGCGATCCTGCTCGGCTACGCCGACCCGGACGTGAACGCCGCGGTGCGCCGCCGCGTCGCGGCCGGCACCTACTGCTCGCTGGTCAACCCGCAGGAGGTCGAGCTCGCCGAGCAGCTCCTCGCCCTCCACCCCTGGGCGGGCAAGGTCCGCTACGCGCGCGGCGGCGGCGACGCCATGAACATGGCCGTCCGCATCGCCCGCGCCGCCACCGGCCGCAGCGGCGTCGCGTTCTGTGGCTACCACGGCTGGCACGACTGGTACCTCGCCGCGAACCTCGGCGAGACCGACGCCCTCAACGGCCACCTGCTCCCCGGGCTCGAGCCCAAGGGCGTGCCGCGCGAGCTCAAGGGCACCGCCGTCCCGTTCAAGTACAACGACTGGGCCTCGTTCGAGGCCGCGCTCGCCCGCCTCGGCGACAACCTCGCCTGCGTCGTGATGGAGCCGATGCGCTCGCAGCTGCCGCAGGACGACTTCGTCGCCCGGGTCGCGGCCCGCTGCCGCGCGTCCGGCGGCGTGTTCGTCGTCGACGAGGTCACGAGCGGCCTCCGCTTCGGCTTCCCGGGCGCGATGGCGCGCCTCGGCGTCGAGCCCGACCTCGTCGGCTACGCGAAGGCGATGAGCAACGGCTACCCCTTCGGCACCGTCGTGGGCCGCGACGCGATCATGCAGGCCGCCGACGGCAGCTTCATCTCGTCGAGCTACTGGACCGACGGCGTCGGCACCGCCGCCGCGCTCGCGGTGCTGGAGAAGGTCCGGCGCCTCAACCTCTCCGAGCTCGTCTGGAACCGCGGCGGCAAGCTGCAGGCCGACCTGCGCGCCGTCGCCGCCCGCCACCCGGCGTGCCGCCTGAACGTCACCGGCATGCCCGCGCTCCCGACGCTCGCGTGGGACCTCGGCGCCGACGGCCCGCTGGCCCAGGCGCTCTACGTGCGCCGGATGCGGGAGCGCGGCTTCCTCTGCGCGTCCTACCACTACGTCATGCTCGCCCACGACGAGGCGAAGCTCGCGGGCTTCCTCGCCGCCGCCGACGAGACGCTCGGCGAGGTCGCCGCGACCATCGGTCGCGGGACGCTGGCCGAGGAGTCGGGCGTGGCGCGCGGCACGCGGGGCTTCGCCCGCCTCGCCTGAGCGGCGGTCCCCCGGCGTGCCGCCCATGTCGCCCGCGCGATTCCCGACTCCGCCCGCCCGCGGGCGTCCCGGCTGCGCGGGCCGGGAGCGACGGCGCGGCTGCCCGACCGCGTCCACCCGGCGCGCCGCGCGCGGCGACGGACCGCGATTCCGGGTGACGCGCTGAGCGCGGGCCGGGCGTCCGACCATTCGCACCAGCACCATGAGCCGCACGAAGACCGCCATCGTCGTCGGGGCCGGCGTCACGGGCCTTTCGACGGCGTATCATCTCGCCAAGCGGGGCTACGGCCGGGTGCTCGTGCTGGAGAAGGACCAGGTCGGCGCCGGCTCCAGCAGCCGCGCCGCCGGCATCATCACCGGGCTCCTCTGGTCCGAAACCGGAGTCCGCGCCCGGCGGCACTCCCTCCGCATCTTCCGGGAGTTCTCCAACGAACTGCCCGGCTACACGTTTCACAACGAGCACGGGTGCCTGAACCTGTACTCCCCGGATCTCTGGCCCTCCCGGGCGGCGCTCCTGCCGCTCTACGACCGGCTGGAGGCGCCCTACCAGGTCCTCCGCCCGGCGGAGATCCGCCGCCGCTGGCCGGGCCTCAACCCGGCGGATGACCACCTCGGGCTGCTCGACCCGACGGGCGGCTACAGCGAGCCCGCCGATTACCTGGCCGGACTCGTCCGACGGGTCCGCGAGATGGGGGTCGAGGTCCGCGAGCACGTCCAAGTGGATGAGATCCGCGTCACGAGTGGCCGCGCGAGCGGCGTGCGGACCAGCGACGGCCTGCTCCCCGCCGACGCGGTCATCGTCGCCTCCTACGCCTGGATCCTGCCGCTGCTCGCGACCGTCGGAATCACGCTGCCCGCCAAGACATTCGTCCACCAGCGCTACGTCTCGACGGTGCTGGAGAGCCCGGTCCGATTCCCGCCGATCAATGCGGATCCGTTCCTCGGCTACATTCGTCCCGCCAAGGGGAATCGGGTCCTGCTCGGGATCGAGACGCCCGACCGGGACGACTTCAAGGTGCCGGGGCTGGGATTTCGTCTCGACCAGCTCGAGGCCGACGCCGGCCTCGTCGCCCCGGCGGTCGAGAGGTTCAGGACCTTCTTCCCGGCGCTGGCCGACCTGCAGTGGGAGTCGACCCACGTCGGCCTCATCTCCTTCACCATGGACGGGGAGCCCCTCCTCGGGCCGGCTCCCGGCATCGAGGGCCTCTGGATCGGCAGCTGTTTCCATTCGGGAGGGGTCGCCTACAGCCCCGCGGCCGGCTACTTCCTCGCCGAGCTCGCCGCGACCGGGTCGGCCCCGATCGACCTCTCCGCGTTTTCGCCGGCCCGCTTCGCGTCCAGCCCCGGACCGACGGCCGAGTACCTCGCCTCGACCGTGCCCCAGCGCCACGCCACGCGCCGGCGGCACTGAGGCGCCCCGCACGACCTGCCGCCGTTCCCGTCGATCGTCACCCTCCCCTTTCACCCGCCCCCACGCCATGTTCCCCCTTCGCGCCGCCCCGTTCACCCCGGCCTCCTCCTCCCGCCTGATCGCGCAGCCCGGCTGGGCCCGGCTGCCCGGCATCACCCTCGACCGCGTCGTCGGCGTCGGCCTCGATTCGCGCGGGCGCGTGTACATCGCCCACCGCGGCGACCGCCCGCTCCTGCGCCTGCACGCCGATGGCACGCTCGACCGCGAGATCGGCACGGAGCATCACAAGAAGAACATGGCCTACGACCTGCGGGGCCCGGTTCCGATCCCCATCGCGGAGCGTTTCTGGCTGCACGGCCTGCATGTCGATCCGTGGGACAACGTCTGGATCACCGACGTGAGCCGGCATCTCGTGATGAAGTTCTCCCCCGAGGGGAGGCTGCTGCTCACCCTGGGCGTCGACGGCGTCTCCGGGTGCGACGCCACCCACTTCTTCCAGCCCACGCACGTCTGCGTGCTGCCGAACGGCGACTTCTTCGTCACCGACGGCTACGGCAACTCCCGGATCGCGAAGTTCGGGGCGGACGGGAAGTTCCTCTTCGACTGGGGGCGGCGCGGCACGGCCGACGGCGAATTCCACACGCCCCACGTGATCACCCTGGGCGCCGACGGCCTGCTCTACATGACCGACCGCGAGAACGACCGCATCCAGGTCTTCCGCGCCGACGGCACGCACGTCGCGACCTGGCCCGACCTGCACTCGGTCGACGGCCTCTACGCGGCACCGGACGGTTTCCTCTACGGCTCCGCCGGGATCGACAACGCGATCGTCCGCTTCGACCGCACCGGCCGCACCCGCGATGTCTGGACGTTTCCGGGGACCATGAAGTACCCCCACGCGGTCGCCGTCGGTCGGGACGGGGCGATCTACGTGGCCGAGACCGGCGACGAATGGAAGGTCACCGGCCGGCTGCCCCCGGAACGCGAGCTGCTGCCGCGCGGCGGCCCGGAGGGGAGCGCCATCAGCAAGTTCCTCGTCGCTTCCTGACCATGGAACCCGCACCGCAGCGCCGGGAGCCCGCCTCGCCCTCGTCCGGCGTCCTCACGCGACGCGGCTTCCTCGGCGCCGGGGTCGTCACGGGCGCGGCGCTGGCGTTGGCCGGCAACGCCGTGTCCACGCCCGAAGCGGCCTCGCCGGCGCCGGCGGCCGGGGGTTCGCGCCGGCTCCAAGGTCACCGCCACCTCTTCAACGGCGACTGCAACTTCCTGTTCTACAACCCGGAGCTGTGGCAACCGGAGGGCGGGCGGTACAGCGTGCGCGCGATCGAGCGCTACCTCGCGGCCATCGCCGCGGGCGGGATCGACACCCTGCTCGTCAACCCCAACACGCAGGTCGCCTGGTACCCGTCCCCGACCCTGCCGCACATCCTGCAGGGGTACACGCGCGGCGACCTCGCGTTCGCGCGGCGCAACGCCGCCGCGCTCGGCCATATGACGCCCGAGCTGGCCGAGACCTACGCGCGCAACATGGTCGAGATGCTCGACCTCTACCTCGACCTCGCGGAGGCCGGCGTCGACTGGCTGGCGGAGTGCGCCCGCATCAGCCGAGCGCTGGGGATGAGCCCGTGGCTCAGCTACCGGATGAACGCCACGCACTTCTCCTCGGCGCCCGAGGCCCCGGTGAACGCGCCCGTCTTCCGCGACCCGGCGAACCGCCTCTCTGGCCGCGTGCCCGACGCCCGCGGCACCGTGCACGCCGCGTGGATCGGAATGAACTACGGCCGCCCGGCCGTCCGCGACCACATGCTGGCGCTCATCCGCGAGGGCGTGGAGCGGTACGACTACGAGGGGCTCGAGCTCGATTGGTTCCGCCACCCGGTCTGCCTCGAGGGTCCGGCGTCGGAGCGCGAAATCGCGGTCATGACCGACTGGTTCGCCGCGATCCGCGACCTCACCCGGCGGCGCCGGCCCGACTACCGCCTCACGATCCGCGCGCCCTCCAACCTGCGCTACCTGCGCGGCATCGGGATCGACCTGCGGGAGCTCGCGCGGCGCGGCCTCGTCGACGGCGTCGCCTTCAGCAACTTCTGGCAGACGCCCTGGGAGATGCCGCTCGACGACCTGCGGCGCGAGCTCGGCGGCGACGTCGCGGTCTACGGCGGCATGGAGGACGCGCCCAACTGGCTGGAGACGCTCGCGCCCTCCCTGACGCGGCGCCCCTCCGGTCCCGACGTGCAGCTCGCCGGCGACAACGCCTACCACACCTCCGCGCGCACCGACGGCCCCGCGCGCGTCCGCGGGACGCGCTACCTCACCGCGAGCCCCGAGTTCCTGCGCGCCAACGCGGCCGGGAAGCTCGTGCTCGGGGCGGACGGCCTGGAGCAGTTCAACTTCTTCGTCACCGACCAGGTCCGCGTCCCCGGCCTGCGGGCGGACTACGCGGCGCTCCGCGGGCTCGACCGCCTCGACGCGCTCCGCGGCCTCCCGAAGCACTACGCGTTCAACACCGCCTCGCTGCAGGGCTCGAAGCTCTGGGACGTGCCCGAGCAGCTCCCGGTGAGGATCGCGCCGCGCCACCGCCGCGCGCTGCGCCTGCCGATGGCGGCCGAGCCCGCCGCCGCGGGACTCCGGCTCGTCCTGCAGCTCGTCACCGAACGCGACTCCCCGGGCGACGGCTGCGGGGTCGCCCTCAACGGCGGCGTCCCGAGCTTCGCCTGCGTCCCGACCGACCGCCTGCTGTTCCCCGCCGGCCCCTACTCGCACCACGTCGAGGAGCACCGCGCCTGGGACTTCGCCCTCGACCCGGCGGCGCTGCGCGACGGGTGGAACGAGGTCATCCTCTACAACGAGTCGGAGCGCGAGGTCGCCGTCGTCGCCGTCGAGCTCGGCCTGCTGCCGCCCGCGTGATCTTCCCGACGCAAAAATCCGCGCCCGAGCTCTATCCCTACCGGCACGGGATCTACTTCGCGTTCTTCCACGCGCTGAACTGGCAGGTCGCGATCGGCACGCCGACCGTGCTCTTCATGCAGCAGCTCGGGGCGAACTCGTTCCAGGTCGGGCTCGTGTTCTCGTGGACCTTCCTCCTCACCCCGGCGCAGGTGCTCTCGACGTGGCTGCTCTCGCGCTACGGCTTCAAGCGCCTGACGATGACCGGCTGGGGCGCGCGCAGCGCCTGCCTGCTCGTGCCGGTGGTGCTCGCCCTGCTCGCGCCGCCGGAGCCGGTGCCGTGGATGATCCAGGCGATGGTTGCGGCGACGTTCTGCTACTGCCTCCTGCGCGCGCTCGGCACCTCGGCGCTGACGACGTGGTTCTACCAGCTGGTGCCGGCCCCCATCCGCGGGCGGTACTGGGCTACCGACCAGATCACCGCGGGCGTCGCAGTCGTCGGCTCGCTCCTCCTCTACGCCCTGTGCTTCACCACCCTGCCGACCTACCCGGCCTTCATCATCCTCTACCTCATCGCGATCTTCGGGGCGCTGATGTCGTACCGGCAGCTGAAGGCCCTGCCGGACGTGGAGAAGCCGAAGCCGATCAGCCTCCACAAGGTCGCCATCGAGACGCCGCGCCTGATGACGCAGCCGGGGGTGTTCCGCACCTACCTCTGGGTCTCGGTCGCGCTCTTCGCCGCCATCACGCCCCTTTCCCCGTTCGCGGCCTATTACCTCCGAAGCACCGCCCGCATCAGCACGGCGCAGGTGCTGCTGCTGACCATGCTGATCTACTTCGGGCTCATCGCCGCGAACCTGGTGATGCGCTCGCAGATGGACCGCATCGGGGCCAAGCCGTTCTTCCGGCTCTCCTACCTGACCCACATCCTCATCGCCGTCGGCTGGATCGTCTTCCTGCGGACCGGCGGCACCGCGCTGTGGATGCTGCCTCCGCTCTACCTCCTCCAAGGCTTCGGCTCGGGGTGCTGGAACTCCGCCAACCTCAGCTACCTCGCGAAGATCCTGCCCGAGCACGACCGCGCGCTGCCCGTCTCCATCCACGGCGCCGTCATCACGTTCCTCGGCGGCATCACGCCGATCGTCCTCGGCCTCTTCCTCAAGGTGCCCGGCGACGGGCCGGCGATGAACGTCTTCGCGTTCGAGGCCTACTTCGCGGCGCTCCTCGCGGTCTGCTTCGGCCTCCTGCTCTTCCTCAAGCGCCTGCCCGAGTCCGCCGGTCCCGTGGGCCCGATCCTGCAGGGCAGCTGGGTCTGGCGCCCGTTCCGCGCGGTGGCGACGCTGGTCAGTCTCGTCGAACCGAACGACGCGGACCGGAAGCCGCCGCCGCGCTGACGCGGGCGCCCGTTTCAGGCCGGTGGATCCGTCCGGTACCGGACGTTTTCTTCCCCCACGGATAGGCGGATTTCACCGGACCCAAGGGATTCCATCCGTCTCCATCCGAGGAATCCGTGGCCAAAAGGACGGGCGGGCGCGGCCGATGCCCGATGTGGGGCATGGGTCCTCGTACGGAGGCGTAGCGTGACCACGTCCGCCGCTCTCCTGTGGGGGCGCGGCTTGTCCACGCCCATCGCGGGCGGACACAAGGTCCGCCCCGACAGTGCCAATCCGTACCGCAATCGGCAGGATATCAGGTCCCCGGCGCGTAGGCGCGCAGCTCGCAGATCCGGGCGTGGTCGAGGCCGTTCGTGGCGGTGACGACCACGCGGAGCGCCCGGGCGCGCACCGGGGTTGCGAGGCGATGCACCGCGCGCCGCTGGTGGTTACCCGTCGCCTCCGCCACCACGCGCCAGGCGTCGTCGACCTCGGCCTCGACGCGGTAGTCGCGCACCGTCTCCGGCTGCGGCTTTCCCCAGAGCATCCGCGCGGTGTAGCCGTCCGCCTGGGAGAGCGTGAGCAGGCGATGCAGGCCCGTGTCGAAGACCAGCGCCACCTCGCCCAAGGTCACCGGCTCCGTCCAGCGCGCCTCCAGCCACGCGGGCAGGCCCCGCGCCGGATCGCTCATCCATCGGTGCGTCCCGGGCCGGGCGCGCTCGGGCGGGGCGCAGATGCCGCGCCCGTCGCCGTGCACCGCCCGCGTCTGGCCGCTCCGCACCAGGTCCGCCCCGCCGCCGGGCTGCGCGCTGGACGCCGTGACGGCCGCGGCCGCGCGCACCAGGTCGGCCTCGTCGTCGGCCGCGACGCCGACGAGGTAACAGTCGTCGCGCAGCAGCCGCTGCTGCAGCCGGCGCAGCAGCGCCGGACTGCCGGGCAGCTCCGCCGGCGCCACGCCGGCTGCCAGGGCCAGCGCGGCCGCGGTGCCGACGCCCTGCCCGACCACGCCGCAGGTCGCCATCACCCGGGTGGAGGCGAAGGCCACGTGCGTGGCGGAGAGGTTGCGGCCGGCGAAGAGCAGGTTGTCGAACTCCCGCGCGAGGCAGGACCGCAGCGGGATGTCGTAGAGGTGGGGCAGGTGGTGCTGGTCGCACGGCGGCAGGTGCGGCGCGTCGATGCCCTCGGGCGGGTGCAGGTCGACCGGCCAGCCGCCGTAGGCGATGGCGTCCGCGAACGGCCGCGAGCGGAAGAGGTCCGTCTCGCTCAGCACGTGCCGTCCGACGAAGCGCCGGCTCTCCCGCTTGCCCGGCAGGAAGCCGATCCACTCGAGCGCCCAGTTCGCCGCCGCCGGCGCCAGGTCCGACTCGTTCTTGATGTGGTTCCAGATCCCGAGCGTGACGGCGAGCAGCTCGTCGCGGATGCGCTCGTTGTCCTTCAGCGTGTCGAGGCACCCGCCCCACTCCGCCCACCAGTAGCCGTACTCGAGCCCGAGGTCGAAACCCGGCCGCCCGAACGGCCGCAGGCGGAAGTCGTCCGCCGTGAAGCGGCGCACCCACGGCGGCGCGACGAACGGCATCGGCTGCGGGTGCCGGCGCGCCTGGAGCAGCAGCGTGGACCCGAGCGTCCGCCCGTCGGCCGCCGGCGCCGCGAGCGACTCGCCGAACTCGTTCCGGCCCTCGCGGCCGTGCCGGAACGCCGCGCCCGCCTCGGCGCCGAGGCGGCCGTCGCCGGTCGCGTCCACGAAGCTGCGCGCGCGGAGGCGGAACCGGTCCTCCGTCGACGCCCGGGTCGCGGTGACGGCGCGCACGAGGCGGCCTTCCGTCTCCACCCCGTCGACCGTGGTGTTGAGGAGCAGCGTCAGGTTCGGCTCCCGCCGGCACTTGTCGTAGAGCAGCAGGTCCAGCAACGCCGGCGCGCGCTGCGGGTTGTGCACCGCGAGGTCGAGGCGCAGCTCCTCCACGATGCCGCCCTCGCGCAGCTCGGCGGCCAGCGGCACGCCGCCCGCGAGCCCGGTCGCGCCGACGATGTGCATCCGCACCTCGCTCGAGGCGTTCCCGCCCAGCACCGGGCGGTCCTGGCACAGGACCACCTTCGCGCCGAGGCGCGCCGCCGCCAGCGCCGCGCAGACCCCGGCGATGCCGCCGCCGGCCACGAGCAGGTCGCAGTCGAGCTGGTGCTCCGCCGTCATGCGGACGGGGCGCCGCGCGCGGCCGCGAGCGCCGCCGCGAGCCCGGCGGTCACGCCGCGGTAGTCGCTGAAGACGTTGAAGAAGCGGTAGCCCAGCGCGCGGTACCGCGCGACCTGGTCGGCCGCGCAGGGGATGCCCGCGACCTTGCCGTGGCGCGCGCAGGCGGCGGCGACGCGCTCGACGACCGCGACGACGTCCGGCGCGCCGACCTGGCCGAACTTGCCGAGGCCGAGCGTGAGGTCGCTCGGCCCCACGAACAGGACGTCCACCCCGGGCAGCGCCGCGATCTCCTCGATGTGCGGCACGACCTCGGGCTCCTCGATCTGCACGACGAGGTAGGTCTCGCGGTTGGCCTCCGCGAGGTAGTCCGCCGGGGGCAGGCGGCCGAAGCGCGCGTCGGCGTGGATCCCGTCGTAGCCCCGCCGGCCGAGCGGCGGGAACTTCATCATCTCCACCACCGCGCGCACCTCGGCGGCGTCCCGCACCCGCGGGAGCATCAGTCCGCGCACCCCGATCTCGAGCAGCGGGAGCACGTCGGCGTGCGTCGCCGGCTTCACGCGCACCAGCGCGTCGGCGCCGCCGAGCCGGCAGGCGGAGACGAGCGCGTGGAGCGTGTCCGGCGCGATGGCGCGGTGCTCGGTGCAGAGCCAGACGGCGTCGACGCCGCCGGAGGCGATGACCTCGACGAGCTCGGGGTCCTGGTAGCAGGCCTTGGCGGCGAGGGCGACCTCGCCCCGGGAGAGGGCTTGTTTGACGCGGGAGTTCATCCGTTCAGGGCGCGGGGGGTTTTCCTTTGCCAGCAGAATACCCGGGGCGCAGCGTGGCCCGCAACGCCGTCGTCCGCCCCATGCCCCGCGCCATCGATCCCGCCGAGCTCGCCCAGGTGAGCGCGCGGTTCGCCCTCCCCGGCAGCCCCGGCGAGACCGGGCCGCACGGCCGCGGCCACATCAACGACACCTTCGTGCACACGCGGCGCGTCGGCGCCGGCGCGCGGCGCTTCGTGCTCCAGCGGATCAATCCGACGGTCTTCCGCGACCCGGCCGCCCTGATGGAGAACGTCCTCCGGGTCACGCGCCACGCCGCCCGCAAGCTCGACGCCGCGGGCGCGGCCGGACCGCGGCGGGAGGTCCTCAGCGTCGTGCCGACGCACGAGGGCGGACCGCTGCACCGCGACGGGGCCGGCGCCTGCTGGCGCTGCTACGCGTTCATCGAGGACGCGGAGAGCCACGACGTGCTCCGCCGGCCGGAGCAGGCGCACGCGGCCGGGTTCGCCTTCGGGCATTTCCAGGGCCTCGTCGCCGACCTGCCCCCGCCGCGCCTGCACGAGACGATCCCGGGATTCCACGACACGCCGGCCCGCCTCGCCGCGCTCGAGCGGGCGGTCGCCGCCGACGCCCACGGGCGCGCGCGGCTGGCCGCGCCGGAGATCGCCGCGGCGCGCGAACGCCACCGGATGGCCGGGCGCCTGCTCGCGCGCCACGCGCGCGGCGAGGTCCCGGAGCGCATCACGCACAACGACACGAAGCTCAACAACGTGCTGCTCGACCGCGCGACCGGACACGGCGTGGCGGTGATCGACCTCGACACCGTGATGCCCGGGCTCGCCCTCTACGATTTCGGCGACCTCGTCCGGACGGCGACCAACTCCGCGCCCGAGGACGAGACCGACCTCTCCCAAATCGAGGCGCGCCGGGAGGTCTTCGCGGCCGCGGCCGAGGGCTACCTGGCGGCGACCCGCGGCTTCCTGGGCGCCGCCGAGGTCGAGGAGCTGCCCTTCGCCGGACGCCTGCTCACCTTCGAGAACGCGATCCGGTTCCTGACGGACTTCCTGCAGGGCGACACCTACTACAAGACGGCGCACCCGGGCCACAACCTCGAGCGCTGCCGGGCGCAGTTCGCGCTGCTGCGCAGCATGGAGGCCCAGGCTCCCGAGTGGGAGGCGCTGGTCCGGCGGCTGGCCTGAGACCGATCGTCGTTCGCCTCGGCACGTTTGTAGGGGCGTGGCTGGTCCACGCCCGACGCGGGCGGACGCAAGGTCCGCCCCTACAGAGCCGAACAAGTCCACGATCGGCATCACATCGCGCGCACCAGCGATTCACTCGCCGGCGAGCTGCGCCGGAGTGACGACGTTGAGCAGCGGCCGTCCCGCGTCGAGGCGCCCGATGTTCTGCGCGACGATGTCCCACAGCCGCGTCCGGAAGTGCGGGCTGAGGCTCGAGCCGGAGATGTGCGGGCTGAAGATGACGTTCGGGAACCGCCACAGCGGGTGCTCCGGCGGCATCGGGTACCGGTAGTGCGTGTCGAGCGCCGCGCCGGCGATCCAGCCCTCGCCCAGCGCCCGCAGCAGCGCGGCCTCCTGGACGATCGCGCCCCGCGCGGGATTGAGCAGGAAGGCGCGCGGCGGCAGCGCCCGCAGCTCCCGTTCGCCGATCAGGCCCTCCGTCTGCCGCGTCAGCGGCATCGCGACGACGAGGAAGTCGAGCCCGGCGAGGAAGTCGCCCTCCTCGCCCGCGCGGAAGACGCGGTCCGGCAGCGTCCCGTCGGGGTCGCCCGTGCCCGCGACGGCGTACTGGTCGCCCCGCGGGCCGACGCCGCCGCGGCTGAGCACGTGCACCCGCAGGCCCATCTGCTTGGCCAGGCGGGCGGTCTCGCGCGCGAGGCCGCCGTAGCTCCAGAGCCCGAGCGTCAGGCCGCGGATCTCGCGCTGGAAGACGGCGGACCGGTCCCAGACCGCGGCCTCCTGGTTCCGGATCATCCGCCGGACGTCGCGCGCGAGGTTGACCATCATCGCGATGTTCCACTCCGCGATCGGCACGTCGAAGCAGCCGCGGCAGTTGGTGGCGACCACGCCGCGCGCGGGGAGGTCGAGGCCGAACAGCTGGGTGTAGCCGCTCGAGGCGACCTGCACCCAGCGCCAGCGCCGCATCGCCGCGTGGTTCGACGGCGGGATCGTGCAGAGCAGCGCGTCGGCGTCGGCGATATCCGCCTCGGGCAGCGCGCGCGCCGCCTCCCCCGGCGGGTCGACGACGAGGAACTCGTGGCGCGTGGTCCGGCGGAGGGCCTCCAGCGCGGCCGGCTCGACTGGGATGTCGACGATGACCTTCATCGGCTCAATCGCGCAGGACCTTGCCCGGGACGCTGTTGAACTCGCCGCTGCCGGGCTGGAACGGGTAGCGGCGCTTGATCTCGTCGGTCAGCACCACGCCGAAGCCCGGCCGGTCCGGCGGGAGCACGTAGCCGTCGCGCATCACCAGCCCGCCGTCGATGACGTCGGCATGGAGCCCGGCGTAGTCGGGCGGCACCTCGAGCATGCAGGTGTTGGCGGCGGCGAAGCCGAAGTGGATGTTCTGCATGAGCGAGCCGCCCGCGCCCCAGGCGTGCGTCGCGATCTGGCGGCCGCGCTCGGCCATCATCCGGGCGACCGCCATGCACTCGAGCATGCCGCCGGTGTAGGAGGCGTCGGGCTGGCCGATGTCGAAGCTGTCCTGCGAGGCGAACACCCGCCACTCGTACGAGGCGGTCAGGCACTCGCCGCCCGCGATCGGCGTCGTCGTCGCGCGGCAGAGCTCGGCGTAGCCCCACGGGTCGGTGTAGTGCAGCGGCTCCTCGAAGAAGAAGAGGCCGAACGGCTCCACGGCCTTGGCCGCGGCGATGGCGATCTCCACCGTCCACGTCTCGCCCGGGCTGTTGCCCATGTGCCCGTCGAGCATCAGCCAGGCGTCGGGGCCGGCGTGCCGCCGCATGAAGGCCACCTTGTCCGCCTCGAAGTCGGCCGCCTCCGCGGGCGTCATCGGCGTGTACCAGCCCTTCTCCGGGTCGCGGCTGCCGGTCGCCACCTTGATGCCGCGGAAGCCCAGCGAGAAGTAGTGGTCGATCTTCCGCGCCAGCCGGTCCTTCGGGTAGTTCGCCGGTCCGCCGGTGGCGTAGCAGGGGAGCCGCGCGTGCCGCGCGCCGCCGAGGAGGGCGTGCACCGGCAGGCCGGCCTGCTTGCCCTTGAGGTCCCACAGCGCGGCCTCGACGCCGTTGATGACCGAGGCGCCGAGGCCGACGCGGCACCAGAAGTTGCCGCAGTGGTACATGCGCCGCCAGAGCTCGGGGATGTCGTCCACCGTCTGGCCGACGAGGATCGGCTTGAAGAACTCCACGATGGCCGGGACCGCCTCCGGGCAGAAGTAGCCCGCGTAGGTCTCGCCGATGCCGACCAGCGGCCCGTCGGTGATGATCTCGATGAACGCGGCGCTGCGCCGCTTCCGCGCCTCGCTCAGGAACGGGTCGTTGGTGCAGGGGCCGGTGAGCAGCGTGGTCCGGACGTCGGTGATGGTCATGGCGGGGGAGGGCTCAGTAGACGGCGCGGCCGCCGCTGAGGTCGTAGGTGAAGGCGGTGGTGAAGGAAGCCTCGCGCGAGAGGATGAACGCCGCGGTCGCCGCCACCTCATCGAGCGTGCCGCAGCGCCCCATCGGGATGCGCGAGGTCATGTACTCGACCTGCGCCGGCGGCAGCGCGTCGACCAGCGGCGTGCGGATGACGGCGGGGGCGAGGGCGTTGACCGTGACGCCGGTGCCGGCGTAGTCCTTGCCCTGCGCCTTCGTCAGGCCGATCACGCCGGCCTTCGACGCCGAGTAGGCGGCCATGCCGGCGTTGCCGTCCTTGCCGGCGATGGAGGCGATGTGCAGGACGCGCCCGTAGCCGCGCGCCAGCATGGCGGGCAGCAGGAGCTTCGAGGTGACGAAGCAGCCGACGAGGTTGACGCGCAGCACGCGCTCGAAGTCATCGAGGGTGACCTCGTGCGCCTTGAGGTTGGTCCGGCCGGTGATGCCCGCCGCGTTCACGAGCAGGTCGGCCGTCCCCCAGTCCGCCAAGCCCGCGACGGCCGCGGCGACCTCCGCCTCGGAGGTCACGTCGACCGCGACCGCCCGGTGCCCGGGACCGAATCCGGCCGCGACCGCGGCGAGCCCCGCCGCGTCGCGGTCGAAGAGCGCGACCCGCGCGCCCTCCGCCCGCAGCCGGCGGGCGATGGCGAGGCCGAGGCCCGAGGCCCCGCCCGTGACGACCGCCCCCTGGCCGGCGAATCGGGTCGCGTCCATGCCTCAGCCCCTTCCCTGCCGGCGCCAGCCGGCGGGGATCGCGGCCTGGAAACGGGCGAAGTCCTCCTCCGTCGCGTGCGCGTACGGCGGCAGGAGGCGGAGCGGGAAATCCGGGTCGGTGACGCGGTAGAGCATCTTGTCGAAGGCGCCGTCGATGTGGAACCGGTCGCCGGCGAGCTTCAGGCCGGCGAGCACGAGCTTGAGCTCCTCGAGGTCCGCGGCGCGCTGCGCATCGTCCCCCGCCACGAAGCGCTTCGCCCGCTCCGGGTTGATCGAGGCGAGGGAGATGAGCAGCCCGACGTCGTGGGTCCGGCGGGCGATTGCGTAGCCCATCTCGGTGATGTAGAAGCGGAGCCGCGGCGTGAGCGTCATCAGGTCCGCGATCACCGCGGGGTCCGTCGTGCTGTTCTTGACCGCGATGAAGTTCGGGTGGGCGGCGGCGAGGCGGCGGTATTCGACGGAGGTCAGGAGCCGCTTCGTCCGCATCAGGTTGTAGTGGTGGAACCGGCAGTCCGGGAAGCGTCCGCAGGTCTCGGCGAAGAAGCGGTCGACCTCGCGGTCGTTGAGCGCGCCCCACGACGGCAGCGAGAGCTGGAAGAGCCGGAAGCCCATCGCCCGCGCCCGCTCGATGCGCGCGACGACCGTGGGCAGCGACAGGGAGATGAGGCCCACCATGGGGTTCGCGCCGCACTCCTGCGCGCTGGCCCAGAAGGCGCGGCAGATCTCGTCGTACTGCGTCTCGGTGACGGCGTAGCCCTCGCCGGCGGTGCCGAAGACGTAGAGGTCGCGCGTCAGCTCGCGCGCGAGGGTGTGCACTTGGCGGCGGAAGCGCGCCTCCTCGAACTCGAAGCGTTCGTTCCAGGGGACGACGGCGGTGGCGAGGATGGCGGGGGCGGTCGGGTCGGTGGTGCTCATGGCTTCGGGGTCGGCAGGACGGAGGCGAGCGTGGCGGCGACGTGGTCGCCCAGCGCCGCGCAGCCCTCGGGGGTGAAGTGGACGTTGTTCGGCCGCATCAGGTGCGGGCGCGCGGTGGCGAAGGCGTGGAGGTCGTCGATCGCGACCCCGGCCTCGCGCATCACTGCGACGGCCGCGGCGTTGTAGGCCAGCTCGCTGCCCGCGACGCGGCCGACGGTGCCGGCCGGCACGGGCGTGGTGGTGGCGAAGACCAGCCGCGCGCCGGTGCGGCGCAGCCGGGCGACGATCTCGCGGAGGTTCGCGGCGTACTCCTCCGGCGAGGCCAGCGGCCGGTCCTGCGGACCCGGCACGATGTAGGTGCCGTTCGCGTCCATGAACTTCAGGTCGTGCAGGCCGAAGTTGAAGTAGATCGCGTCCCACGGGCCGGCGCCGAGCCAGCCGTCCAACTGCTCGAGTCCCCAGACGGTCGGCCCGCAGTTGTCGGGCGGCCGGTGGACGTTGGCGCGGCCGGCGAGCCGCGCGCGCACCTCGCGGGTGTAGCCGATCGAGATGGAGTCGCCGATGATCAGGATCCGCGGGAGGCCGGCGACGTCGGCCACCGGCAGCAGCGCCGGGGCGAGCGAGCGGTCGAGGGCGGCGCTGAGCCCGATCTTGTCGCGGTCGATCTTGGCGTGCACGGGAACCAGGACGGCGGCGAGCAGCGCCGCGGCGACGGCACCGCGGAGGCGCGGATTCATACCATCACCTTGACCACGACCTTGAGGACCTCGGCCGGTTCGCCCCAGGCGCAGGAGGGCGCATGGCCGTCCTCCGGGAAGAAGACCGCGAACTGCCCCGGGACCACGGGCACGTGGACCGCGTGGTCCGGGAACGGGTAGAGCGCGGCGTCCATCGACGCGTCGAACGCCATGGACGGCGCGCCGAGGCTCGCGAGCGGGGCCCACGCCATGATCTCGCGCCCGCGCACCATGTACTGGATGTCGATGTACTTGCGGTGCACCTCGAACTTCTTCTCGGCGACCGGCTTGGTGGCGTGCGACTGCACGAAGGCGTAGATCTCCTCGCCGTCGATCTCGTGCCGCCCGATCGCGGCGTCGGCGGGGAGCTGTTGCAGGAAAGCGAAGGCCCGCGCGAAGCGTGGCGAGACGGCGGCGTACTGGGCGTGGTTGGCGAGGGTGTCGAGGATCATGGGGCGAAGGGGAGAAGGACTAGTAGCCGAGGCGGTGGTCGACCGGGTTGAGCAGCGGTTCCCCGCCGCGGAAGCGGCGGAGATTCTCGGCGAGGAGTCCGACCATCAGGTCCCAGAAGCCCTCGTAGACGCCCGACATGTGCGGGGTCATGACGAGGTTCGGGGTGGTGAACAGCTCGTGCGGGCCGTTCAGGGGCTCCTTCACGAAGCAGTCGATGACAGCCCCGGCGAGGACGCCGGTGCGCAGCGCCTCGGCGAGCACGGGCTCCGGGACGATGCCGCCGCGAGAGATGACCACGAGGTGGGCGGAACGCTTCATCCGCGAGAGCTGGTCCAGCCCCAGCATCCCCTCGGTCCGCGGGGTGCTGGGCACGGTGACGACCACGACGTCGCACTGCGGCAGGAACTCCTCCAATTGCGACGGGCCGTACCAGGCCGCGGGGATGCGCCCTTCGGGATCCCCCGTGCCCGGCCAGGCGTTGTAGCCCTCGTCGCGGCGCGCCGCGGGGTCGCGCTTGAGGCAGACCACCCGCAGGCCGAGCGCGGCGAGCTGGCGGGCGCACTCGCGGCCGATGCTGCCGTAGCCGATGATGCCGACCGTGCGGCCCGGCAGCGGCCGGCCCGCGAGGGAGAGGCGGTCGGGCCAGCGCTGGGTCGGTTGGTACTGCAGCACCTGCGGCATGCGGTGCGCGAGCGTGAGGACGGCCCAGGTGACGTACTGCGCGATGGGCACGCCGTGGGTGCCGCTCGCCGTCGTGACCGGAATGCGCGTCTGCTGGATCGGATGCCCGACGAGCTGGTTCGAACCGGCGGAAAGCAGCTGGACCCAGCGCAGGCGCGGCCAGGCGGCGAGGTTGCGCGGGACCTGCTCGGTGACGAGGACGTCGACCTCCGCGCCGTCGAGCTGGTCGGGCGCGGCGTTGGCCTCCGCGAGCTCGACGCCCGGGCAGGCGGCCTCGAGCGCGGCCCGGTGGCCGGCGTCGAAGCGGAAGACGGTGTTGAGGAGCAGCCGCATCGGTCAGGTGCGCTCGCCGGAGTCGGGCTTGAAGGAGAATCGGGCGACGATCTCGGGCGTGAGCCGCACCCCGAGCCCGGGGGCGGAGGGCAGTCCGACCGTGCCTTCGCTGACGGTGAAGGGGTCGAGCAGGATGGCGTCCTGGATCGACTTGGCCGCGAGCACATGCTCGAGCCAGTCGACCGAGTGCGACGCGGCGGCGAGGTGCCAAGAGGCCGCGAGCGAGGGGCCCATCGAGGCGCCGGTGTGGATCGCGGTGCCGAGGTTGAAGGCCTCGGCGTGGTGGATGACGCGGATCGTCTCCTGCAGGCCGCCGACGAAGCCGAGGTCGGGCTGGATGAGGTGCACGCCCTGCCGGGTGATCAGCGGGTGGAATTGGTCGAGGCCGCAGAGGCTCTCGCCGCCCGCGATCGGGATGCGCGAGCGGGCGCGCAGCTCGCAGTAGCCGTCGAGGTTGGTGTAGGCGAGCGGCTCCTCGTAGAAGCGCAGCCGGTGCGGGGCGAGCGCCTCCGCGATGGCCACGGCCTCGCTGACGGGAATCGGGTTGGGCACGCCGCCCTGGTGGCCGTCGATGGCCAGGTCCATGGAAGCGCCAAACTCGCGGCGCAGGCGCGCGAAGACGCCCTCGAGCACCGCCACCTTCTCCGCGTGGGCGAACTTCACCGGATCCAGCCGCGCCTGGCGGTCCGCGGCGGGCAGCGGCATCCGGAACAGGCCGGTCGAGAGCTTCGCGGCGCGGTAGCCGCGCTCGGCGTAGTACGCGATCTTGCGCACCGTGTCCTCCACCGGCCACAGCGCCGGTCCGCCCGAGGCGTAGACCGGGATGCGGTCGCGGACCTTGCCGCCGAGCAGCTGGTAGACGGGCACGCCGAGCGCCTTGCCCTTCAGGTCCCAGAGGGCGAGCTCGAGGCCGCTGATGACGCTGCGCCCCGCGCCGGAGCGCGCCCACCAGACCGAATCGTCACAGAGCGCCCGCGTGACCTCGAGGACCTGCAGCGGATCGCGGCCGATGAGCACGGGCGCGAAATAGTCGACCATCGCCGGCACCGCGTCCGGGGCGAAGTAGCCCCAGGTGCACTCCCCCAGCCCGTCGAGTCCGCCGTCGGTCTCGATCCGGAGGATCGCGGTGGCGTGGGCCGAGTTCGGGAACGAGGGATCGTCGACCCATTGGGTCGTGAGCAGGTGGGTCCGGACCGCGGTGATCTTCATGCGGGGCCGCCGGGGCGTAGGCGGATGGAGAAGAGGGGAAGCCGCGTGGCCGCGACTTCCCCTCGTTCAAGAGGTCCCGCCCCTCCGCGAGGAGGGGCGAGGATGGGGTTCGGGGACTCCGGTCAGAACTTGTAGGACGCCGAGAACTGGAAGTTCCGCGGCGGGCTCATGTCCACGAACAGCGGGCTCTGGGCGCCGAGCGCGAAGGTCTCGTCGAGGACGTTCTCGATGTTGAGGCGGAAGGTCCAGTTCTTGCCGTACTGGTACGACGCGAAGAGGTTGGCGTTCCACACCGACTCCAGCGTGATCGGGCCCGGGGTCACGCCCGTGGGGAAGACGTAGCTGCCCGGCGTGGTGAAGTAGTTGCCCCCGGTCTTGCTGCCGCCGCCGCCGATGCTGAGGCCCTTGAGGGAGCCGTCGGTGAACTGGTAGCGGGTGAAGAAGCTGTACAGGCTGTCGTAGGTGTTGTTCAGGATCGCGCCGTTCTGGTCCTTGACCGTGCCGTCGTACGCCGTGGCGATGATCTGCCAGTTGGGCGTGGGCGAGTAGCTGAGGGTCGCGTCCCAGCCCTTCTGCGTCTGGCTGCCCGCGGCGGTGAAGTAGCCCAGGCCGGTGATGGGGCTGAGGCCCGCCTGCAGCACCGCGACGTTCGTCAGGCTCATGTCGAAGAACGACAGGGTGGCCGAGAACTTCCCGTCCATGAGCGCGGTCTTGATGCCGAACTCCGTGCCTTCGCCGACCATGGCCGGCAGCAGCACGCCGTTGATGTCGCGGGTGTTGCTGTTGTTCTGCGGGGAGAAGGTCGTGGAATCGAGGGCGTAGAGGGCGATCTCCTTGGTGACGTTGAGCACGATGCCGTAGCGGTGGAGGTTCTCCTCGAAGTTGACGACGCGCGTGCCGCCGGCCGTGTTGCGGGCGAAGACCGCGGGCACGTCGTTGATCTGCAGGGTCGCGTAGCTCAGGCCGCCGACGACGATGAGCCGGTTCGGGATGATCTCGGCCTGGTGCTGGTAGTAGTACGTCGAGCGACGGTTGTTGGTCCAGCTGCCGACCGCGGACGGGCTGCCGTACGAGGCGAAGCTCGGGACGACGACCGAATCCATCTGCGGGTTGGCCATGTTGAACGTCTGGCGGCCGGCGACGCCGAACAGCGGCGCGGTGATCGGGCCGGTGGTCGCGCCGTTCGCGTTGAGGAACGCGGCGCGGTTGTACTCGTCCGTGAGCGTGAAGCCCGCGGCGCTCTGGTTCGCGACCGGTCCGATGTGGTAGTTGCCGAGGAAGTCCTGGTTGAGGACCCAGTTCTCCTGCCGCTGGTAGTTGCGGCGCGCGAACAGCGTGAAGGTGTTGGCCTGCAGATCGAGGGAGAACGGGAGCAGGTTCGTGCCCTGGCGGACGTACTTCAGGTGCGAGATGGAGGTCTTGGACTCCCAGTTGTCGGAGAGGCGCTGCAGGATGGCGATGCGCTCGCGCTGCTGCTTGTGGTTCTCCATGATGCCCTTCGGGTAGTAGCCCTCGTCGCGCCCGGCGCCCGTGTAGAGCGTGCCGTTCGGAAGGACGAAGTTCTGGCCGCCGGCGATGCTGTCGATGTCGACGTAGTCGAGGGCGAAGCGGACCGTGGTGTTCTTCAGCTGCACGGAGAGCGTCGGGTGGATCGCGACGCGGTCGTCGTCCACGTTCTTGAGGTAGTGGTCGCCGCCCTGGTAGGCCGCGACGAAGCGGTAGCCGATCTTCGCCTCGCCGATGTCGCCGGCGGGGCCGGAGACGTCGAGCTCGCTCCGGAACTCGCCGTAGTCGCGGAACGAGAAGTTCACGCGGCGGAAGTTGTAGGGCAGCGGCTTCTTGGTCGACTTGAGGACCACGCCGCCGAGGCCGGCGTTCGCGTAGAGCACGCCCGCCGGGCCGCGGATGACCTCGTAGGAGTCGATGTTCACATTGTCGCTGTACGGGACGTTCTCGATCGCGTCGTCCATGTAGGCGTTGAGCACCCGGGCGCCGCGCAGGCGGAAGGACTCTCCGCGGTAGAACTGCGAGGCTCCCGCGAACTGCATCACATCCGAGCTCCTGGTCGCCCCGATGTCGTCGATCAGGTCGCGCGTCACGACCGTGACGGACTGCGGGATCTTGATCAGCTCCTGGTTGGTCTTGAAGCCGGTCGCCGAGTTGTTCGCGACGTAGCCCTTGTCCTGCGTTGTCACGACCTCGAACTTCGAGAGGCGCACGACGCTGCCTTTCTCGTCCGTCGTCGTTTCGGCCGGAGCCGACTGAGCCAGACCCATCACGGTGGCAGCCAAGAAAGCCGCACACGAAGCCAAACCTCGCCACCCGCAGGTGACGTTACGATTCATAGTGGTCATTAGGTGACTTGGTTCGAATAAGGGGTATAGACGAACCAATGTATACAAGGCCATACGCTCGCCTACGCCTGTCAACACTTATCGCGCCCTCCGGATCCGCCGCCGAGGCGCGCGCCGTCCCCGGCGGGGCCGCCCCGCCGCCTCCGCCGGCGCCTCAGCGCTGGGTGCTGTAAAGCAGCTCCTCGGGCGAGAGCTCGCGCGCGAGGACGCCGGCCTCGGCCCGCGACAGCAGGCGGAGGTTGTGGTCGATCAGCTCCTGCAGGTGGAACTCCATCTCGCGCTTGGCGGCGGCCGCGTCGCCGCGCTTGATCGCCAGGAAGATGTCCTCGTGCTTCGCCAGGACCTCCTTGCGCCGGGCATCCGACTGCGTCTTGGGCACGGGCGGGATCTTGTTGCCGGCCGGACCCGAGACCACGCGATGCAGGAGGTGCAGGCGCAGGATCTCCCGCTTCATCAGGTCGTTCTTCGCCGCCTCCATGATGGCGATGTGGAAGCGGATGTCCTCCTTCATCAGCTCGGAAAGGAACGGCTGCTCCTTGTCCGAGGCGATGATGCGCTTGGTGAGCGTCTTCATCGCCTCGAGGGCGTACTCCATCTCCACGAGGTCGTCGTCCGTGCGGTTCCGCGCCGCGAGCCCGGCCGCGTGGCTCTCCAGCGCGAGCCGGAGGTCGGACATCTCGCGGAACTCCGCGATGTTCATCTTCTTCACGCTCGCGCCGAGGTGGGCCCGGATCGTCACGAGGCCATCCGTCTCCAGCTTGCGCAGCGCGTCGCGGATCGGCGTGCGGCTGACCTTGATCTCGCCGGCCAGCGTCTCGGTCAACAGCGCGTGACCCGGCGGGAACTCGCCGGAAAGAATCCGCTTACGGATGTAGTCGTAGGCAACATCGGTGTTGACACTCTTCATGTTCGGACGGAGTACCGCTGTATACAGAAAGATAAACCCTAAAATCGGCCGCTTCGCCCGACGCGCGGAGCCCGACGCTCCATCTCCCCTCACATCCGGCGAAATGCACGACGTCCTGATTATCGGCTGCGGCAGCATTGGCGAGCGCCATCTGCGCTGCTTCCAGAAGACCGGCCGCGCCCGCGTGGCCGCGTGCGACGCCAACCCAACGCTGCTCGCCACCCTCGCGGCGACCTACGGGGTGGACACCCACACGGACTGGCGCGAGGCGGTCCGCGCCCGCCGCTTCCACACCGTCGTCGTCTGCACGCCGGCCCACCTCCACGTGCCGATCGCCACCGAGCTGCTGCAGGCCGGCCACCACGTGCTCGTCGAGAAGCCGCTCTCCGTCACGCTCGCGGGGGTCGACGACCTCATCCGCGCCCGCGACGCCTCGGGCCGGCGCTCGGCCGTCGCCTACGTGCTGCACGTCCTCCCGCTCCTCAGCGCCGCGCGCGACTTCCTGCGCACGGGCGAGCTCGGTCCGGTCATGCAGGCGACGAGCACCAGCGGCCAGTACTTCCCCGCCGGGCGCCCCGCGCACACGGTCCCCTACTTCAAGACCTACTACCGCGACCGGAAGCTCGGCGGCGGCGCGATCCAGGACGCGCTCACCCACATCGTGAACTGGGTCGAGAGCGTGCTCGGGCCGACCGACAGCGTCCTCTGCGACTGCGCGCACCAGGTGCTGCCCGAGGTGACGGTCGAGGACACCGTCCATATCAGCGCCCGCCACGGCGCCACGCTCGTCAACTACACGCTCAACCAGTTCCAGGCCCCCAACGAGTCCACGCTCCAGTTCAACGCCGCGGCGGGCAGCGTGAAGATCGAGCTGCACAACCACCGCTGGGGCGTCTACCGGCTCGGCGAGAAGCAGTGGACCTGGCACGACGTGCCGCCCGCCGAGCGGGACGCCGGCTTCATCGAGCAGGCCAACCGCTTCCTCGACCTGACCGAGGGCAAGCCCGCCCGCCTCTGCAGCCTCGAGGAGGCCCGCCAGACCCTGCGCTTCAACCTGGCCGCGCTCGCGTCCGCCGACGCCGGCGGCGCGCGCGTCGCTTGCGCGCAAGTCACCGCCTGAACCGTCCCGCCATGCGCCGCCCCGCCGCCCCCCGCTCCGCCCGCCCGACCGCCGCGCGCCGCCCCGTCCGCGCCGCCGCCGCGATCGACATCGACGCGAACCGCCGCCTGCTGAACAACTACCGCTACCTCGAGCACGAGGCCATGCTCCACCTCGCGGGCTGGCTGCCGCGCGCCGGGACGTTCGAGCTGAAGTGCGAGTTCGGCCGCTCGCTCTGGGAGTTCTCGCAGCACGTCAACGCGCTCTACCTGCGCCTGCGCGAGATCCAGTCGCCCGCCTTCCAGAAGCCCGCCGACGCCGCGTTCGTGACGCTGGTCGACGAGCTGCCGCACGCGCCCGACGAGTTCGCCTTCGCCCTCGGGCTCTACCGCGTCGTGCTGCCCGGCCTCGTCGCGGCGCTGGAGAACCACGAGACCGCCACCTTCCCCAACAGCGACCAGCCGAGCGTGCACGTCATCACCCACGCGCTCGTCGACCTGCGCGCCCAGCTGCGCCGCGTCGAGCCGCTGCTCCGCGCCGCGGAGAAGGCCGGCCGCGTCACGCCCGCCGCGCGCGCCTGGGAACGCTACGTCGCCCGCCTGCTCGGCGC